>JAJDDM010000072.1 GCA_029260315.1 Phycisphaerales bacterium | reverse complement strand
CACAACCCCACCCCCCGCATCCAGCTTCTCCCGATGCACCTCCAGCCCCGTCGCGATCACCGGCAGGCCCGTCAACATCGCTTGCACGATCGTCTGCCCGAACGTCTCCTGCCCGCTCGAGCACGCCAGGTACACATCCAGCGACCGCAGAAACTCCGCCGTCTTCTCCGCAGGCATCCACCGATGCGCGAACACACCCTCCGGCAAATCCGCCGGCGGATCCGGATACGCCGCCAGATGCAACTCACACTTCACTCGCATTCGTTCATCCATCGCCCGATACGCCTCGATCGCCAGCGCCGCCCCCTTCCACGGATTGTCCAGCTTGCCGAGCACACCGAACCGCACGATCCCGTCCCGATCCGACGGTCGCGAATCGGGCGCCGAAAACAGCTCCGCGTTCGGAATCCCGTAATACGTCTCCAAAACCCGCGGCGACCACTCCCCATCACAAAACGTCCGCGCCACCGCGTCGCTCACCGCCACAACCTCCATCTCATGCGCGCGCACCCCCGCCACAAACCCCCGCTGCGCCTCCCGATGCGCCAGCAGCACAACCCGCATCTCCCGCCGCCGCGGCTTGAGCACCCCCAGCCCCCAAAGCAATCCGCGCGCGTTGTTCCCCAGCAGCACAACGTCGAACTCGCGCTTGCGCAACAACCACGCACTCAACATGCTCGGAATCCCGCACTTGCGAGGCCCCGCCACATACAGCGTCTCCACATCCACCCCCGCAAACCGCTCCTCAAAGATCCCCCGCCAATACCGCTCCGCCGGCACACAGACCCGAACTCCAAGCTCCGCCATCTGTCGCACCAGATGCAGATCAAAGATCTCCACGCCCCGGATCGGCTTATGAGCCCGGCGCGAGAGAAAGCTCGGCGCGAGAAACAGCACGCGCGTCACGACCGCCCCCCCACCATCTCCCGCCGCAGCAGCACGATGAACACCGGCCCGCCCACCACCGTCGTCAGCACGCCGATCGGCAACCTCCCCGTCGGCACCTCGATCGCCTTCACCAACGCATCGGCCAGCACCACCAGCGCCGCACCCGCGATCGCCGACCCGATCACCAGCGGACGATGCGCCGGCCCCGCCATCAGACGTACCAGATGCGGACAGACCAACCCGACAAACCCGATCGGCCCCGCGAGCACGACGCTCCCCGCCGTCAACAACCCCGCCAGCACGAACAGGATCGCCCGCAGCAGCCCCAGCCGCACCCCCACCCCGATCGCCTCGTCGTCGCTCAGCGCCGACGCGTCCATCGCAGGCCCCAGCCGCACGCTCCACGCCGCGCTCACCAGCGTCAGCGCCCCGACGCCCCAGAGCTGCCACCCCGGCGTCCCGTCGCGCAGCGACCCAAGCATCCACCGCCCCGCACTCAACCCCCGATCCGGCAGCAGGTTCTGGATCAACAGCGTCGCCGCCGAGGCGATGATCGAGACGATCACCCCCACCAGAATCAGCGGCACCGGATCGACGAACCCCCGATGCTGGCTCAGGGCATACACAATCGCCAGCGCCCCCAGCGACCCCGCGATCGCCGGCCCCGTCGTCCCGAGCAGCGCCGACCCGACCGTCCCCGCGATCGCCCCCAGCCCGAAGCTGACCATCACCCCCAGCCCCGCCCCCGAGGCCAGCCCCAGCAGATCCGGGCTCGCCAGGGGATTCCGCAGCAGCGCCTGGAGCAGCACCCCCGCGATCCCCAGGCTCGCGCCGACGATCACGCCGCTGGCCAACCGCTCCAGCCGCAGCTCCCAGATCGCCCGCATCTCCGGCAGCGCCAGCCCCTCGCCCCCGACCAGCAGGCGCAGCATCGCCGAGGCGCCCAGCACGCTCACCAGAACGACCAACGTGATGACGGCCCTGCGGCTCACGAGAGGCACGGTATCGTCCGCCGAGCCCGCCCGCCCTATCATCGTCCCCGTTTCAGCCTCCCCCACGGAACGCTCAAGCGAGCCCCAAGGAAGTCCCCAAGGAAGTCAAGAGAGACCCCATGGCCAACACCTTCCGCTGCACCATCGTCTCCCCCGCCGACAAGCTCCTCGAAGAGGAGATCACCTACGCCTCCATCCCCCTCTGGGACGGCCTGATGGGCATCCTCCCCGGCCGCGCCCCGATCGTCGCCAGCCTCGGCACCGGCGAACTGCGGGTCGATTTCCCGAACGACGGATCCGCCGCCGGCGGCAGCCGTTCCTACTTCGTCGACGGCGGCGTCTGCAAGATGTCCGAGGGCTCGCTGACCCTGATCGCCGAGACCGCCGTGCCCGCCGAGTCCCTCGTCCTCACCGACGCCCAGAACGAGCTCAAGCAGGCCGAGGCGACGCCGCTCTCGACCGACGGCGACCTCGAGACCCGGCGCGTCGCCCAGGAACGCCGCACCCACGCCATCCACGCAGCCCGCGCCAAGGTCCGCCTCGCCGAGAGCCGCGTCGGCAAGGGGATCTAGCGCAAATTCAGCGGGCGCGTAGCGTTCGCCGAGGGGTGCCGTGGTCTGAGCGAGTCTTCGAGCGAAGGCCACGCCGAGTTGCCAACCGCTGTCAAGTCTTGGCGCGAGCGACGGATTGTCGTCTTCGGGGGCGTGCGCGTGGCCATTTGTCGCAAAGCCTCCTCAGACCACGGCACCACCGGATCGGCACGCGACTCCGGGCTCTTGCCTCACCCGATCCTCTTGCGCGTCATCGCCCGCTGCATGTCCCGCTGCGTATCTCGCTCGGCGATCGTCTGGCGCTTGTCCGAGCGGCTCTTGCCCTCGCCCACGCCCACCAGCAGCTTCGCGAACCCGTTCTTGAAATACAGCTTCAGCGGCACGATCGTCACGCCCTTGCGGTCCACCGTCCGCTGGAGCTTGGCGATCTCCTGGCGGTGCGCCAGCAGCTTGCGAGTCCGGGTCGGGGCGTGCCCCATGCCCCCGGCCGGGCCGTACTCGCCGATGGTCACGCCGTGGAGGAAGAGCGCGGGCGGGCTGGATTCGACCCGCACAAAGCCCTCGGCGATCGACACGTTGCCGGCGCGGACGCTCTTGACCTCCGAGCCCTGGAGCTGGATGCCGACCTCCAGCGTCTCGTGGATGTGGTACTGGAACCGCGCCTTGCGGTTCTCGACGTTCGGCGTGCCGGATTGTTTCTTCTTCTTGGCCACGGGCGGTCGAACAATACGCAGGGGCGAGGGGTTCCCCAGGTTCTCGTCCATCTGTCACGGAGCCAGGCATGAGCGATCGCAGGTCCTTCCCGCTGTTCCCGGTGCTGATCGTGGTGGCTCTGGGAGGCGTGCTGCTGTTCCGGATGATGCCGCAGGATCTGGGCGATGCGCCGGATTGGCGGCTGGTGGATGGCGTCGGGCGGACGCACACGAGCGAGGACTATCGAGGCGAGCTCGTGCTGCTGGATTTCTGGGCGACCTGGTGCGGCCCCTGCCGGATCGCGATGCCGGAGGTGCAGCACCTGCACGAGACCTATGGCGGGCGGGGCCTGAACGTCTTCGGCGCCAACGTCTGGGAGCGATCCGACCCGCTGCGGTTCATGCAGGACGCGGGGTACACCTACCAGATCCTGCTCAACGCCGACCCGTTGGCCGAGGAGATGAGTGTCGAGGGGATCCCGACGATC
Organism: Phycisphaerales bacterium; assembly: GCA_029260315.1. Classification (GTDB taxonomy): domain Bacteria; phylum Planctomycetota; class Phycisphaerae; order Phycisphaerales; family UBA1924; genus S146-42. The sequence continues at coordinate 62,464 of JAJDDM010000072.1, read as the reverse complement.
GTGCTGGTCGGCGCTGATGGCGAGGTGCTGTACCGGACCGTGGGCGTGCCGAGCGAGGAGGAGGCAGCGAAGCTGGTCGGGGTGATCGAGCGAGAGCTCGAAGCCTTGGGGCGATAGGCAGGCAGGGACCCGACGTGGAAGAGCCCGGACGTCAGCGTTCGAGTTGAACCGGATTGCGAAGGATGCCGAGGCCCTCGATCTCGACCTCGACCGTGTCGCCGTCGCGCAGGAAGACCTGCGGCGAGCGGGCGAAGCCGACGCCGCTCGGTGAGCCCGTGACGAGCACCGTGCCGGGCAGGAGCGTCGTGCCGCGGCTGAGCTCGCTGATGAGCTGGGCGACGGGGAAGATCATGTCGGCGGTGCTCGCGTCCTGCATCGTCTCGCCGTTGACCCGGCAGCGGATCCGCAGATTCTGGGGATCGGGCACGCGCTCGGCGGGGGTGATCTTCGGGCCGAGCGGGCAGAACGTGTCGAAGCTCTTGCCCCGGCAGAACTGCCCCGCGGAGCCGTGGCGCTGCCACCATCGGGCCGAGACGTCGTTGGCGCAGCAGTAGCCGAGGACGTGATCGAGGGCCCCGTCCAGAGGGACGTCGCGCGCCGGCCTGCCGATCACGACGGCGAGTTCTGCCTCGAAGTCGACCTGCTCGCCGCCGGTGTCCGGATCGACGCAGATCGGCGGGATGACGATGGGCTCGCCATGGATGGTGGCGCTGGCCGGGCTCTTGAAGAAGACCATGGGGCGCTCGGGGAGGTCGGCGCCCATCTCGCCGGCGTGCTCGGCGTAGTTGCGGCCGATGCCGATGATGTGGCGGACTTCGAGGGGCGCGGCGTTGTCGGGTTCGATCGTGACGCCGAGGTCGGTCTTCAAGATGCGCATGGGGCGAGTGTATGGTCCCAGCCAAGACCGCAAAGGCTTATTCACCACAGAGGGCACAGAGAGGAATCGGGCAGGGATTCACCACGGAGTCACGGAGTCAATGCATTGTTCCTCTCCGTGTCTCCGTGTCTCCGCGGTGAGAATGAAGCGTCGGTGATCCGGGATCGCTGTTCGATCAGTAGGTGTGGATCTCGGCGGGGTCGGGGCAGAGGTCGAGGCGTGCGCCGTGGGTGAGCAGCGTTGTGAGAGCGTCGATGCCGACGGCGCCCATGTCCAATGTCATCTCGCTGACGTACATGTCGAGGTAGCGGTCGACGAGTGCATCGTCGAGCCATTCTGGTCGGCGCTCGGCGTGGAGGCGCAGGAAGGTCTTGGTGTCGGCGCGGCGTTGCATGGCGCAAGCGACCGAGTCGCGGAGGATCCTTGAGACCTCGGCGAGCGAGCCCTCGCCGAATCGCGCATCGAGATCGCGCCCGATGACGTTGAGGCCGAGAGGGAGGATCGAATCGAATCGGTCTTTCCAGAGCGAGCCGAGATCGGCGAGGGGGCGCAGGCCGAGGTCGGCGAAGGAGAGCTGGGCCTCGTGGATGAGCAGGCCGGCGTCGAACTCGCCGGAGGCAACGGCGCCGGGGATCTCGCTGAACAGGCGTTCGTGGGTGTCGAGTCGGCGTCCGAGCAGCACGCAGAGGGCGAGGTACGCCGTGGTGTGCAGGCCGGGAACCGCGAGGGTCGGGCTCCGGCCTTCGAATAGATGGTCTAATGAGGCGTGCGGGCTGCTGGCGGCGACGACGAGTTTGGGGCCGTAGCCCTCGCCGAAGGAGCCGCCGCAGGCGGTGATGGCGTAGCGGTCGCGAACGTGCGGGTAGGCGTGAGCGGAGATGGCGGTGATGTCGAGGTCGGCGGTGTCGATCGCACGCCGGTTGAGGCGCTGGACGTCGTCGGGGATGGGATCGAAGCGCCAGCGGGCGGTGTCGAGGACGGGACTTCCAAGCTCGCCGGCGATGGGATCGCCTTGGGGATCTCGCATGCCAGTGATGGGCCACCACATGGCCATGTCGTCGGCGTCGGGGGAGTGGGCGAGGGTGAGAGTGGGCATGAGGTGAGGGTATGGGTTGGGAGGAGGTCTCTACGTTCGGCACTGGTGGCGAGCCACCAGCGGCACGGTGTGAAGAAGCACCGAGATGGCCGGAGGACCGGCCATCTCGGTGGCACGGTCTTGGCGTGGATGAATGCACCTGGTGGATCGCACTGGTGGGCGAGCCACCAGTGGCACCGGCGGGTCAGCGCTCACGGGCTGTCCAGCGCTCGACGAATGCGGCGTATTGCTCGGGGGTGTCGATGCCCGACCACGCCGCATCGGTCAGATGAACGCCAATCGTGTGCCCGTGCTCCAATGCCCGGAGCTGCTCGAGGCGCTCGGCCTTTTCGAGCGGGGTCGAGGGCAGGTCGGCGTAACGTTCGAGGAAGTCGCAGCGGTAGACGTAGAGGCCGATGTGGCGTAGGGGGGTGACGCCGAGGGTGCGCGGGTAGGGGATCGGGGCGCGGGAGAAGTAGAGGGCGCGGCTGTTGCGGTCGAGGACGACCTTGACGACGTTGGGGTCGAGGTGATCGGCGCGGGAGAGGATGGGTGCCGCGGCGGTGGCCATGTCGCAGGCGCTGGATTCGAGGAGTGCGATCGCGCCGTCGACGGCGGCGGGCTCGATCTCGGGCTCGTCGCCCTGGATGTTGACGACGATGGTGTCGGGGCGCAGATCGAGGGTCCAGGCGGCTTCTGCTAATCGGCTGGTGCCGTTGTCGTGGTCGGCGCGGGTCATGACGGACTCTGTGCCGAAGGAACTGACGGCCGACGCGATGCGCTCGTCGTCGGTGGCGACGACGACGCGGTCGATGGCGTCGCAGGCCTGGGCGGCCTCGACGACGTGCTGGATGAGGGGCTTGCCGGTGTCGCGGGCGAGGGCCTTGGCGGGGAATCGCTCGGAGGCGTAGCGGGCGGGAATGATGGCGAGAGCGTCCACTCAGCCCGCCTGGCGCTGCTTGAGCTCGCCGACGAGTTGTTTCAACTCGTTGCGCCGATCCTTGATGTCGCGGTAGTTGATCTGCTGGATGGCGATGCCGCTGGCGAGCTTCTCGGCCTCGCTGGCGGCCTCGAGATCGTTTTCCTCGCGGGCCTTGCGCTGGAGGGCGAGCATGAGGCCGTAGCGCAGGTCGAGGCCGGAGGAATCCTTGGTGTCCTCGTGCCCGTCGAGGGCGCGGCGGTAGGTGTCGATCGCCTCGTCGACCCAGTCCTGCCTGAAGAACGACTCGCCGAGGAGGGCGAGGGAGCTGGCGCGATACTTGGGATCGTCCTGGCTCTCCTGGAAGAGGGCGATGGCCTCGTCGTGGTTGTCGAGCTTGAGTTCGCGCTTGCCGAGTTCGAACTTGAGGCGCAGGTCGGTGGGGTAGGCTTCGACCTGGGCACGCAGCGTCTCGACTTCCATCTCGATGAACTTGCGTTCGGCCTTCTTGAAGTTCTCCCGGGCCTGGGTGTGGTCGGGATTCTCCTCGGCGGCGTCGCGGTACTTCATCAGCGCCCGGCGTGCCTGGCGCAACCGGATATCGTCGGCGTCGACCTTGAGCTGGAACTGCTTGGTCTCCTCGTAGGCCTTCATAAGCAGGCGGTAGGCGAGTTTTTCGTCGTCCTCGCGGCCGCGTTCTTTCAGCGCTTTGACATATTGGCGGACGGTCGGCAGGTCGTCGGGCCTGCGGGCGTACTCCTGCTCGGCGACACTCACGAGCCGGTCCTTGACGTCCTCGGTCTTGACGATGCGCTCGCGCTCCTCGACGAGGCGCTGCTGGTTGGCGTCCTTGATGTTCGCGCGGAAGCCGCCGGCCTCTCCGGTGCCGGCGTAGCCGCCGGTGGACATCGTCGCCTGGGCCGCGAGGTTGCGGGTGTCGGCGGCGAGGTTGGAGTCGGTGGGATCGAGCCTGACGCCCTCGTCGCCGGCGGCGACCGCGAGGTCGTACACGCGGGCGGTCCGGCAGGCGTTCATGAGCTTGACGTAGTGGTCCTTCTTCGGCTTGTCCGAGCGGATGATCGCCAGGGCCCGCTCGCCGATCCAGTAGACGACCTCGCTCATGTTGAGGGCGCTCTCGGCGTCGATCTTGGCGGCGGCCTCGGCGGCCTTCACAACTGACGACGCGTCGCGGGGCTTGACCCCCCACTGGAGCAGGGCCAGGGCGTAGCGATCGACCAGGCGTTTGCCCTCGATGTTTCGGACGGTCTCCTTGCTGGGCTTGGTCTTGCTGTTGTTGAACGCCGACGCGCTGAGCGCGAACTTCTCGATTGCTCCCAGGTCCGTCGGGTCCCACTTGAGCCCGTCGAGCCAGAGCGACATGGCGTACTCGTACTGGCCGGATTCGTGGACGGTCTTGGCTCGGTCGAAGAAACGCTTGGCCTTCTCGGGAGAGTGCTCGACCGCGAGATCCGCTCCGGGCTGCGGCGTCTCGTCCTGCTGCTCTTCATCCGATTTCTTCTTGCCGAAGATCGCCAAGGTCAGCCTTCCTTTGTTCGCGGCCCGTGTTCGCGAGGGGGTGAGCCGGATCCGACGCGGGATGCCGGGGGGAGTTCCCCGCGCGGATCGCGGGGCGATTCTACACCCCCGGAGGGCGTGCGACGGCGGGTGGTCGTGTCCCGTTTGTTCCCGAACGGGAGGCGAATCCGGGGCGCGCGAGGACAGCGGGATCTACGATGGACCCATGGGCGTGGATCCGGGCGAGCTGCGAATCATGGAGTTTCCGGACCCGATCCTCCGCGTTCGCGCCGAGCCGATCGACGCGGTCAATGAGGAGATGCGGGCGGTCGCGGCGCGGATGATCGAGCTGATGGATCAGGCCGAGGGGATCGGGCTGGCTGCGCCGCAGGTCGGGCTCTCGTGGCGGATATTCGTGACCCGCGTGCCGGAGTTGGAGGAGGGCGACGAGGGGCCTCTGGATCGCTCGACGATCCCGGCGCTGGTCTATGTCAATCCCGTGATCCGCTCGCCGGAGGGGCCGATCGAGCCGTTCAACGAGGGGTGTCTGAGCATCCCGGGGGTGCGGGGCGACGTGCTGCGGCCGCGGACGGTGACGATCGAGGCGCTGGATCTGGATGGTAAGGCGATCACCGGGACCGCCAGCGGGTTGGTCGCGCGCTGCTGGCAGCACGAGTTCGACCATCTGGAGGGTGTGCTGATCCTGGATCGGTTCACGCAGATGTCGCGTCTGCGGAATCGGGCGACGATCCGGGCGATGGAGCGGGGGCGCTAGGTGCGGCTGATCTTCTTCGGGTCCAGCCCGTTTGCCCTGCCGACGCTGGCGTCGCTGACGCGATCGCACGAGGTGGTGGGGATCGTGACCCAGCCGGATCGCCCGGCGGGGCGCGGGGGCAAGTTGCGGGCGACGCCCGTGGGCGAGTGGGTCGAGGCGCACGCGCCGCAGATCGAACTGCACAAGCCGGAGAATGTCAACCAGGCGGAGATCGCCGGGAAGCTGCGGGATCTGGCGGCTGATGCGTGGGTCGTGATCGCGTTCGGGCAGAAGCTCTCGGCGGGGTTGCTGGAGGGAGTGTTCGCGATCAATCTGCACGCGTCGCTGTTACCGAGGTGGCGTGGGGCCGCGCCGATTCAGGCGGCGATCCTGGCGGGGGACTCTGAGACGGGCAACTCGGTGATCACCCTGGCGGAGAAGATGGATGCGGGGCTGGTGCTGGCGCGGGCGTCGGCGCCGATCGGGGGCAGCGAGACGAGCGAGGATCTGCACGATCGGCTGGCGATCGAGGGCTCGGACCTGATCGAGCGTGTGCTGGGGGAGCAGGATGCGGGGACCGTCCGGGGCGAGGTGCAGGACGAACAAAGGGTGACGCTGGCCCGCAAGATCAGCGGCGCCGACGCGTGGGTCCGATTCGACGAATCGAGCGAGCGTTGCCGATGTCGGATCAACGCCCTGAGCCCGAAGCCCGGCGTGCGGGTGGAGTTTCGTGAGGCGGAGATCAAGCTGCTGCGGGCGCGAGCGGAAACGGAAATGAGCACGATTCCCAATCAGGAACCGGGCGCGATCGTGGACCCGGGCGCGGGGCTCGTCGCGTGCGGCGGGGGTACGCTGCTGCGCGTGCTGGAGGCGCAGCCGGCGGGGAAGAAGGCCATGGCGTGGGGAGACTTTGCCCGCGGGCAGCGCATCGGCGCGGGCGAGCGGTTGATCGGAGCGTGAACGACAGGGACGGGACGTGCTGACGCTGTGGGACATTCTCAAGCCGACAAAGCCTCGGATCGTTCCTCGACGACCGCGTTCCGGACGCGACGATGCATCGGTCGGCGTCGGCGAGGTGCTTCCGGCGCCGCCCGCCTGCCCAAGTGTTCCTGCGCCCGCAGCGAAGCCGGCGATGAGCGAGCGGTATGACCAGCTCACGCGGGACATGCTGCGAACGCACGGCGTGCGAGTCCGCAAGTGGCGATCCAGCATGTCCGGCGTCGCGTGGCAGGTGCTCTATCGGGACGGCAGCGTCAGCCGGCTGATCGAGGCGCCGCGCCCGAAGGGACCGATGTCGTGCGCGATCTTCCTGCACGAGATCGGGCACCATGCGATCGGCTTCGACACCCATCGCCTGCGGTGCGTCGAGGAGTACCACGCCTGGCGGTTCGCGATCGACACGATGGAGCGGCTGGAGTTCAACGTCACCGACCGCGTGCGGAAGCGCATGCACGACTCGATGCGGTATGCCGTGGACAAGGCGAGGCGGCGGGGGCTGCGACGCGTGCCCGAGATCCTGACGCCCTATCTGCGGCCGATGGACGATAGCGAGGCGGGCGCGAATCGCGATGCGGCTCTAGGTTCTGTTTGACGGATCACAAGACAGCGGTGGCACGGGCGTCTCGCCCGTGCGTGTTGGAGATAATCCACGATACGAACGGGCGAGACGCCCGTTCCACCGATCCGTCAAACAGGACCTAGCCCTTAAGCGCGATGGCCACACGCTGGGACATGTCTGAGACCCAGACCCCGCCGGGGCGTTCGACGGTGATCGCGAAGCCCACGGCGTCTTCGATGGGCATCCCTTGGCGGATCGGGACGACCCATTCCTCGGCGCCGGGCGGGATGTCGAAGACCCCGCCGCTGACGCGTTGGGAGAGCGGATCTTCGTATCGACCGTCGAGAATCCAAAGCTGGTATTGGGCCTCGCTCGGATCGTTGGTGGGCAGGCCGACGAAGCGCATGTAGCCCTCCTGGCGCTGGTCGTCCCAGACCACGTCGCCGCGCACGCCCTGCACGACGGCCTGGACGGATGGATCGGACCACTCTCCCCAGGCGATCGGTGTTGCGCCGCGGGCGATGAGCTGGCGGCGGGCGTCGGCGGGCGAGGGTGCTTGCGGGGGTGTCGCCCGGACGATCAGGATCACGCCGGCGACTAGGGCCAGCAGAGCAGCGATCGACCAGCCGGCGATCGCGCGGCTCCGCCAGAGACTCGCGGCTTTCGGCGCCGAACTCGCCGGTGGGGACACTCTCAGTGGGCGCGACTCGATCGGCTCCGCCTCGATGGCCGGGAGCGTGCGCATCAGTCGATCCCGGACGTCGCCGGGCGCCTGCTCGATGGGCGTGAGCCCGACTGCGAGGGCCGCCGCGATGCGATCGAACTCGTCGAACTCCGCCGCGTGGTCGTGGCGCGAAGCCTCGCAGAGCGCCAGATCCGCGGTGGCGAGGTCGCCCGTCGCGGCGTCGCAGGCGAGATCGAGCCAGTCGGGGTTCGACCCGTCTCGGTTCTGATCGTTCAGGGGGCTCACGAGTCACCTCCGGAAGCGACCAGCTCGCGCAGCTTGATCAGGCCGCGGCGGGCGTGGGTCTTGACGGTGCCCAAGGGCATGCCCGTGACGCCGGCGATCCTCTCGTGGCTGAGGCCCTGCTGGATGGACAGGCGCAGCACCCGCTGCTGATCGTCGCTGAGCTTGGCGAACGCGCTGACGGCCGAGGAGACATCGTCGGCGTTGTCGGCATTGGACTGGCTCGCCGCGGGTGGCGCGGTGTCTTCGAGGACCGTCTTCTCCTTGGATCCGGCGACTCTTCTGCGGCGGTCGATGAGTCTTCGCCGCGCGATCATGGCGATGAAGGTGACCTCGGAGGCGATCGCGCCGTCGAAGCGGGCGGCGCTCTTCCAGACGTCGAGAAAGATGTCCTGCACCGCGTCCTCGGCTTCGGATGGCGAGGCCAGTTGGCGGCGGGCGAGAGACCAGACGAGCCCGCTGTATCGCTCCATGCACTCGCGCATGGCGGCCCGCTCGCCGGCGGCGACGCGCGGCAACACCGGCTCGCCACGATCCTTCGAGGACATGGCTTGGCTGGCTGGCACCGCTCGGCTCATTGCGTCGGGATGGTAGCCGGACGATCCAACGTGCATGCTGATCCGCAGCGCTTCCGTCCCGTCCGATCGCACATGGCGGGATGTCGGGACAGAGCAGTCCATGGAAAAAGGGCGCCACCGCCAGCGAAGGCGGCAGCGCCGTGCGAATGGGGTTCCTACATGGCGGGCAGGATGACGCGATCGATCACATGGATCACGCCGTTGCTCGCCTCGATGTCGTTGGCGATGATGTTCGCGTTGTTGACGCGGAGTTGTCCGTCCTTCAGCACGACGCGCACGCGCTGGCCCTGGAGGGTCTCGGCGGACTGCGCGCTGAGAGCGTCGCTGGAGTACACGCGACCGGGCACCACATGGTACTTCAGGATCGCGGCCAGCTTGGCCTTGTTCTCGGGCTTGAGCAGCGACTCGACGGTGCCCTTGGGCAGGGCCGCGAAGGCGTCGTCGGTCGGCGCGAAGACGGTGAACGGCCCGTCGCCCGCGAGCGGGCCCGCGAGGCCGGCGGCCTCGGCGGCGGCGAGGAGCGTGCCAAAGCTCCCGGCGCTCTGGGCGGTCGAGACGATGTTGTCGGATTTGGGCATCACGACCGAGTCGATGACGTGGATGACGCCGTTGTCGCACTGGATGTTCGTCGCGATCACGCGGGCGCCATCGACAAAGACGTTGCCGTCGCGGGTGTTGACGTCCAGACGCTGGCCGTTGAGCGTGGTGACGCTGGTGCGGCTGGCGACGTCCGATGCCTCGAGCGAGCCGGCAACGACGTGGTAGGTCAGCACGCCCCGGAGAGCCTCCTTGTTCTGCGGCTGGAGCAGGCTGTTGAGGGCGCTGGACGGCACCTTGGCGAATGCCGCGTCGTTGGGCGCAAAGACCGTGAACGGCCCCTTGCTCTTGAGCGCCCCGACAAGATCGGCGGCCTTGACGGCCTTGACCAGCGTCTTGAAGTCGCCCGCGGCGACGGCGGTGTCGACGATATCTGCCTTGCCCTCGGCGACATTCATCGTGAGGGTGCTGCTTGAGCATGTCTGGGAAGCGGACCCCCGCTCGGCCGTCATCGCCGCCAGCGCACCCGCGGCCAGCACGCCGCCCGAAGCCAGTATCATTGCAAAGCCCTTGCGCATCGATAGCTCCTCGCCCGTCTTCGGGCTCTTTGTTCATCCGCGTTCTCGGAGGTGAGCGAGCCTCACGCCCACCGTTGAGAATCGCTTTCGGCGATGCGAGAAGGTGGATTCACCGGATCGAAGAATCGATGCGCAGCAAAGACCCCGCGAATCGCGGGGTCGAGAGCGAACGGGTTCGCGAAGGGCTCAATACTCCGGAGCGAGCACGACGATCTCGACGCGCCGGCTCTCCTGCTTGCTGCCCTTGGCGCGCGAGGGGCCGAACGCGGCGGAGTAGACGCGGTCGTTGCCGATGCCGCCGGAGACGAGGGCGCGTTCGACGGCAAGGGCGCGTTCGGCGCTCAGGTGCTCGTTGGATTTCCAGCCGCTCTTCTTGATGGGGTCGGTGTCCGTGTAGCCCTCGACGCGGATGAGGTTGGTGGGGAAGCGCTGGTTGAGCGTGCGGGTGAGGCGATCCAGGTCGCGCTTGGCGCTGTCCTTGAGCGTCGCCTTGCCCGAGTCGAACAGAACGTCGCCCGCGACGGTGACGACCACGTCGCTGCCTCGCGAGGACACGGTCACGCCGGGCGGCAGATTGCCGAGACCGCTCACGTTGCCGGTCGGCTGGGTCTCCAGCTCGTTCTGCGCGTCGCGGAGCGCCTGGGCCAGCTCGTCGGCCTCGCGCTGGGCGGCGACCGCTCGCTCGTCGCTGGCCTCCTTGGCTGATTGCAGCGCGACGACGCGCTGGCGGAGTTCCTGGTTCTCCTGGAGGGCGAGGTTGTACTTGGTTCTGTTGGCGCTATTGCAGCCGCCGAGGAGAGCCCCCACCGCCGCCATCGCCATTGCCCAACGCGCAGTCTGTTTCCGGTCCATCTTTCGTGCCTCCATGCAAGCACGCGCAGGTCATCTGCGTGTGCGGGCTCGGCTCCGCCGATCCGTGCAGTAATGTAGCAGAGTCGGGCGGTTCGGGGCGAACCGTCAGGGCAGATCGATCATGTTCTGGTCCTGCGGCGTGCGTCCCAGCCACTTGTTGATCCCCACCTCGACGCCCGCCTTGCCCAGGAAGATGAGCAGGGTGGCGACGACCAGGGCCGGCCCGAACGGCATCGCCCGGCGTCCCTCTCCGGCCCAGATGACACCCACGAGCGTCAGATAGAGCGCTACGAAGGCGGCGAGGAAGAAGGCGAGGGTGGGATCGATCCAGCCGAGGCAGGCCCCGACGCCGGCCATGAGGTGGACATCGCCCAGGCCCATGGCCTCCTTGCCGAAGCTGAGGCTGCCGAGGATGCGGACCGCCCAGACGACACCCCCGGCGACGAGATAGCCGAGCAGGACGCCGGCGAGGACGTCCAGCCAGAGCGGGACGAGGTGGGCGGGGATTTGTTGAAATGTTGTCGGATCGGTCTGCCAGGGGCCGGCGAGCTTGGGGACGATGATCCAGCCAGCGAGGGCGAGCAGGGCGGGCACGCCGAGGAACGAGAGTTCACGGATCGTCTCGCGCCGGGCGTGGGGATAGGCCAGCCACATGGACGCGGGCGACTCATCGGACTCCTGTTCGTTGGCATTCGAGCTGGTGCGCAGGCGATGGACGACGCCGGCCAGGATGGGGCCGATGAGGACGCCGGCGAGCAGGCCGACGAATGGGATCAAGCCGAGGGCTCTCGCGACTTGCGTCCCGCCGACGGCGCAGAGCAGAACGATCGCGGTGGAGACGATCGCGTGGGGCGAGCGTGCGGGTTCAGTTTCGTCGGGGGAGGGCTCGCCGGACGCCTGGGGCGAAGGGTGTTCGTCTTCAGCGCCCTCGTTCTTCACATCCGCGCTCTCGGATGCGCCGTCCGATGAGGAGGATCCCGACGCGGTATCTTCTCCTTCCAGTTCGGCGAGAGCCTTTTTCTCCCACTCGTCGTAGTCGGCGAAGCTCCGCTTGAGCAGCCCCACCTTGAGCAGAATCAGGCTGACACCAAGGCCGACGGTCGCCCCGATCGCGCCGCCGACCCATTTCCAGCCCGTCGGACCGGGCGAGGCGATGGCCCACGACCAGCCATCGGCCCAGAGGAATCTCCTGCTGGTTGTCGATTGCACGGCCTCGTGCCACGCCGCGGTCGCGGGCAAAATCGCGACCGCGGCGACGGCGGGGATCCAGGTCAGGATCAGCGGGATCATGAACGTCCGCGCGTCGATGATCGTCGCTGGCAGCAGGCAGCCGAGTAGCACGAGCACGACGAGGAAGATGGGCCAGGAGTACTGGAGGCCGATGCCGCGCGCCGTCCATTCCGGGGCGAGCATCGCCCAGTCGATGCCGAGCCACTCGGTGCCCAGCCCCATGACCGGGAACTGGAGGATCGTGTAGAAAAGAAAGAACGGCAGGGCGAAGAGCAATCCGCCGATGAGCTCGACGATCGGATATTCGGGCGAGATGCGGACCTTGCAGTATCGGCAGCGCCCGCGCAGGGCGAGCCAGCCGAGAATGGGGATGTTGTCGTTCCAGCGGAGCTTGGTCTGACACTTTGGACAGCGCGAGCTGGGTGTGACGACGTTGAGGCCCAGGGGCATGCGGTAGACGAGGACGTTGGTGAGCGAGCCGATGCAGGCGCCGAGGCTGAAGACGAACAGGAGCTTGATGAGCTCCAGCCAGAGGATCAGAAGCTGGTGTTGCTGCACAAGGGCCCTCGACGCTCAGGAATCGCCATCATCGGGCCCCCGAGGCGTCCCGGTTGAGCCCTCGCCCGGATCGAGCGACTCGAGATCGAGCTTCGCGACCCGCTGCTCGGCACGCTCCAGGATCGCCCGGCAGCGTTTCAACAGCTTCGCCCCGGCCTCGTACTCGCGAATCGACTCCTCCAGGCCCGCCTCGCCCGACTCGATCCGCTCGATGATCCGCTCCAGCCGATCCATCGCCTCCTCGAAGCCAAGCTCGCTGGCGGGATCTATCGGGTTGGCGGGAGGCTCTGCCATGATGCGGAAGGTAGCCGCGCGATCAGAACAGGTCCATCTGGTCGGGTCGCGGGGGCGTGCTTCGAGGGCGGGGATTCGATGGCTTCGAAGAACGGGGAGAATCGGCCGCGGGTGCGTCGGATCCGTGGGCGCCGCCATCGCCCTTGTTTACGGTCGAGATGATCTCGCCCGAGGCGACGCGCGTGCGGATGATCTCGCCCGGCGCGACGCTGGCCGCGGCGCGGATCAGGCGTCCCTCGCCCGTGGTGGTCCATGAGAAGCCACGATCGAGCACACGATGGGGTGCGATCGCCTCGATCTCGCGCTCGCCGGAGCGGATCCGCCAGCGCGCGTCGGTCAGCCGCCTTGCCATCGCCCGTTCCAGATCGTGTCGGCCCGCCTCGACGCGTGCCTGCAAGCGGGCGTGGATGATCGCCGGTCGGTGCGCATCGAGACGCACCGCGAGGCGGTCGAGGCGTGAGCGGGAAGATCTCAGTCTCAGATTGAGCACCCTTTGCAGGGTCTTGGCCCGCTCGTGAACGCGCTCGCCGATGTGATCGAGCAGGCGGCGGGGGTCGCGCATCCACGGGCGAGCCCGTGCCGCGTCGATCCTTCGGCGGACCAGATCGAGCCGGCGGTTCATATCCGCCTGGAGCGTGCGTCGCTGGCTGTCGAGCTGGCGAGCCAGAGCTTCGCGATCGGGAATCACCGCGACGGCGGCCTGGGTCGGCGTCGCGCAGCGCAGATCCGCAACCAGTTCGGCGATGGTCGTGTCCGATTCGTGCCCGATCGCCGCGACGATGGGCAGGGAACACTCATGGATCGCCCGTGCGGCGTCGCGCTCGTTGAACGCCCAGAGGTCTTCTTTGGAGCCGCCGCCGCGGGTGAGGATGATCGCGTCGATGCCGAGGCCTGGTCCGATTGCGCTGAGCCGATCGATGGCCCGGGTGATCTCGGGCGCGGCGGACTCGCCCTGGACGCGGACATCGACGATGTCCAGATCGACGGCGGGACATCGCTTGCGGGCGGTGTCGAGGACATCCTGGAGCGCGGCCCCGGTCTCGCTGGTGACGATCGCGACGCGCCGGGGGAACAGCGGCAGAGGTCGCTTGCGGGATTGGTCAAACCACCGCAGGGCTCGCAGCTCGTCGCAGAGCTTGCGAAAGGCCAGGTCGATCGCTCCTTCGCCGACGGGTTCGAGCGTGTCGCAGAGCAGGGAGAGCTTGCCGCCCTTGGCCCAGAACTCGACGCGACCGCGGGCGATCACCTCCAGCCCGTCCTCGGGTCGGATCTTGAGCTTGCGGGCGGATGAGGCGAAGACGACGCAGGAGATCACAGCCGCGGCGTCCTTGAGATCGAAGTACCAGTGTGTCCGGTCACGGAAGCCAGAGACCTCGCCGACGACCCGCACGGGATCGCCCATCGCGCGTTTGAGTGTGCCGTCGACGCGGGCGGCGAGCTCGCTGACGGTCAGCGGGCGCTCGGCCCGCGACTTCTTCGCGGCCATCTTTTCGGGATCAAACGGAAGGCGGCCCACGCTCGCAGGATACGCGAGGCGGGCCGCCAGGCTCGGGAAGAGATGTCGGTTCAGTCCGCCCGCGTGATCGCGGTGGTTTCGTTGGTTTCGCGACGCACGACGATGCGGGCGTCATCGGCCCGGGCAACAACTACCCTGGGGGCCTGCTGCGGCTGTGCGTCCTCGCCCGCGTTCACCTCAAAGCGCGGACGCTTGGGCAGCTGGATCGTGATCTTGTTCCAGTCGCCCTGATTCTCGAGCGAGCCCATGCTGGCGTGGGAGGTGTAGCGGTGGTTGCGGAAGGTCCGCGTGCCGCCGGTGTAGCCCTGCTCGCGGAGCCACGTCTGGCGTGCCCGCTCGACGCGCTGGAGGCCCGAGTCGTCGTTGACGTGGACCCAGGGGCTGGCGCTCACGACGACGTTGCCGACGCGGGCGTAGTACAGCGAGTAGTCGTCCTGGTGCGCGCCGTAGGCGTCGGGGCCGGGACGGTTCCAGCCGTGCAGGCCGACCGGCTGGCCTTTGCGCCACACGAGCGTGTGGTACTCGCGCCCGATCTGGGGATGCCACGCGCCGTTGATCGCGACGTCGGTCACATACGGGGCCTGGGTCGCCAGCGTGCGGCTGTCTTCGGCGCCATATCCCAGGTATTGAAACTGGGCGGTTGCGCTGATCGAGATCGCTACGGCTGCGGTCAACATGTCGGTCCTCTTCTTTCTGCTCTGCGCGTTCTTGCTCTTTCCGCCACGCGGGGCGGGCTTCACACTCCAGTTTGCCAGCGACCTTGAGCGAACTCAAGCAAAACCGCCTGTCTACAGGCGGATCGTGGCGATTGCGAGAGTTATGAGCCGTCGTGCGCGGCGCTATCGGACGGCGATGGGCTCAGGTCTCGAACGGCAGTGGGTTCGAGGAGGTCAGCCATTCGTAGGCGTCGATGATCGAGGCGACGTGGGCCGCGCCCTTGCGGCGCTCGCGCACGAACTCCCAGGCGCGGGTGCCGGTCTGTGCCGCTTGCTCGCGGTCGGAGAGGGCGTTGGCGGTCGCGCCCGACCAGGCATCGGGCGTCGGGTCGGGCAGCAATCGCGCGATCGAGGGGTCGTCCAGGACCTCGATCGCCGGGTCGCGCGGGGCGATCACCAGCATGCCGTGCCCCATCGCGTCCAGCACGATCGAACGGTTCTCACCGTCGGGCGAGGGGATGAGTAGGATGTCGCCGGCGAGCACCAGATCACGCTCGCCCTCCATGTCCTCGATGATCGAGAGCCGGTTGAGCAACTTGAGTTCGCGGGCGCAGCGCCACAGGTGGGTCTTGGGCGCAAGGCGGGCGTCGATGAAGATCATCAGGTCGTCATTGGGCGTGCCGTGGGCGATCCCCTGGAGCGTGCGTTCGATCGCGCCCAGATCGCCCCGTCCGCCGAGGATCATGACGCTCGAGGCCCGATCGGTCGGCAGGATCGCGTTGGGCCGGGGCGCGGCGTAGACGCCCCACGAGCCGGGCCTCGCGGACTCGCTGAGCCCGGCTTTGGCCATATCGCGATGGATCGCCGGGTCCGAGGCGAGCAGCACGGTGGGCGTCTTGGCGTGCAACGCGCCCGCGCGATCGATCGAGGCGTGACGCCAGATCTCGATCACGAGCCCCGCGTCCAGCTCGCGGGCGATGCTGGCCCCAAACGTCCACCAGCGACGCCCCAGGACGTGGACCGCGTCGATCTTGCCGAACAGCTCACCCGGATACCTGGCCTCGATCTCACTCAGAAAGGCGCGGGTGCGGCTGCGCGCGGTCCACCCCAGTCGATCCGGCGCGAAGGTGACGACCCGGGCCGCCAGGATCGTCTCCTCGCTGCGAGGGGTCTGGGGCAGGGCGTGCAGGACTGAGACGCCCTCGTCGGCGAGGCCCACCTCGACCCTTCGAAGCATCGACCGCTCGCGGGCGGCGAAGTCGGCATCAATCAAGAGGAGCACGTTCATCGTTGGATTCTCTGCCTCCGAGCGTATCCGATCGTCCTCGATCTGCGATGGTGAACCCGGAATCCTCGTGGTACACGTCAGCCGACAGGGTCGCCCGATGAGCCCGATATCCGCCGATTCCGGTATTCTTCGCTTCGTGTGCGGGCAGCCGCACGCAAGCGGGCGGCCTCCTCTCTCCTCGTGAGCGGCCCGCCGATCCAGAAAGGTCGGCGGGCCGTTTTTCTCGGCTCGACGCGCTCATTCCTTCGAACGCGCCCGCTCGATCGCGCGGAGCACGCGCTTGGCGGACACCGGCTCGCGGGTGCCCAGCTCTTGTGCAAAGAGAGCGACACGCAGTTCCTCGACGCGCCACCGCAGCTCGCCCAACGACCGGGCAAACGCCGGCGTCGCGTCGTCGCACTTACGCAGTGCCGCGTACTCGCGCAAGACTTCGGACAGCTCCTCCATGGCCTGGCGGTCGCGCTCGAACCCGCCGCGGGCGAGCCTGGTGAGCCGCGCCGACATGCCCGCGAGGTAACGCGGGAACTGTCGCAGGGTGTCCAACGATCGCCCCCGAACGAAGCGAGGTCCGGCGAACGCCGCGAACTGGGCCCGCAGATCGCGCATGGGCGTCTCCCAGGCGCCCGGGCGATCGCGCTCCAACTCCAGCGCGACCTCCTGGCGGCGCACCAGGATCGTGCGGAGCACCGGCAGCACCCGCGAACGGGCCTCGCTGAAGTTCGCCCAAAGCGACTCGACGCAGGCCGCGAAGGCCTCGCCATCGCGCGGCGTCTTGCCGGACTCCAGCGCCGCGTGCTCAATGAGCAGGCGGAGCGCATCGTCACGCATCTCGCTCGCCTCGCCCAAGGGCGCATACAGCACCCCCAGCTCATCGAGATCGGGGAGCTTGCGGGTGAGCTTCTCCAGATCCTGGCCCGCCACGATCCGAAGCAACCCGACCAGGCCTTCCCGATGACGGCGCTGCGCGTCGATCGCGTCTTCGACGAGCCCGAGACCGACGTGTCCGCCCCGAGCGAGCAGGGCGGGATGCGCGATCGTCGCCATGCCGCCGCGATCTACCTCAATCGAGACGGGTAGCTCGCCGAAATCCCATGCCTGGAGGTCCTCGCGGTCGAACCGCTCGTCGTAGAGATCGCCGGGGCGCGTGCCGCGGTGCTTGCGGATGGCCCGCCGGATCTCGCCGGGGTCGCGGCTGATCGCCAGCACGCTCCCCGCGTCATCGACCACGCGATAGTTGATCCGCAGATGCTCGGCGACCCCCACCGGCATCCACACGCCCTCCGGCACACGCGTGCCGGTCTGCTTGAGGATGAACGAGGTCAGCGATTCGATGATGGGCAGATCCCGGCGAGGTTCGCCGGCGAGGAACGCGTCGACGAACTCAGGCGCCGGGCCGATCTGCTTGCGGTACTCCTTGGGCAGTGTGCGGATCAGGTCGATCACTTTCTCCCGGACGAGGCCTGGGATCGACCAGTCGGAGATTTTCGGCTCCAGCGACGTGAACGCGTCGGCGGGCACGGTCACCGTCACGCCGTCGTCGCCCGCGTTGGGCTCGAAGCGGTACCGCACGGGCAGCGTCGATCCGTTGATGCTTATTTTTTCGGGGAACCGGCGGAGCTCGTCACCGCTGGGCGTCGCCGCGAGCACGTCGTCCTCGCTGAGAAACAGCAGCTCGGGATCCTTCTTCTCGGCGATCCGCCGCCAGCGCTCGAACTCGCCACCCGTGAAGACGTCCTCGGGGATGATCCGATCAAAGAACTTGAACCGCTGCGTGCGCTCGGCGAGCAGGTCCCGCCGGCGCAGGCGATCCTCCAGACGCGAGATCTGCTCGATCAGTCGCTTGTTGTGGCGCATGAACGGGGCCCGCGTCCGCAGATCGCTCTCGACCAGCGCGTTGTGAATGAAGACCTCGCGGGCGATCTCCGGGTTGATCGGCCCGAAGTGGACCTCGCGTTTGGGCACGACCTCCAGCCCGTAGAGGCTCACGCGCTCGTCGGCGACGACCCGCGCCCGCCGGCTGTCCCATCGCGGTGGGCCGTGGGT
The DNA here is from genome assembly GCA_029260315.1 of Phycisphaerales bacterium. Classification (GTDB taxonomy): domain Bacteria; phylum Planctomycetota; class Phycisphaerae; order Phycisphaerales; family UBA1924; genus S146-42. The sequence goes on along the minus strand of JAJDDM010000072.1, from coordinate 44,669 downwards.
CTTGGTCACCAGATCGCCCGCATACCGCTCGATCCACTTGGGACGGATCTTCGCGCACGTTCGCGCGTACAGCCTCGTCGTCCGCACCAGCTCCGCGGCCATGACCCACTGGGGCTTTTCCTCAAAGAGCGTCGAACCCGGGAACAGGTGGAACCGCGACCCGTGCGTGCCCTGGTACTCGTATCCCTCGTCGACTCTGCCGACGTTGGAGATGAGCCCCGCCAGCAACGCGCGGTGGATCGCCTCGGGCTCGGCCGCGTTGCGCTCGGCGTGCAAGCCCAGCTCCCCGGCGATCTCCCGCAACTGGCGATGGACGTCCTCCCACTCGCGCAGGCGCGCGTGCGAGAGAAAGTGCGTCCGGGCCCAGCCCGCGAGCTTGCGGTGCGACAGGTGCTTCTTGCGCTCGTGGAAGACCTCCCACAGATGCATGTAGGTGAGAAAGTCCGAGTCGTCGTCGACGAATGGTTCGTGGGCAGCATCGGCCTGGTCTCGCTTGTCCGCCGGGCGATCGCGCGGGTCCTGGATCGAGAGCGCACTGGCGATGACCAGCACCTCCATCACGCAGTCCTCATCGCCCGAGCCAAGGATCATCCGCCCGATGCGCGGGTCGATCGGCAGACGCGAGAGCTGCCTGCCGATCTCGGTCAGCTCGCCCTCGATATCCACCGCCCCCAGCTCGTGCAGCGTGCGATAGCCCTCGCGGATCATCTTCGGGTCCGGAGGCTCCACGAACGGGAACTTCTCGACTCTGCCGAGCTTGAGCGACTTCATCTGCAGGATCACGCCCGCGAGGTTTGATCGCAGGATTTCCGGCTGAGTGTACTCCTGGCGACTCTCGAACTCGTCTTTGTCATACAGGCGGATGCAGGTGCCGGGGGCGATGCGCCCGCACCGCCCGCTGCGCTGGTTCGCGCTCGCCCGGCTGATCGGCTCGATCTCCAGACGCTGGACTTTCGTCCGATGGCTGTAGCGGCTGATCCGCGCCGTCCCCGAATCAACAACGAACCGGATCCCCGGCACCGTCAGGCTCGTCTCGGCGACGTTGGTCGCGATCACGATCCGTCGCCCCCGATGCGGCGCGAAGACCCGCTGCTGCTCCTCGACGCTCAGGCGCGCGTACAGCGGCAGGATCTCGGTGTTGGGCGGATGGTGCCTGGAGAGCGCGTTCGCCGCCTCGCGGATCTCCCGCTCGCCCGGCAGGAACACCAGCACGTCGCCCTCGCCGAGCTCCGCGAACTCGTCGACCGCGTGCAGGATCGCCTTGGTCATCCGCTCGCGCTCGTCGAAGTCCTCGCTCGGCGGGCGATAGCGGGTTTCCACCGGATACATCCGGCCCGAGACCTCGATGATCGGGGCGTTCGAGAAATGCTCGCTGAACCGCTTGGTGTCGATGGTCGCGCTGGTGACGATGACCTTGAGCTCGGGACGCCGTTCGAGCAGGTGCTTGAGGTAGCCGAGCAGGAAGTCGATGTTGAGGCTCCGCTCGTGGGCCTCGTCGATGATGATCGTGTCGTAGCGCGTCAGGTCGCGATCGCCCTGGGTCTCGGCGAGCAGCATGCCGTCGGTCAGCACGCGGATGAAATCGTGGTCGCTGGTCTTGTCGCTGAAGCGGACCTTGTAGCCCACGCCGCGCCCGATGCCCAGGCGCAGCTCCTCGCCCAGCCTCGCCGCGATGCTTCGTGCGGCGATCCGGCGGGGCTGGGTGTGAGCGATGAGCCCTGCGACGCCGCGCCCGAGTTCCATGCAGATTTTGGGAAGCTGGGTCGATTTGCCCGAGCCGGTCTCGCCGGCGACCACGACGACCTGGTGGTCACGGATCGCTTCGGCGATCTCCTCGCGCCGCTCGCTGATCGGCAGGTCCTGCGGATAGCGAACGGTCGGGAGCATCCGCTCGCGGCGCTCCCGGCGGGCGATCGAGGCGTCCATGACCTCGCCGATCTCGGCGAGGCCCTTGTCGATGGGCAGCTTCTGGCGGGCCCGGGCGCGCAGGGACCGCAGCCGGCCACGCAGCCGAATCTGGTCGGCAGTCATGCAGCGGTCGATGGCCGAGGCGAGTTGGTCAAGCCCACGATGCACGGGAGATTTCTACGCGCCTCCGGAGCCGCGAGCGCGTTCCGCACAAACGGAGCCGCGAGCGCCAGCTCGCGAGGGAGCGTCAAGGGTCTCAAGTCGTTCAGACTTGCAATCGCTCGCAAGAACCGACGCCCCATGGACCCCGGGCGATCTCTCGCGTGCTTGCGCACGCGGCTCCGTTTTGGCCCTTGCCCGCTATCTCGCCCCTGCGGTCTCATGCCGCAACTGCCCGCACGCCGCGGCGATATCCCGTCCCCGGCTCGTCCGGATGTGCGCGTTCACCCCCCGCTCGCGCAGGATCTCCTGGAACCGGCGCACATCCGCGTGGGTCGGCCGCGCATACGGCAACCCACTCACCTCGTTGTACCGGATCAGGTTGACGTTCGCCCGCAGGCTTTTCGCGACGCCCGCCAACTGCCCCGCGTGCTCGGCCTGGTCGTTCACGCCGCCAAGAAGAATGTACTCCAGCGTGATCTCCCGCCCGGCCTTGTCGAACCACGCCCGGCAGGCCCGCAACAGCTCATCGATCGTCGTGTACTCCGCCCACGGAATCAGCTCCCGACGAAGCTCGTCGTTGGGCGCGTGAAGGCTCAGCGCCAGCGTCACCGGCAGCTCGAGTTGCTCGGCGAGTTTTTCGATCGCCTTGGGCAAACCCACCGTCGAGATGGTGATGCGGCGGGCACCGATGCCCATGCCCCAATCCGCCGCGATCGTGCGGACCGCGTGGACGACGCTCTGGAAGTTGGCCAGGGGCTCGCCCATGCCCATGAAGACGATGTTGGTGATCCTGGGTAGATCGGCTCTCCGAGCCGATTGGTCTTGGGTTGCTGTCGAATCTCTCTGATCTGGCTCATCCATCGCATCGGCTCGGAGAGCCGATCTACCCTCAATCCTCGCATCGGCTCGGAGAGTCGATCTACCCTCAACCAGATTTCCCTTCACGAGTTGGTCCAGCAGCCAGACCTGCTCGACGATGCGACCTGCGGAGAGGTTCCCATCGAGCCCGCCGAGGCCGGATGCACAGAACTTGCAGCCGACGGGGCAGCCGACCTGGCTGGAGATGCAGGCGGTGCGACGGATGCGCGATTCGTCCGCGCGAGTTTCTTTCGCCCCGGTGGCACGGGCGTCCCGCCCGTGCGGCTCGGCGGGGATCATCACGCACTCGGTCTGGCGCGTTGGATCGCCTCCGTCGGAGGAGCCTTGCAGAATCGGAAGCGAGCCGGCGATTGGATGACCCATCGCGAGCTTGCGCTCGCGGCTCCGTGGGTCTGACTCGTCTCTCCATTCCACGAGCATCTTGCGCGTCCCGTCGGTCGCCGCCTGATGGCTCAGGATGTCGCCGGAAATGAACGTCATCTCGTTGGCGAGCACTTCACGGTCCCGCTTGGCGAGGTTGGACATCGCGTCCGGATCGATCACGCCGCGCTGATAGACCCACCCGAGGATTTGGCGGGCGCGGTACGCCGCCATGCCGCGATCCCCGCACCATTCAACGAGCGAATCCGGCGTGAAAGCGAAGATGTGGCTGGCGGGGTGGTTCATTCGATGGCACTGCGACGGGTTGGCGGACCATCGTAGTGCGAGCGAGGGTCGATCATGGCGCCCCGCACCAGCCGCCGGCAGTTGCTTGCGCGCGGCTAGTTGACCCCGCCAGTAACCGGGCTCGCCGTCGATTCCTCGTAGAACCGGCGAACCTCCACGATCGGCACGGCGAACGAGACGTTCTCCAGGCCCGGCCCAACGAGCTTCGACGAGACGACGCCGACCCAACGGCTCTGCTCGTCAAGGAGCGGTCCGCCTGAGTTCCCGGGCGAGACCGCGGCGTCTGTCTGGATCATCCCGAGAGGGCCGACCTCGCCGGCTCTTCGCCGGCCCGAAATAATCCCCTGGGTCACGGTCCACCCCAGCCCCACGGGATGCCCGATGGCGTAGGTCGTGGTCCCCACCCGCGGGAACGCCGCGGGCCCAAACGCCATGGGCAACCAATGCACGTCGCCTGAGTCGGAGGTCACGATCGCGAGATCGGCCTCTTTCCAGACCCGCTCGACATGCCCGCGGACAATCGTCCCGTGATAGGTCTCGATGACGATGAGCTTATTCTCACCGACCACATGCGCGTTGGTGATGATGTCCCCCGAAGCGGAGACCACGACACCCGCCCCGACGCCGCCGGGCACACGCACCCGCACGACGCTCCCGTGGTTGCGCTCGTACACAGCGCACACGGGACAGTCGTCGGGGGCGCTGTCGACCCGGTGGACCCCCGAGCCGAGCAGGTGCATCTCATTGACCGACTGCGCGGGCCCCCCGCCCGACCTCGACGGGGACGAACAGCCGCCCACGGCCAGACAGAGTCCAACGATCGTCGTGAACGCCAACGCTCCGGCTCGCGGGCCCCGCCAGTTTCGCCGCATAGGCATCATGACAAGCTCCTCTCCTGGGAGCTTGTCCCAATGAGGTTGAACCGCGCACACCCGTCGCTCAGTTCAAGACTCGCATCGTCGACGTGTGGCCCAGAACGAACAACGAGCCCGTTCGGTTCTATTCCGGTCCCGCTCGACAGCTCACCGTCAGCGGCACGCCGCCGTACAGCTCGCGCGTGATCCTCGGCGTGCCGATCCGGGCCGGCTCGGGCGTCAACCCCCGCCGGCCCATCTCCTTGCGCAACGCCGCGGGCAGATTGAACTCGACGTCCTCGCTGAAGACCTCTCGTTGCTCGATGGTGCCGCCGAGGCGTTCCAGCAGCGCCCGACAGACGCCCGCGACCAGGTCTTCGGGCGCGCTGGCGCCGGCGGTCACGAGCACCGTCATCCCGTGCCACCGACCGCTGCTTTGAGCGGTTGGTGCTTTATCTGCATGTTTCTTGACATCCGACACTAACCGTGCAGAGCCACGGTCGGTGGCACGGGACACATCCTCAAACCAGTTCCAATCCAAGTCTGAGGCGTCGTCGATGAGTCGCGCGGGCGTCCCGACATTCTCACTGATCTCCGTCAGCCGCACCGAGTTCGACGAGTTCTTCGACCCTACCACCAGCGTCAGGTCTGCCTCGGGCGCGAGCCGCCGCACCGCGTGCTGGCGGTTCGTCGTCGCATAGCAGATATCCTCGCTCGGAGGACTCTTAATATTCGGGAATGCTTCGCGCAACGCGTCGATGATGACCGCCGCGTCGTCGGTGCTGAGGGTCGTCTGGGTGAGATACACGAGCTTCTCGGGGTCGCGGATCGTGAGATTGGGGATGCCCTCGGGCGACTCGACGATCTGGATCGCGTCCGGCGCCTCGCCGCGGGTGCCGACCACTTCCTGATGCTCGGCGTGCCCGACGAGCAGAATCTGATCGCCTCGCTTGGCGTAGCGAATCGCCTCGGCGTGGACCTTCGTGACCAAAGGGCAGGTCGCGTCGATCGCCCGCAGCTCCCTCGCCGAGGCTTTGGCACGCACCGCCGGGCTCACGCCGTGGGCGCTGAAGACGACGACCGAGCCCTCGGGAATCTCCCCAATGTCCTCGACGAAGACGACCCCCGAATCCCGAAATCGTCTGACCACATGGCGATTATGCACGATCTCGTGGTAGACGTAGATCGTCTCGCCCTCGAACAAGTCGACGACCTGCGAGACGACGTCGATCGCCATCTGCACGCCCGCACAGAAGCCCCGGGGATTAGCAAGCAGAATCCGCATTCCAGCCAATCGTAGAGTGGTGATCCGAAGAAGAGCCTGTCCTCCGCTGCGGAGCAGCGTTGCGAACATGGTTCTCAGCCAATCGCCGTGTCCCTACCCTCCGCTCATGACCGCACGCCTCGCCATGCTCGCCGCGATTCTCGTCCTCACCGCCTGCGGCGAGACACCCCCTACCGATTTGCCCACACCCCCGCCGGAAGCAACATCCCTCGCAACCGACACCCCGACAAGCACCGACTCCAAACCGACACCAACCGACAACGACCTCTCCTTCCTCATCCGCCACGGCGTCCGCTCCCCCCTTTCCAAAGCCCCCGGCACCATCCGCCTTGCCACCTACAACGTCGAGAACCTCTTCGACGACATCGACGATCCCGCGCTCGGCGGGCGCAACGACGACATCGACGAGACGATTCCGATCGAGCGTCGCCAGCCGCTGGCCGACGCCATCCGCGCGGCCGACGCCGACATCCTCTGCCTTCAGGAAATCGAATCAGAGTCGGCCCTGCGCTGGTACATGGATGAGTACCTGACGGGCATGGGCTACGACCACGTTGTCTCGATCGACGCCGGCGACGAGCGCGGCATCGAGCAGGCGGTCCTGAGCAGATTCCCCATCGCCCACGTCGAGAACTGGCCCCGCCGCCCGCTTGCCGGGGTGCATCCTGACAACTGGGGCGATCAGGAGAACTGGCACGCCGGCGAGCCGATCCTGTTCCATCGCTCGCCTCTGCGGGTCGATGTTGAAGTCACCGCGTCGGAGGACGGCGAGCCCTACCGCCTCACGCTCTACGTCATCCACCAGAAGTCCAACCGCTACGGCGGCTACTGGCGCGAGGCCGAGGCCAACGGCCTGATCGAGATCCTGTACGCGGCCGACGACCTGACAGACACCACCAACATCGCCATCCTGGGCGACTTCAACGCGACCGTCGATCAGCCCAGCGTGCGGACGTACCTCGATTTCGGGTTCCACGACGCCTTCGCGGGCCTGAGCGGGGCGGCGGTCATCACGCACGCCTCGAGCCGCCGAATCGACCTGATCCTGGTGAATGATGCGCTCAGACCGGAGGTGATCGACGCGAGCCGATTCGTCCTCGGCACCATCCAGCGGCCCGCCGATATGTCCTGGCAAGACCCCGCCCCGCCCGGCTACGCGGCGGATCACTACCCCGTGGTGGTCGATCTGCACCCCTCGGATCGCTGAATCCGCCCGGATTCGCCGCGGGCGCCCGACAGCGGGCGGTCGCGAGCATCGCGGCCCAACGCAACGCTAAGATCCCTTCCACTCGAGGAGGTCTCCATGGGCTCTGCCAGGCCCTGGCAAATCATCCTGTTTGTGCTGGCGGTGCTCGCCCTTGCGGGGGGGCTCTTCCTGTCGTGTCGGGGCGGGGTGGATCTGGCGGACAGCATCCTGATGGTGGATGTCAACTCCGGAGATCGCTTTCGCTTCGACACAAGTGGGAAGCGTGGAGTGATCATTCCCGCGAAGCACCCGGAAACCGGTGAACGCACACTTTTGCCGATCTACGAGATGGATGGGCAATGGGTCATCGCCGAGCGATACCGAGCGGGCCTTGGCAACGATGAGTTTCCCGCCGCGGCGGTTGATCTTGAGACATATGCCGTATCCATTTCAGACAAGCCGGTGCGTGATGGCCGACCAAAGTAGAGGGCAAAGCCATGAAGCAGCGTACGCAGGGCCACGGGTTCACACTTATCGAGCTGCTGGTTGTGATCGCCATCATCGCCCTCCTTGTGGGCATCCTCTTGCCCTCGCTCAGCGGGGCTCGGGATACCGCGCGCAGTGTCGTTTGCCAGGGCTCGCGGCTTCGCGCGTTGGCTAACGCTCAGCAGCAGTACGCTCTGGATAATCAGGAGTGGTACGCCGGGCGAAACACGACTGGATTCTACGACCCATTCTATTTTCGACTCGAACTCTTCAATCAGCGCAAGCTGGATCCTCGTTTCATGCCGACGAGCTACTTCGATTGGATCAGCCCGGTCCTTGGTGATGCGATGAACATGCCCGACAACCGGGCAAGACGTACCGCGTTTATCTTCAATACGCTCGGCGACCCGGCGAGCAACATCTACAATGACAGCATCCACGACGGCAACGGAAATCGTGGCCTTCTGGACTTCGACGAGTTCGAAGAGGTGCTGTTTGAGCAGGGAGTTCGCCAGATCAGCTACCTCACCCCTCTCTCCATGCATGTCTACGCTACCGATGAGATCGCCCGACAGTACTCGAAGAAGTTGCCCTCCATTCGAGGGATCCCGCGCGACGTCGTGCCCGTGAGTTGGGAGAGACTTCTCGGTGGTCGGCCGACCGAGTTCGATGCACCTCGCCGGTTTCGCCCGAGAATGGACGTTGTCGCAATTCAGCCGTCGAGCAAGATCATCGTTTCTGACGCAACACGATTCTACGACGGGAGGCTGAAAATCCTCGACTTCGATCCGAGCCCCGTGCCTACTCACTATGGCTCGTTCTCTAGCTCCGCTCCTTCCTATCACGAGTCCACATCCTTTGGCAGAGAGTTTGACACGCGTCAAGGACACCAGGGCGACGAATCAAATCTCTCGCTGACGTTTCGTCATCCGGGACATTCCATCAACGCCGCGAGATTCGACGGCTCGGTCGTCAACATCCGTGACCATGAAGCTTGGTCCGATCCGGCACCGTGGTGGCCATCCGGGAGCACCTTCACGGGCTCCTCTCAGGCGACGCCGGAGATCCGCGAACGATTTGACGTCGGCGACAAACTCCCCTGATCCCTGGCGCTCGCCGGGCGTCGCCAGCCGATGTCGAACCGGGAATCCTGGGCAACCTGGGCTGCCCACGCCTCCTTCGACCGAAGCCCAATCTTTACCCGTCCACAACATTCCGCCGCTTGCCAATTCCCATCGCCCTGCTAGGCTTTTGCCGCGGGCGGAGAGAGACAAGACACTCCTTTCTCCCCCCATTTCCGGCCCGGTCCGCAAGACCGGGCGTTGCTGCCGACGCGTGGAGGCTTCGGCATCCTTTGGTTCGCGGCGTGGGTCGCGGCCATAGCTCAGGGGAGAACAGAGAATGACACGGATTATCGCGCTCACCGTCGCCTCGGGCCTCGCCTCGGGCGCCTTCGGCGACACCATCGCCAGCCAGAACTTCAACGTGCTGGACGACACCGGCGCGCAAACGTTCGACTCCCTGCCACAAGGCAGCCAGCTCACCAACTCCGGCAGCGCGAACAACGGCGGACCGGGCCTCGACTTCGCGACGTTCTGGGGCGCAGACACCCGCGGCGAGGGCCTCGGGCCCGTCACCCCCGCCAACGACACCAGCGACTTCATCGGCGTCAATACCTTCACCGGCGCCAACAGCCCCGATGTCGGGCCCGGCGGCGCGCCCGTCGCCACCGGCATCGAGCAGAACTTCGAGTTCAATGACGGCGACGGACGCCTCGACCTCGTCTTCGAGCCCGTCAACACCTCCGACTTCACCGATCGCACCCTCAGCTTCAACTTCTGGATCATGGGCACGACGTACGAGTCCGATGATTTCATGTCCGCGATGCTCAGCGACGGCGTCAACGACGTCCCCCTGTTCGTCTGGGGCGAGGCCGATCTCAAGGCCAACTCCTCGGCAGACGACGGCACCGACAACTGGGGCCTGATCAGCTTCGATCTCGAGGATCTCATCGGCAACGGACGCATCAACGCCGACGGTATCGTCCTGACCATCTCGATCGACAACAACTCCAGCAGCGAGAACATCTTCGTAGACAACGTCGCCTTCGAGGGCATCCCCGCGCCCAGCAGCCTCGCGCTGCTCGGCCTGGGCGGGCTGGTCACCTCCCGCCGGCGTCGCTGATTCCAGATCGCTCCAACCCCAAGGGCGTCGCCTCCCCCGGCGGCGTCCTTCCTTATTTGCGCCGATTGGCCGCGCTCTCTCGCCGAGAATGCCACCTCCGGGCCCGAGCCGCTCCCCTACTCTCCCCCACCTCACACGGAGACCGCGATGGCCCTTGACAACGCCCTGCGCTGGCTGACCGACCACGAACGCCACTCGATCGATCGCACGATCGAGTGGCTGCGAATCCCGAGCATCAGCACCGACCCCGCGTACCAGAGCGACGTCCGTAAGGCCGGCGAGTGGGCCACCGGGCAGTTGCGTGCCTCCGGCCTCGACGCCGAGTTGATGGAGACCGGCGAGCCCGAGGGCACCGGGCACCCGATCGTGGTCGCGAAGACGCCCAACGCCGCGGATGCCTCCGCCGGGCCCCACGTCTTGTTCTACGGGCACTACGACGTCCAGCCGACCGATCCCGATGAGCTCTGGGAGTCGCCGGCGTTCGAGCCGGTTATCAAGCCGGCGGTCGAGAACGGCCCGGGCGAGCGGATCGTCGCTAGAGGAGCATGCGACGACAAGGGACAGGTCATGATGTTCCTCGAGGCTTTGCGGGCATGGAAGGAAACGGGCGATGAGCCCGCCGGCGGCGTGCGGTTCACCGTCATGCTCGAGGGCGAGGAGGAATCCGGGTCGGTCAATCTCGGGCGATTCCTCGAACGCCACGCGGACAGATTCAAGGACTGCGACATCTGCCTCATCAGCGACACCGGCATGCTCGGACGTGGCAAGCCCGCGATCACCTACGGCGTGCGAGGCTTGTGCTACACCGAAGTTACCCTCCACGGCCCCGACCAGGACCTTCACTCGGGCCTCTGGGGCGGGCGCTGCCCGAATCCCAACACCGAGCTCGTCAAGGTGCTCAGCGGGCTCTGGGACGAGAACCGGCGCGTGACAGTCCCCGGCTTCTATGACGCCGTGCGCGAGATCGAGCCCGGCGAGCGCGAAGCCTGGAAGAAGCTCGGCGTGGACCAGATCGCAGCGCTGAAGGCCATCGGCCTGCCGCCCGAGGCCGACGTCGGTGAGGACGGCTTCACCAGCGTCGAGCGTGAGTGGGCCCGCCCGACGTGTGAGATCAACGGCATCGTCGGCGGGTACACGGGGGCCGGGGCCAAGACTGTTATCCCGACACACGCGACGGCGAAAGTCAGCTTCCGGCTCGTCGCGGATCAGGATCCCGACGCGATTCGCGAGTCGTTTTTCGCGTGGCTGGGCGATCGCACGCCGGCGGGCTGCCGATGGGAGTTCACCGATCACGGCGGCGGGGTGCCCGCCACCGTCTCGACCGAGTCGCCCTATCTGGACGCGGCGAGGCGGGCGATCAAGTCGGCCGCGGGTGTCGAGCCCGCGCTGATCAAGTCCGGCGGGTCGATCCCCGTCGCCGGCATGCTCAAGCAGCGCCTGGGTTTGGAGACGATCTTCATGGGATTCGGGCTTGAGGACGATCGGGTGCACTCGCCGAATGAGAAGTTCGAGCTCGACTGCTTCCGTTTGGGCACCAAGAGCCACGCGGCGATGATCGATGAGTTGAGGAGGATGTAGTGAATACCGGCCTTCGCCCGGTAGGGCGCGCGCTCGTTGCCAGGGACTTCAGTCCCTGGAGGGAGTCTTCAGTGATCTCTGCCGCCCGGAGGGCGGACGAGACAGTCGCCATGTTTCGAGCCGCGCGTCCGCCCTCCGGGCGAGAATGAGCGAATGCCGCCGTCCAGGGACTGAAGTCCCTGGCAACGCGAGTGCGCCCTCCGGGCGAAGATGCATCGAACGCTCTGGCTACGCTCCCATCTCAAATGCGAAACCCACCGCGATCGTGAGGGATCACGCGTCCGATGATGCACGCTCGCAAGCGCGGTCGCGGGTGGTCCGAGACCTTGAGAGTTTGGAGGACGGGTAATCCGCTTCCTAACGGGCGCGGCTCGTCGCATGTGCGTGGCTACTCCTCCAGCCCCAGGTGCTTGAGAAACGCCTCCGTGTTCGGCTCGCGGCCCAGGTACTCGCGCACCATTTCGATGCCATCGACCGACCCACCCCGCGAGAGGATCTTCTCGCGGTAATAGCGCCCGGCCGACGGGCTCATCATGCCGAGCTCCTTGAAGCGCTGGAACATGTCAGAGGCGTAGACCAGCGACCACATGTAGCCGTAGTACCCCGCGTGATAGCCCATCAGGTGCCCGAACGCGGCCTGGAAGTAGGTGTGGTCCTGCGTGGGATAGAGCAGGATCTTGTCGTAGAGGTCCATCTGGATCTCGGTGGTAGCGACCTTGCCGTCGGGGTCGCTGTGGTAGGCCAGATCGAGCCCGCCGAGCCAGAGCTGGCCGAGGGCGTTGAGGCCCGAGCCCTGGTAGCGTGCGGCAACCATGCGCTCGACGAGGTCGCTGGGGATGGGTTCGCGCGTCTGGTAGTGGCGGGCGAAGGTCTGGAGCACGCCCTCATCCCAGACCCAGTTCTCGAACATCTGGCTCGGGGCCTCGACGAAGTCGCGTTCGACGTTGGTGCCGCCGAAGAGGCCCAGCTCGGTCTTACTGAACATCGTGTGCAGGCAGTGGCCGAACTCGTGGAAGAAGGTCTCGACCTCGTCGTGGGTCATCAGGCTGGGTTTATCTGCGGTCGGCTTGGTGAAGTTGCAGACCAGGGCCGCCAGCGGCGTGACCTCGCGCCCATCCATGTAGACCTTGTGCTGAATAAGCCCCCACTGCGCCGCGTGGTTGTACTTGTTGGGTCGGGGGTAGAGGTCCAGATAGAACTCGCCGAGCAGCTCGCCGGTCTCGTTGTCGGTGACCTCGTAGAGCCGCACGTCTTCGTGCCAGAGGGGGCGGTCGTCGGTCCCGGCCTCGTCGGTCACGTCGCGGTACGTCACGCCGTAGAGCGACTGGGTGATGCCGAACAGCCCGTCCTTGACGGCCTCGAGGGGGAAGTACTGGCGGACCTCGTCCTGGTCGACCTCGTAGCGGGCCTTGAGCACCCGGTCGGAGTAGAAACGGTTGTCCCAGACCTGGAAGACCGCGTCGTCATCGCCCGTGAACGCCCGCTTTGCTTCCAGCAACTCCGCGAGATCTCGCTCGGCCTTCTTGCGCACGATCGGGATCAGCTCCTCGTAGAACTCCTCGACCGTCTCGGCGGTCTGGGCCATCCGCGTCTCGATCTGGTAGTCGGCGGTCGTCTCGTAGCCGAGCATCCGCGCCCGCCGGGCCCGCAGATCGATGATCTTCTCCAGAAGGCGCACATTCGCCATCCCGCCGCGCCGGGTGTAGACAAAGCGGACCTTCTCGCGTGTGTCCTCGTCCTCGCAGGTCCGCCAGATCTCGGTGACCGTGGGCGAGTCCATCGTGACCAGGAACAACTCGCCCGAGCGGTCGAGCCCGTCGAGAAACTCGGGCGAGACGCCGAACAGCTCGTCGCGAGTGAAGGTGACGACCGTCTCGTCCTCGCGGATGTTGCGCGAGAACTCGATCGACAGGTCGCTCAGCTCTTTCTCGATCTCCGTGAGCCGCTCGCGCTGCTCGGACGGCAGCTCCATGCCCGCCCGCCGATAGTCCCGCAGGCTGTGCTCCAGCAGCCGGCGGCGCTCGCCGGAAAGATTCGGCAGCGAGTCGGCGTACGCCTTGATCGCCCGGTACAGCAACTCGTTCTTGCCCAGGTCGATGTACCACGCGCTCATGCGGCTCTGGGCGGCCTCGGCCGCGGCCCGCTCGTCGGCGTCGGTCGAGACGAAGGCCATGAACTGGGCCATGTTCGTCTCGGTGTCGAGGCGCTGGTGCATGTCGTCGAGCGCGCCCAGCGTGTTCTCGAAGGTGCGATCCCGATCGGGGATCGCGATGACCCCGCGGATGGTCCGGTCGGCCCGCGCGATCGCCCCGTCGATGATCGAGGAGATGTCGTCGAACACGGGCGAGCCGACATCGCGGCTCCGCTGGGCGTTGGAGACATCGGGTGCCGCTCCCAGGGCGCCGGGCGTCACCCCCACCAGCGTCAGACCCACGACCGACCGAACAACCGACGCCTTCCATCTGCGTATGGCTCGCTCCCTGATATTCATCATGCCTCGATGATACCGGCAGCGCGAGCGATGTGCACACGACGCGATTAGAGGGCGAGTTAGTCCGCTTGCCCGTCCGCGAGCAACCGCCGAGCGGCCCCCATCGGATCCCGCCGAACCAGCGAGGGCGGCACGCCGAAGTGCATCCCGAACGCGTCGGTCAGATGAGCGTGCGACGCGAACCCGACCTCCCGGGCGACCTGCGCGATCGACTCCTCCCCGTCGCCCAGCCGCTCCATCGCCTCGCGGATCCGCAGGGTCCGCAGGTTCTCGTGGATTGTCATCCCCGTCTGCTGCTTGAAGACCCTGGCCGCGTGGAACGGCGACAGGAATGCCGAACGCGCGACATCCCCGAGCGAGAGCGGCCGCCGGAACCCCTCGCCCAGGAACCGTCGCATCCGCACCGAGGCCTCCTGATGGGCCCGGCGGGTGCTTTCGCGGCGTGCGTCGTGCCGACCGAAGCCCAAAGCCTCGCCGGCGTGCAGCACCTCGTCGGCGATCCACAGCAGAATCTCCTCGGCCTCGATCTCGTCCACCGCCTCGCCAGAAGAGAGCCGGCGCGCCACGGCGTGGCCGAGCAGGTAGCTTCCCGCGCTCACCGGCACGTCGGATCGCCCGAACGGACACGACGGGTCGTCGAGGCAGACGCCCAGGATGTCTGAGATTGTCTCCGCCGAGAGCGAGAGCCACAGCGTCCGCTCGCCGCGTGCATCGATCGGCCGCCTGCGATACTCGCGATGGGCGTTGTGCAGGACGGCGCAGGTGTGGTCGGCGATGACCGGGTCGCGGTCGGGCTGCTCGATCTCGACCGGGGTGCGGGTGAACGCCAGCAGCGGCCCCGATCGGATGATGTCCGTCTCCCGCCAGACGCTGGACCACGGCTGCACGGCGTACCGCCCCAGCATGACGTGCTCGCTGCGATAGAGGACCTCGGACCGGATCGCGCCGCCATCGAAATCCCACAATCGCCGTCCGTTGGCGACGCCCTCGTGCCAGACCGCGACCTCGTGCTCGAACCTGGGCTCAGCCATGGAGAATCACCTCGGGCCAGACCTCTCGCGCCTGACCGGATTGCGATACGCCTGCGCCAAGCTCGCGGATCCGCGATCGACCTCCCGGCGCAGGCTCGCCCGCACGGGCGGCGCCGCCTAGATCAGAAAGAGGATCAGGATGCCGATCACCACGATGAGCAGGGCGAAGTAGCCGAGCATGCCGAAACCGAGCGCCCGGTCGGATTCGTCCTTTTCCAGCGTTTCTTCGTGCTTGGTTGGCTTGTCAGTCATCGATGGTCCCTTTGCAGATCAGGGAGGCCGGGCTTGCGCGCGCCCGGCTCAAGAGAGTATAACCCGCAACACCCGTCGATCGCGGCCCACGCTCGGGCGCGAGAAAAAGGCGGGCCCGCGAGGGCCCGCCCGGACTAGTTCATGGTGGACAGCGACCGGGTTCAGCAGCCCAGAGCGAACTGGTCCAGGTAGCCGAAGAAGTCGTCGGCGTCGCAGTCGCCGTCGTCGTCGATGTCGCACGTCCCGAGGTCGTTCGCGGCAAACGCGTCGAGATACGCGAAGAAGTCGTCGGCGTCGGCGTCGCCATCGCCGTCGAGATCCGCCGCGCAACCGCCATCGTCGCAGCCGACGCTGGAGATGATGAGCCCGTCGAGACCACCCTCGACGATGCTCTGGCCGTCGGCGTCGTTGGCGGTGTAGCGCAGACGCATCTGGTCGGTCAGCGACACCCCGGCATTGTCGAGATCGTCCTGTGTGATGATCTCGTGCGTCCAGTTGAGGTTGTTGTCATCGCGATGGTCTCGGATTGTCGTCCACGAGCCGCCGCCGTTGTTGGAGATCTCCATCAGAAGCGCGTCCTCGTTGCCCTGGGTGGTCAGGTTGAGGAAGTAGTCGTACTCGATCGTGAACGGCCCGCTGCCGGACATATCGAAGACCGGGCTGGTCAGGCGGACCGCGCCGCCGTCGACGTCGGTGTTGCCCAGCTCGTTCTGGGTCAGGTAGCACTGGCCCGAGCCGTCGCCGTCGGACTCGGGGTCGAAGTCCCACGCGGGATCGTTGACCGGCACGCCCCGCTGCCAATCGCCGCTGGATGCGCCGAGGTTCTCGGCGGTCCAGCCCGTGTCGTTCTCGAAGTTGTCCGAGACGGCGACCTGGACCGTGCCGATCGCATAGGAGAACGGATCGTCGGGCCCGTTGAACGGGCTGGTGACCTCGCCCGACGCGACACCCTCGACGCTGAGGTAGAACTCGGGCATCTGCCCGCAATCGGCGCCGGGGATCTGAGCCGCGAAGACGCCGCCGCCCTGATCGACCAGATCGACCGTGGTGAACGCCCCGCCGTCGAAGCGGTAGTGCAGATCCTCGCTGCCGGGCACGATCTCGTCGTTCACGGCGGTGATGGCGGCCTCGACGGTCAGCGGTGTGGCGGGCTCGAGCATCGCGGGCACCTCGCTGCTGAGCGAGATGCTGACGATCTCGACGTTGAGATCGGGCGTGCCGCCGATGGAATAGAGCTGCGGGCCCTCGGGCACGCTGGTGCCGAGCACCTCGATGACCCACTCGCCGGCCTGGGGGTTCTCGACGAAGACCTGCTCGAGGTTGTCCTTGGTGTTGGGCCCAGTGCGGACGGCGTCGGCGCTCGGCTCGAACTGATCGAGCGTCCACGCGTGGTGGATGTTGCCGCCCGGATCGATCGCCCGCACATCCAGATTGTTGACCAGGGCCGGGTCGACGTTGGGCGTGCCCGCGGGGTCGTTCCAGCTCAGGGTGTACTTCAGCTCCGGCGTGTTGGGCGCGACATCGATCGTGAAGGTGTGGCTGCCGCCCTGGCCGATCGTCTGCTCGGTGAACTGCGCGGTGCGCATGAAGTCGATCGCGTCCTTGGCCCGGATGGACCCGTACCCGAACTGATAATCCGGCCCGGGGTTGCCCAGATCGACCGCGGTGTGCGCGAGGATGACCTTCATCGTCGAGCTCGCCGGGTCAGGCAGGCCCGGGAACTGGATCCGGAAGTCCTCGAGGATCAGCGCGCCGATGCCCGCGGCGGTCGGCCCGGACATGCTCGTGCCGCACAGCGTCGCATAGCTGTTGTTGCTGTTGCTCGCGCTGGTGACGCCGTTATCGCCGCCGGTCTGACAACCCGGCCCGCAGAAGTCGGGGCGGAGGCGGCCGTCGTCGGTGGGTCCCCAGCTGGAGAAGCTGGTCATCGAGTCGTTGTTGGAGTTGAGGGCTCCGATAGAGAGCTGGTTCTTGGCGTTGTTGGGCGGTGCGCTGGAGTAGTAGTCGCCGAAGCCCTCGATATCGCAGCGGCTGCCCTGGCGCTCGTTGCCGGCGGACCAGAAGATGGTGATGGGATCGCCCAGGCTGCCGCGAGCGATCTCGTCGATGACCGACGCGGTGACACCATAATCGCCCTGGATCTCGCACGGGAAGCCATTGGGCTCGGTGTTGGAGCCGATAGAGTTGTTCGAGATATCCGCGCCCATCGAGATTGCGAGGCCGTAATCCTCCTCGATGTCGCCCGGATTCTCATAGAGGAACACACCACCACCGTCCCACTCAAAGCCGGCGGAGAGGATGTCAACGCCGGGCGCCATGCCGCGGAAAGTGCCCCCGGAAGCCGTCCCGTCGCCGCCGACGGTGCCGGCAACGTGCGATGGGTGTGTGGAGTTGCCGGTGCCATCGATGTCAGTCACGCGACCGCCAAAGTCCGCATGACTCTGATTCACGGATCCGGCGTCGTAGACCAGCACCGTCACACCACTGCCGTCGAGGTTGTACGGGGCCTCCTGGACCTGGTCGACCTGGGTGATGACGCGGTTGGAATCGTTGAGCTCGCTGTACTGCGGCAGGGCGGGCTCGATCCACTGGACGTCGTCCTCTTGGGCGAGGTCCACGATCGCGCTGGATGGCAGCTCGACGACGTCGGCGTTCACGCTGCGCAGGTTCGCCCGCACGCTGCCGCCGTGCTTGGCGACCAGCTCGGCACCCCGCTCATCGCTGACGCCCTTATGGAACACGGCGTAGACCGCCACAGTCGGATCGGCGGTGGTGGCGTTGTCGACGATGGTGTAGGGATAGATCTCGCCGCGATTCAGCGCCGGGTCCAGCTTCCAGCTTGTCTGGATCGGGCGGACGCTGGCGACCGACGCCGCGCGGGCGGCGAGCATCGGACGGACGCCATCGAGCTGCGCGAAGTACGCGCTGTTGCCGAGATAGCTGCCCAGTTGGAGACCCGCCGAGCGCAGCGCGTCGCGCTGCGCGGGCGTCACGGGTGCGTTGAACTGGATCACGACGCGCGAGGCGTCCTTGCGGGCCGCCAACTCCTGGATCGACTGGGTCACCTGCTGGGCGCTCATCACGATGCGATGGGCGTCGCCGTCGGTGCGGAAGGCGACCTGTCCCAGCGCGACGCCCTGACCGGCGGCCAGAGCGATCGCCGAGACGAGCATCGCGCGACGAGGACCGAGGATTCCATTTCTACTCATCAGGTATTCTCCTCATTCTCCGTGCATGGAGAGTGTGTTTCGTGCCTGGAACATACCCGATTTCGAACCCGACTCCCAGTGGCGTGCGATATCTCGTCGCGATGTTTGGGCGTGTGATCGCCCGGATCTCCACGGTCGGCGGGTCATACGCCTAGCGTCAAGCACCGATGGCCCGCTCAATCTTGAAACTGGGCCCCCTTTTGACCATCATCGCGGTACACCCATGGGCGTCCGGGGATCCACCGACGCATGGACCCGGCACGCCCGAACCCGTGCCGGCGGGGATGGTGTGGATTCCGGCGGGCGAGTTCACGATGGGTGAGCAAGGACCGATAGCCCGCGCCGATGAGCGGCCTACCCATCGCGTCCGCGTCGATGGCTTCTGGATGGACCGCACCGAGGTCACCAACGCCGAGTTTCGGCGGTTCGTCGAGGCGACGGGCTATGTGACGACCGCCGAGCGTGCTCCCGATTGGGAGGAGCTCAAGGCCCAGGTATCCCCTGGCACGCCCAAGCCGCCGGACGAACTGCTGGTGCCCGGTTCGCTGGTCTTCGTGACGCCCCAGAAGCCCGGCTCATTGCGGGACGCGAGTCGCTGGTGGGCATGGACCCCGGGCGCCGATTGGCGACACCCGACCGGCCCCGACAGTTCGATCGACGGAATGGACGAACACCCGGTCGTTCATATCTCGTGGGACGATGCCCAGGCGTATTGCCGGTGGGCCGGCAAGCGGCTGCCGAGCGAGGCGGAGTGGGAGTACGCGGCCCGAGGCGAGCTCGAAGCCAAGATCTTCACCTGGGGCGACGCCCCGATCAACCCCAGACGCGCCAACACCTGGCAGGGAAGATTTCCAGGTGAAAACACCGGGGAGGACGGGTTCGTCACAACCGCCCCCGTCGGCTCGTTCCCCGCCAACGGCTACGGCCTTCTCGACATGGCGGGCAACGTCTGGGAGTGGACGGCGGACTGGTACCGCCACGACACCTACGCCAAGCGGGGCGGCGCGGGGGTCACTCTCAATCCGACCGGTCCGGACACCCCCCTCGACCCGATGGAGCCGCGCGTTCCCAAGCGGGTCCAGCGAGGCGGCTCGTTCCTGTGCCACGCGAGCTACTGCGCGAGCTATCGCCCTGCGGCACGGATGAAAGCGAGCCCCGACACGAGCCTCATGCACACAGGCTTTCGCTGCGTGCGTTCCGGCGATGGCAATGAGCCCCGCCCATGACCGCCGAATGACGGCGCTCGCTCAGCACCCCTGGGCGAAGCGATCCAGGTAGCCAAAGAAGTCCTCGGCGTCGAGGTCGCCGTCGCCATCTATGTCGGCTTGACCATCGCCGCCCGCGAAGAGGTCGAGGTAGCCAAAGAAGTCGTCCGCGTCGGCATCGCCGTCGCCATCAATATCCGCGGCACAGCCGGTGATGATCTCGCCCTCGATCCGCATGGAGACCGTGTTGTTGCCGCGGAAGTCGTGCGGGATCCAGTCGGTCGAGCCCCAGAGCCCGGCGTAGTTGTTGCCGTGGTCCTCGAAGCTATCGCGGACGTGCGAGGACAGCTCGACCGTCGGGATGCTGACCGAGCCGATGATCCAGAACCAGTCGCCGGTGGTGAACTCATCCAGCGGCTGGGCGTTGATCCACCAGCGCTGCGGGCTGAGCTGAATGTCGGCATGGGACACGTCCAACTCGAATCGCCAGGCGTCGAAGTTCAGCGGCGTGTCGATCTTGGTCGCGACGTAGTCCTCGACGATCACGTCGGCGAAGCACGCCTCGTCCGGTCCGACGATGATCTCGTCATGCTGGTAGAGCTGGACCCAGATACCCTCGGCGGGCAGCGTGCCGTTGAAGGACATGATGTCCACGACAACCTTGGTCAGACGCACCGGCTCGTCCACGACGAAGTCGTCGGCGAGTTGGGAATCGATGTTCTCGCCCGTGGGGCCGTTGAATCCGCCGATGGCGTTGCCGGTGCCCGCGTCCATGACTTCGTCGTCGGTGATCCAGAGCGTGTCGTACAGCACGACCTGCCCCTGGGCGGCCATCGTGCAGATTGCCACGCCCGCCGTCGATGCGAAATGAAACATGGCTGACCTCCCATTGCCGGCGCGAGCGTCGTCGTCGCGCTCGCCCGCGCGCAGTATACCTGATTCTGGGCCGGACTCCCGAGCGCAACCGGCAAGGGCCCGCGCCTGCCCCGGCGGGCGGTCTTGCCAACCTTCACCGCCTGCCATGCAAGATTCGTGCTCGTTTCGAGACATCGGTGCAGCGGGAGAAGCCGGACTCTGACCGCCCACACCGAATCTCATCCAAACCGGTGCATCACGCGATGCAGCCCGCCGTTCTCGTGTCGCGATAGCCCTGCTCGCGGGTATCAGGCAGCACGCGACAGCGAATCGACGACACGCACGGCGCCCCGCCCCATCCGCTTGCGCTCATAGAGCGCGGCGTCGGAGGATTTCATGAGCTCCGCGAGCGTGCCCTCCCAGCCTCGCTCGAAGAAGCGCACCCCCATCGTCGCATTGAGCCGGATCTCGCCCGATTCGGTGTGGATCGGTCCCGCGTTCAGGCGACCGCGCACACGCTCGGCGACCTCGCCCGCCATCGTCGCCGACTCGCACGGCGAGAGCACGAACAGGAACTCATCTCCGCCGAGACGCCCCACCAGATCCGACTCTCGCAGCGCCGTGAGCATCCTGCGCGAGGCGACGCGGAGCACCTCATCGCCGGCGGCGTGCCCATATGTGTCGTTGATCTGCTTGAAGTTGTCCAGGTCGACCATCACGACAGCCGCGCCGCCCTCGATCGTGTTCAACTTGCTGACCGTGTCCTCGCCCAGACGGATGATCCCCTCGCGATTCCACATCCGCGTGAGCGGGTCGATGAGCGCGCGGCGATGCTCCACTGTGATCTGTTCGACCAGTGCCTCCTGCACGGCGTTGGCCATCCCGGCACGCAACTCGGATTCGGCGACGTACGCCATGTCCTGCAACCGCTCACGATCTTCGGCGTCGAAGTCCTTCGGCGTTGAACTCACCACGCAGAGCGTGCCCAGCGCCAAGCCTTCCACCGATCGCAGCGGCGCACCGGCGTAGAACACGATGTGCGGCGGTCCGGTCACCAGCGGGTTGTTCGCGAATCGCTTGTCGATCCGCGCGTCGGGAATGACCATGATCTTCTCGCCCAGAATCGCGTGCCCGCACAACGAGATGTCCCGAGACGTCTCGCACACCGACAGGCCCTGGATCGACTTGAAGTACTGGCGGTCGGCCTCCACCAGTGAGATCGCGGCGATATCGACACCGAGCATCCTCTGGGTCATGCGGGTGATCCGCTCGAAACGCTCCTCCAATGGCGTTGCCACGACGTTGAGGCTTCGCAGTGCCGCCAGCCGCAGGGGCTCGTCGGGAGACAACTCGGGCGGCGGCGTCATGGGCGGATCCTCCTCGGTGTGCGCCAAGGGAGTATCGGGTATCGCCCGGGCGTACGCTGGCGAATCCTCAGCGTTTTCCCCCCATTCTGAGCGAGATGGCCCCCTGGCCCATGCGGACCCCATATATGGCCTCGGCGAAACGCTCGGGGCGCGCTCGAAGAGCACCTCGGGCAGGACTCGAACCTGCGACCTGCGGTTTAGAAGACCGCTGCTCTATCCAGCTGAGCTACCGAGGCGACGCCTGAAGTGTCGCTATGGTTCACGCTGAGTCAACCAGAGGGGGTGCCGCATGGATCGCTCGCTTACCCGGATTCTCACCGCGTTCGCCGCTTGGTTTGTGCTGACGCCACAGGCGGTATCGCAGGAAGCATCGCTCCGCGTCGCTACGTTCAATGTGTGGGATGTCCGCACCAGCGATCTGAAACGGAGCGACCAGCCGCGCGTGCGGGCGCTGGCAGAGACGATCCAGCGACTGCGCCCCAACATCATCCTGCTCAATGAGATTGCGTATGACCAGCCCGGAGCGCCCGGCGTCGCGGAGGGCGATGCGCCCGGCCAGAACGCCCGGCGCTTCGTCGAGAACTACCTCGCCAAGCCCCAGGGCGAGGGGCTGGAACCGATCGAGTACCAGGTCTTCATGGCCCCGGTCAACACGGGCATGCCCAGCGGCTTCGATCTCGACAACGACGGCGAGATCGTCACGAGCTTCCCGCTGCCGGCGCCGACCAAGCCCGATGGCACGCCCGGCGAGCAATCAGAACGCGGGCGGGCGTACGCCAACGACTGCTGGGGTTTCGGCACGTTCCCGGGCCAGTACGGGATGGCGCTGCTGGTCGATAAACGCCTGACCATCGTCGAAAAGGACATCCGCACGTTCCGTCTGTTTCCGTGGGAGTACATGCCGGGCGCCATGCTGCCGACGACGACCGACGGCGAGCCATGGTTCGATAGCGAGGAACTGCGCTTCGCGAGACTCAGCTCCAAGAGCCACTGGGACGTTTCCGTGAAGCTACCGAACGGTTCGGTCGTCCACGTCCTGTGCAGCCACCCCACGCCCCCGGCCTTCGACGGCCCCGAAAAGCGCAACCACAAACGCAACCACGACGAGATCCGCTTCTGGCGCGACTACATCAGCGGCGCCAGCGCCATCGTCGACGATCTGGGCAAGCCCGCGGGCCTGCGCGACGGCTCGCACTTTGTCATCCTGGGCGACCTCAACGCCGACGCCAAGGAGGGCACTGGCGTCGGCAACCCCGTCACCGACCTGCTCTTTGCCAATCGCCGGGTGCGCCAGACGCCACCGCCCGTGCTCGATCCCAAGCCCGCCGACGGCGAAGACCTGGACCCGACGGACACGGCCGCGTTCGGAAAACGGCTCGACTACGTCATCATCTCGGCGGACATCGAGGTGGCCCGCGCGGGCGTCTGGCGGCATCGCCCGACATCGTGGGATGGCGGCTTTCCTTCCGACCACTTTCCCGTCTGGGCCGAGATCAAGGTTCCTGCCAAACAATGACTGAACCCGCTTGGACGGCCCCTGGCGGGGCGCTAGTATTCTTGCCAGACCGCATCTTGTGCGGGTAAACCGGAATCCCGAGCCCGGTCCAGGGACGGAGTCTCGCATGAGCCGAACCACGCCGATCGCCGTTGGCCTGCCGATGGATGGCACCGGCGCACGCTCCGGCCTCGCCGCGATCGTGGAGACGACCAAGCCCCGGATCACGCGGATGGTGGTCGTGACGGCGGTCATCGGCCTCGTGCTCGCGGCGTTGCAGGCAGGTCAGCGGTCGTGGATCGAACTCGGCGTCGCGCTGCTCGGCGTGGTCGTCGGCACGTCCCTCAGCGCCAGCGGCGCCAACAGCCTGAACCAGTGGTGGGAACGCCATCGCGACGCCCGGATGGATCGCACCCGCCTGCGCCCGATCCCGGCGGGGATCGTCTCGCCCCGGGCCGTGCTGCTCGCGGGGCTGGTCATGTCCGTCCTTGGCGCCGGCGTCCTGTGGCTGGTCAACGGCCCCGTGCCCGCGGCGGTCGCGTTGGTCTGCACGCTGAGTTATGTTGTGCTCTACACCCCGATGAAGGTGTGGACACCCTGGTCGACGCTCGTGGGGGCGATCCCCGGGGCGCTGCCGCCGCTGATCGGATGGACGGCTATCAGCGGCCCCGCGAACTTCGCGACGGTCCTGGACCCGATGGGTCTGAGCCTCGTTGCGATCATGACCATCTGGCAGCTCCCCCACTTCCTGGCGATTGCCTGGATGTACCGCGAGGACTACGCCAAGGGCGGTTATAAGGTCCTGCCGGTGCTCGATCCGACGGGGCGGGCGACCTCGATCGCGATGCTCATCACCGCGGCGATGCTCGTCGTGGTCTCGCTGCTGCCCGCCTGGACGATGCCCGAGCGCGTCGGGGTCGCTTACGTCGCGATTGCCCTGCTCAGCGGGCTTGCGTACCTGGGCCTCTGTGTTCGTCTGGCCCGCACGCGGACGGTGGCGTTCGCTCGGCGGGTCTTCATCGCGTCGGTGATGCACCTGCCGCTGCTGCTGGTAGCGCTCGTCGCCGACGCACTTATCTGACGCTGTGTGGCTGTTCTGATGGTGTGATTGTGAGTGAGAACGCCGATCAAGTTGAGACCGCCCGGCCCGGACCGCCGCGATGGGGGCTGCCGGTGCTGGTCGTCTCGGGCGTGCTGGTCGTCGCCTCGGGCGTCGGCGTGTTTCTCACCGGCGAGAGCCCGGCGGTGAGAGACGCCCGCACGCCCGATCCGAATCTTGAGCCCTATCGGGTCCCCGATTTCTCGCTGGTCAACCAATACGAGGAGCCCGCCGACGCCTCGATCTTCGACGGCAAGATCACCGTGCTCGATTTCATCTTCACCAACTGCCCGTTCATCTGCCCGGGCATGAACCAGCGGATGCGGATGCTCCAGGACGATCTCACCGGCAGCGGCGTGCGGTTCCTGAGCATGACGATCGACCCCGAGCGAGACACACCGCAGCGCCTGCGCGAGTATGCCAGGGCGGTCGGGGCGGACCCCGGGCGCTGGTCATTCCTGACCGGCGAGCAGGATGCGAGTTGGGCGATCGCCCACGCCCTCGGCTTCGACGTCTCGCCGGACGAGTCCACGCCGATCGAGCTCAAGGACGGCGGCACCATGGCCAACCTCAACCACCCGTCGAAGCTCATCCTCGTCGGCCCGGATCGCCAGGTGCTTGGGCTGTATTCGTGGCAGCACGAGGCGGACATGGCGGCCCTGGAGGAGCGGGCGAGGCTTCTGGCTCGGCATAACTGATCGGCGGCTATACTTGCCGCCCACGGGCGATTGGCGCAGCTGGCTAGCGCGCCTCGTTGACATCGAGGAGGTCACAGGTTCGAGTCCTGTATCGCCCACTTTTCGCCGCCCGGTAGAGCACGCCGGGCGGCGATTTTATGCGCGCCCGCTCGCCACTCGCGGCGACTCGCTCTTTCCCGAATCTCATAGCCAACCGTCGGCGACCATCACGCTCGAACACCGCTCAATGCTTTCCTGCGCCTAACGGGACCGAGAATGTCCGTCCTCGGCGCGATGATGCCTCAGGCGTGACGGACGCGCCAGACCTGGCAGGCCCAGGTGAGGCCCGCGCCGAACGCGAGCATCATGATGCGCTGGCCCTCTTTGAGGCGGTCGTTCTCGCGGGCTCTGCCCAGGGTGATGGGGATGGACGCGGCGGAGGTATTGCCGGTCTCTGCCATGTCGAGTAGAGCGCGGTCGGCGGCGATGCCGGTGTGCTCCGCGACGGCGGTGATGATGCGCGCGTTCGCCTGGTGGGGCAGGAGCCAGTCGATGTCGTCGGGAGTGAGGTTGAGGGCGCTGAGGGCGTCCCTTGCGGCTTCGGACATGCGGCGGACAGCCTGGCGGAAGACGGCCTGGCCGTCGAGGCGAAGGTAATGGAGTTTGTCGTTGACGGTCTTGTCGCTGGCGGGCTGGCGGGAGCCGCCGCCGGGGATTTCGATGAGGTTGGCCTGGCTGCCGTCGGTGCCAAGGTAGGAGTAGAGCAGTTCGAGGCGATCGCCGGGCGGCGTGGTGAGGTTTGCTTCGCGGCTGGGTTCGGTGGCATCGCGGAGGTGACGATGGCGGCGCCCGCGCCGTCGCCGAAGAGGATGCAGGAGCGCCGGTCGGTGTAATCGGTGACGCGGGTGAGGGTTTCTGCGCCGACGACGAGGATGCGCTTGGCCGCGCCCGCGCGGACGAAGCAGGCGGCGGTGTGCAGGGCGAACAGAAAGCCCGAGCAGCCCGCGCCGAGGTCCATGGCGGCGGCCTGGTGTGCGCCAAGTTCCTGCTGGACGATGCAGGAAACCGCGGGGACGGGGGAGTCCGGAGTCGCGGTGGCGACGAGGATCATGTCGAGATCGGCAGCGAGCAGGCCGGCACGCTGGAGCGCGCCGGTCGCGGCGTGGACGGCGAGATCGCTGGTCGCTTCGGTGGTCGCGGCACGGTGGCGCTGGCGGATGCCGGTGCGGGAGACAATCCAGTCGTTGCAGGTATCGACCATCAAAGCGAGGTCTTCGTTGGTGATGACTTCCTTGGGGAGGTAGTAATCCAAGGCGGCGATGGCGACGCCGAGGTCGTTGCCGAGGAGTGTGTTGGCGGGTGATTGCGCCTCGCAGAGGTTTTGGATTTTGGGGCCTCCTTGCTCGAGAGGATGACGCGCGAAGACGCATGCGTCGTTAGGGATTATAGGGCGGGGCCGTGTCCTCCGCGCAGTTTAGTATCGGTAAGTAGGAGTTTGGGTCCTCGATGTTTTCGAGCCTGGGAGAGAGCGCTGGAAGCGGGGCGTATGAGGGGAACCTCTTGGCGGCGTATGCAATGAGGAATGGCTTTATCTTTGGCGGAGAACACTCTGAGGGGATACTACAGATTCGCACCTACGGGAAAGCCGCCCGTTGTGCCGCGTGAAAGTCAACGGCCGGCCGCCTGGGGGTAGATGATGACGCGGTCGTGGACGAGCAGGAGGAGGTCGTCTCTGGCGTCGGCGGTGAGATCGGTGGCGAGGGCGAGGGAGGGCTCGAACTCCATGGAGTCGCCGCCGGAGAAGAGGCGGGACTCGTAGACCTTGAACTCGGTGGCGGGGACGATGCGGCCGCTGGCGGCAATGGTGAGGATGGAGCACATCTGCTCGCGGGCGTCGAGGACGATGAGGTCGGTGTAGCCGTCGGTGTTGATGTCGGCGGCGGTGATCTCGTGCTCGAAGCGGTTCTCGGCGTCGGGGCGGTAGACGCTCATCGGGGCGAGGGTTTGAGCGGGCCCGTCGAGGGTGATGAGGGCGAGGTCGGCGTCGTCGATGATGAGGGCCGAGGGGGTGTCGTCGCCGGCGAAGCGCCCGGCGTGCATGGGCCCGACCGCAACGCCCTGGATCTTGAGCTGCGCGGCTTTACGCCATGAACCGTTGGCGCGTTCGAGGATGACGATGCGGTCGCGGGCGGTATCGGCGACGAGCAGGCGGTCGGCGTCGGGCGTGATCGAGGCGATCTGCGCGTCTGCGTCGAGGTTGAACTGCTCGGTAACGCGCCAGCCGGTCGACTCGCTGTAGACGCAGGCGCGGATGAAGTTGGCGTCGGCGATGAGCAGCTCGGGCTGGCCGTCGTGATCGAGGTCCTTGATGGCGGTGTTGGCCGGACCGGCGGCCTGGACGAGGCCGAACTGCTTCATGGCGTCCTTGTCGCGGAGTTCGGCGGGGGTCCAGAGGTTGCCGTCGCTCTCGCCCAAGACCATGAGCATGGGTTCGTTGGGGGTGAGCAGGAGGAGGTCGGTTGTGTCGTCGCGGTCGGCATCGAAGGCGAGGATGGTCTCGGGCGCCTTGGTGACGCCGTCGAGCTCGATCGTGGCGGGGTCGTCGCCCCCGTCGGTCCAGCGGTGGGCTTCGAGAACATAATCGCGGCGCTTCTTGACGATGACCATGAGGATGGACTGATCGTCGATGGTGACGGTGCGCATGGCGACGGGGGTGCCGCCGGCGGTGGCGAGGACGATGGGCTCGGGGAAGCTGAGCGAGGCGGCGGACTCGTCGTACCAGGAGACGCCGACGGCGCTCTCGGTCTCGGAGAGGACGAAGACGGCGGGATCGTCGCGCCCCGCCCAGCGCCCGACGGCGACGGCGGAGGGGGACTTGAAGGTCGGGTGGTTGGTGCGCAGCGAGAGGCCGGTCTGCGGGAGCTGCCAGAGGATGGTGGTCTCGTTGGCGTCGGGGTCGAGCGAGACGACGTCGTCGTGAGCGTCGGCGTCGAGGTCGGCGATGGCGATCGGGCGGCTGTCGGCGCTCGTCGCGGGGAGCGTGATGAGGCGGGCGACGCGGGACTCGCCCGCCTGAGACTCGGTGAGCTCGTAGACCAGGTGGCGGCGGGTGCCGTTCTCGATCGCGGCGATCTGGTCGGGCTCGCCGGGACGGACGATGACATCGGCGTCCTGGACGTTGGGGACGTCGAAGCGCATGGCGAGGGTGGGCAGGGTGCCGACGGTGGCGGCGTCGTGGAGCCAGAGCTGGAGCGGAGTCTCCGAGCCCGGCGCGATGGCGAGCAGGTCGAGCTGCCCGTCGTTGTCAAAGTCTCCGGCCTTGAGCTGGCGGAAGTTGTCGGCGGTGCCGAGGAGCGTGGGCTCGCTGAGGCGGGCGTCGGCGGAGAGCTCGAAGAGCTTGAGATCGCTGTTGACGATCGTGGCGATCTCGTCGCGTCCGTCGGCGTCGAGGTCGGCGACGACGAGGGCGTCGCGGTTGGTGCTCAGGCCCGAGATGTCGCGGCGGGAGGCCTCGCGGAACTCGCCGGGGGCGTGCTGGTGGTAGATGACAAGGCCGAGGGGGGAGGCGGAGATGGCGACGAGGTCGGCGTAGCCGTCGGCGTCGAGGTCCGTGGCGGCCAGGGCGGCGATGCGGTCGCGGACGATGATCTCGGTGCGGTCGTACCACTCGTTGGGGGGCAGCTCGTTGACCTCGTAGTCGCGCTCGATCTCGCTGGTGGTGCGGGGGGCCGCGCGGAGGCTGTGGATCTCGATGCGGCTCTTGCGGTTGTTCGCGACCGCGATGTCGGGGCGATCATCGGCGTTGAAATCGGCGATCGCGACGGGGCCCGCGCCGTTGTCGACGATGATGATGCGCTCATCTTCGAAGCCGAAGTATTCGGCGATGGGCGGCTGGACCTGGGCGTGGGCCTGGGAGGCGGCGAGAACCGGAATCGCGGCGAGGACGGCGAGTGCTGAGAAAGAAGAGCGGCTCATCCGTTTGCTCCTAAGAATCAGGGGTCCAAGGGTGCAAAGTATCGTCCGGCGGGCCAAGTCCATTCAGGACGAGGCGATCCGTGCCCGACACTAGACTGTATGGTACTGAAACTCCTCATCGGCCCGTCGTGGACGTGCCGCGAGGGGATATCGGGAGCGGACGTATGCGTTTGAGCGGAATCGTGGCGTTGTTGCACTTTCACACAGGTGGGCGAGCTTCCAGTGGCACTGGGTTCGGGGCGTTGGTGGTCGGGCTGGGCCTGGCGGCGGGGGCATCGGCACAGGACACCATCACGCTGCGGGACGGGTCGACGATCCGCGCGAAGGTCGTCAAGGAGACCGATTCATCCATCTGGGTGGATCTGGGCTCGACGCTGCTGGAGCTGGAGCGGGCCGAGATCGTCGAGCGGCAGCGCGAGGAGGCGGGCGAGGCTTCGATCGGCGTGGGCGATGGTGAGGATCGCCTGTACACGGTCGAGAGCGGGCTGGCCGAACGCTCGCCCAAGGAGCTGGCCAAAGCCTTCGGCGACGCGGTGGTGAAGGTGTCGACGCCGCGCGGGCTGGGGTCGGGGTTCATCATCCACCCGGACGGGTACGCGATCACCAACGCGCATGTCGTGCAGGGCGAACGCAAGATCCGCTGCACGGTCTGGGAGCGGACCGAGCACGAGTTCAAGCGGATGCTGATCGAGGACGTGCGGATCATCGCGGTGAACAACCACATCGACCTGGCGATGATCAAGATGGAGCACCCCGACGGCAAGCCTTTCAAGACGGTGAACATCCAGGGCGGCGAGGAACTGGCGGCAGGCCAGAGCGTGTTCGCGATCGGCAATCCCCTGGGGCTGGAGCGAACGCTCAGCCGGGGCGTGATCTCGACGACCTCGCGGAGCTTTGAGGGCCTGGCGTACATCCAGACGGACACGCAGATCAATCCGGGCAACTCGGGCGGGCCGCTGTTCAACGATCGGGGCGAGGTGATCGGGGTGACGAACATGGGGATCCCGATGGGCGAGGGGCTGAACTTCGCGATCCCGGCGCGGTATCTGAAGGATTTTATCGAGCATCGCGACGCGTTCAGCTTCGACGCGGAGAACCCGAACTCGGGGTATGAATACAAGGACGGGCCGGGCAGGAAGCGGGCGGGTTCGCCGCCGCAGTTGGACGATGAGACGAAGGTGGATCAGGACGGTTGAGCGCTCCGGGTTGTGAGCGCGGCCTGATTCCTCGGTAAATATGACACGAACAACAGGGCATCGAAAGAGAGGTCGGTGATGAGATTGACGTTTGCCGCGCTGGGTGTTTGTGTTTGCGTGCTGTCGGGCGCGGCGGGCGCGCTGCCGCCGATCTCACAGCTCGTGGATGAGCGGGCGCTGCTGGTCGTCGAGGTGGACGACTTTTCGGAGTTGGCGGCGTCGGCGGAGCGGGCGGGGCTGAAGGACCTGATCGAGCATCCGCAGGTCGTCGGGTTCCTCGAGGCGTACTTTGCGGACAGTGAAGACGACGAGGGCGGGCTGGACGCGCTGCTCGAGCGGCTGGGGATGGACCGTGAGGAGCTGGCGTGGCCGACGGGCGGCGTGGGGCTCGCGTTGTCGCTGCCGGGGAGCGTCGAGGAGGTCGTGCAGAGCGAGGACTTCGAGGAGAGCGAGATTGCGTATCGGTTCGCGGTCTTCGCGGATCTGGGCGAGCACGCGGCGATGTACCGCGAGGGGATCGAGGAGCTCGTCGATGTCGCCCTGGACAAGGGGTTCATCGAGATCGAGGAGGACGAACGCGTCGGCGATGCGCGCGTGCTGACGCTGCGGTCGATCGTGCGGATGGAGAGCGACAGAGCGTTCGGCGCGTACTTCGAGAAGTACGCGGAGATGGCCGAGGGCGCCGAGACCGAGGAGGACTACCAAGCGCTGTGGGAGTGGATGGAGAGCAACAGCCCGCAGACGCCGTTCGATGATCTCCAGGGCGTGGACGCGACGATCTCGACGATCTTCTACGCCTCGGAGGAGTTCGCGTACACATGGCTGGGCGACACGTTTGTCATGACGAACCACGGCGAATCGATGCTGGACCTGCTGGACGCGATCGAGGACGGGCTGGACGACGCCGCGGCGGACGCGCCGTTCTACGCCGACGCGCTGGACGGGCTCGCTGAGGGCGCGCAAGCGCGGGCCGCGGTGAACCTCTCGGCGTTCTTCGGGCTCAGCCTTGCCAACGCGGCAATGATGGCCGACGAGTTCGATCCGTTCAGCCAGATGCAAGAGATTGGGTTCGGGCTGCTGGGCGTGCGCCAGATGCAGGGGCTCGGGGCCGCGCTGACGCTGGATACGCCGGAGGTGGGCGAGTTGCGGGTGCGGCTGGTCGCCGAGGAGAAGGGCGGCTGGATGCGACTGGTCGACCTGGACGGCGAGGCGATCGAGGTGCCGGCGTTCGTGCCGGCGGAGGCGTCGGGTGTGGCGATCGTGCGGGCGGATTTCTCGCGGCTGATCGGGCTCGCAGAGGAGACGATCGCGGCGATCCCGGGCGAGCAGGGGGATCTGGCGCGGGCGCAGTCGCAGCAGTTCATGTTCATCGCCAGGCCGATCGTCGAGTCGTTGGGAGACCGGATGCTGACGTGGACGATGGCGGTCGATGAGGAAGAGTTGGCGGAGAATCCCATGGCGGGAACGGTGATCGCGGTGCCGGTGAGCGACGCCGCGCCGCTGCGCAACGCGCTGACGGGGTTTGGGGCGATGGTCGGGCTGATGCCGCGGGAGTTCGGCGGCGGGCAGGTGTTCGAGGGGGAAATGATGCCGCTGGCGGTGGGCCTCGGCAACGGTTATGTCGTGCTGGGCGCGACGGCGCGGGTGGAGGACACGCTGCGCCTGGCGGGCGAGCCGCGCGAGGGCGGGCTGGAGGCGAACGATGGGTATCGCGACGCCATGGCGGCGATCGGCGACGCGGATTGGGTCGCGATCAGCTATCAGGATACCGAGCGGTACTTCGAGCAGATGTATCAGATGGCAGAGCGGTTCGATCGCCAGCAGCGCGAGTGGTTCGAGGACGAGTGGGACGAGTATCGCCCGGCGTGGCTGGATAAGCTGCCGGAAATCGACGTTCTGACGGGGTATCTGGGCGATCTGGCGGCGTCGGTGTCGTCGATTGACGAGGGATTCGAGGCGCGGGTTGTGATTGTGAAGCCCGAGTGAGTCTGGTCGATCCCGGCGTGATGGTGCCGTGGTATGAGGAGGCTCTGCGACGAATGCCACGTCGAGTGTGCAAGGGCGTGGCCTGCGCTCGAAGACTCGCTTAGGCCACGGCACCCATTTTAGGCCGAGAGGGCGGGGACGGGCTCGGCGGCTTCGACGATGGGCAGCGGATTATGGTCCGGCCATTCGAACGTGACGTCGGCGTCGAACAGCGCGAGCAGGGACTTGAGCTGGCGCTCGATGCTGGCGCGGGCCTCGGCGAGATATCGCTTGTCGTTGGAGACGAAGAGGTTGGCGGCCTGCTCCTGGGCGCGGTCCATGAGTTGCTTCTGCGTCGTCGCGTTCATCTGGATGACATCGAGCAGGCCCAGCATGCGCCCGTCCTGGATGTCGTAGGGCGAGACGTCGATCAGGCGGAGGGTGCCGTCGATCTCGGGCATCCGCAGGCGGTACTTGCCGGGGGCGAGCGGGTCAACGTCCGAGGTGTCGATGAGCGAGAGATCCACCGCGTACTGCTTCTCGAACTGGAAGATCATCGCGAGGCGCGCCTGAGAGAGGATGAGCGGCGGGAGCCAGCTCAGGCCCTTCTTGGCGGTCGCGATCTCCTTGGCCGAGACCTCCAGGCCGACGAGGCGCGAGACAGCCTGGACACGCTCGGCGATGACGTGGATGTCGGTGACCTGGATCTCCGAAGCGCGGGCACGCCGGCGGAGGAGCCAGCGCCCGGCGGTCACGGCGACGAGGCCGATCAGCACGCCTGCGCTGAGGACGATAAGAAAGTCGGTGCCGGACATGGAAGCTTCTCCGCGGTTGTGCGGAGGGTTGTTGGGATTCTGGTGGGCCCGGTTTCTGGGATGCGTTTCTTGGGTAGGGGGAAGATGGGTTATACGGACGGCTTGGTCGCGGTCTCGAAGGCGCGGATGATGAGGTGGACGCCGACGCAGAACGCTGCGGCAAGGGCCGTGAGCAGGACGAGGGAGACCACGAGCAGGAGAAGGGGGAGAAATCCGGTGCCGGCGAGCCAGGCGGACTTGGTGGCAAAGCCGGCGGCGATGAGTGCGATGCTGATGGTTGTGAGCAGGGTACCCTTGATGAGGCTTTTCCAGGCGAGGCGATCGCCGCCGAGGGTCACGAGGGCGGCCAGGACGGTGAGGGCCGCGACGAGGAAGAAACGGGAGAGGAAGAGGGGGTGGCTCAGCACTTGTGTGGGGGCGAGCGGGATCGAGAGCAGCGCGAGACCGGTGCTGATAAAGATGCAGCCGGCGATGCTGGCGAGGGTGAGGCCCGGGGCGCGAGGGAACCTGCCGAGGGCGAAGAGGGTGCCGAAGACCGCCGAGGCGAGGACGACGAGTTCGAAGACGAAGGCACCCCAGTTGGGCTGTTGGCCCGCAAAAACTAGCAATAACCCCCATATCAATGAGGCGAGAGCGAGGGCGCTGAGGAGGCCTGTCGCCGCGCGGATCGGGGTGCTGGGTGCTTCCATCGGGGTTCCTATCGGCCTCTGGAACAGCTCAGGTTACGCGGGGTGGGGCGGATCGTTCGGGGATCTGGGGACTGCGGGGGCCATTGTGCCGATATCGGGTCTGGAGACGGTGCCCAGGCACCGCAGCATGGAGGCGATATGGGCGGCATCACTTCTGGCGTGGGGATCTTCAGCGGCATCGACACGCGGACGCTGATCGAGCAGCTGCTCGCGGTGGAGTCGCGCCCGCGGGTGCTGATGCAGCGCCGGATCGCCCAACTCCAGATCCAGCAGTCGGCGTACCTGGACCTGAACTCGCGGCTGGGATCGGTGCGCAGCGCCGCGTCGAACTTCCGGCTCAACAACATCTTCAGCAGCAACCGGGCGGTGAGTTCCGACGGCGACGTGCTGAGCGCGACGGCGGGGGCCTCGGCGGTGCCGGGGGCGTACGACTTCATCGTCGATCGGCTGGTGACGACGCGCCAGCTCTTGAGCGACGGGTTCGCGGATCGGGACGTCTCGCCGATCGGGGCGAGCGCGTTCACGTTCGAGTCCGCCGAGGCGCGGCTGGACCGGGACGTTGACCTGTCGGCGCTGAACGGCGGCGAGGGGATCGGGCGGGGGAAGATCTCGATCTCGCTGGATGGGAACGCGACGGAGATCGATCTGTCGAAGGTCGCGACGGTGCAGGACGTGCTCGATGAGATCAACGGCGCGGGGATCGACGTGACCGCGAGCGTGTCGGACGGGCACTTCGTGGTGCGCGCGGGCTCGGGGCAGACGGTGACGATCGCCAACGTGCTGGGCTCGACGACGGCGACGGATCTCGGGCTGGGCACCGACAACGACGCGAGCGTCGATGTCTTCGAGGGCTTGGACGTGTATGTGCTCGCCCAGACGAGCCTGCTGAGCCGGCTCAACGACGGCAACGGGGTGTTCGTGAGCGACACCGTGGGGGATAGTCGGTTCGATTTCAGCATCAGCGTGGGCGACGGGGTGAACCCGGCGGTGAGCGCGAACGTGAACATCGGCGGGGTCTACGACACCGATCTGGAACTGCTGGAGGGGCCGGCGACGACGATCGGCGGGGTGCTCGATCGGATCAACGCGGCGCTGGATGAGATCGAGGCCGATCCCGGCGTCAGCGCGACGCTGACCGCCAGCGTAAACAGCGAGGGACGGATCGAGATCTCCAGTTCCGAGGCGCTGGACATCACGATCACCGAGAACCAGGACGGGACGACGGCGCAGGATCTGGGGTTCGATACCTCGGGGACGTACGACGCGGCGACACTGGTCTCGGGCGGGCGATTGATCGCGGACCTGAACGGGACCTTGGTGCGGAATCTGAACGGACGCTCGGGGCTAGGAATCGGCGACGGGCTGGCGACCCTCACAGCACGCGACGGCACCGTGCTCAACCTGGACTTCACCGGCGATGAGACGATCAGCGACATCCTGCGGGCCATCAACGACGACGCGGGCAACGGCGGCAAGATCGTCGCGAGCCTCAACGACGCGGGCACGGGCCTGCTCATCAGCGACACGACCGGCGGGGGCGGCAACCTGACCATCACCGGCGACGGGGCCGACTCGCTGGGCATCGCCACGGACGTCGGCGGCGTGGCGGCGGACTCGGTCCGCGGCGGGGATCTCGAACACGCCTACGTCACCCTCTCGACCCAGCTGAGCGAGTTCAACAACAGCAAGGGCGTCGGCACCGGGACGTTCACGATCTCTGACGGCAACGGCGTGACCGCGGAGATCGTGATCGGGACCGACACCAAGACCGTGGACCAGATGATCTCGGAGATCAACTCGATCGCTCAGGCCCAGGGGGTGCGGATTGAGGCGGCGATCAACGACTCGGGCGACGGGATCGTGATCCGCGAGGATCCGGCGTTCCCGGATGGCGGGCTGGCGATCCGGGTGAGCGACGAGACGGGCTCGGTGGCCAAGAACCTGAGAATCGAGGGTGAGGCGACGGGGACTGGCGCCGACAACATCATCGACGGCAGTCGTGAAACAGAGGTCGTGTTCGAGCCGGGGGACACGCTGGACGACCTGGTCCTGAAGATCAACGACGCGGGGGGGCAGGCGACGGCGTCGATCATCAATGACGGCTCGGACGGCTCGCCGTTCCGCCTGAGCATCGTGTCGCGTACGAGCGGTCGCGAGGGACGATTCGTGCTGGACACGCAGGGGTTCGATCTGGGCCTGAGCGTGCTCGAAGAGGGCGAGGACGCGCGGGTGTTCTACGGCTCGAGCGACCCGGCCAAGGCGGTGCTGCTGCGTAGTGGGACGAACTCCTTAGACAACGTGATCCAGGGCGTGTCGATCGATCTGCTCAGCGCGAGCGAGGACCCGGTGACGCTGACGATCAGCCGGGACAGCGAGAAGGTCGAGAGCGAGGTTCAGGCGTTCGTGGACGCGTACAACACGCTGATCGAGCGGATCGACTTTCACACGCGGTTCGTGACCGAGACCGAAGAACGCGGCGTGCTGCTGGGCGATTCGACGGCCCTGCAGCTCAAGCAATCGCTGACCTCGCTTGTGCAGAGCGAGGCCCAGGGGCTCACCGGCCAGTTCACGCGGCTGGTCGATGTCGGGATCACGGTGGGCGAGGGCGGGAAGCTGGAGATCGACCAGGACCGCCTGCGGGCGGCGATGGAGGAGGACTACACGTCGGTGGCGGCGCTGTTCGAGACGCGGGACCTGGAGGCTCGCGAGGAGTTCATCGAGATCGCCCCGGGGATCAAGGTCAAGAACACGGACACCGACGACAGCTTCAGCGCGATCGGGATCGCGGGGCTTCTCGAGGAGCTGGCCAAGGACTATGTGGACTCGATCGACGGCGTGCTGACGGTCCGCAAGCAGTCGCTGGACAGCCAGATCGAGCTGCAGGAGGATCGGGTCGACGCGTTCGATATCCGGCTGGAGCGCCGGCGGGAGATCCTGACGCGTCAGTTCCTGGCGATGGAGCAGACGATCGCGCTGCTCCAGACCCAGTCGCAGTCGTTGCTGCAGTTGGGCGGCTGATCGGCATTCAAGTGCGTTGAGGGGACGACCGATACAGGCGGCCGCATGAGTATCCAAACCCAACAGAAGGCGAGCGATGAGTATCTGCGGACGCGGGTGATGACCGCCTCGCCCGAGGAGCTTCGGCTGATGCTCCTGGATGGGGCGATCCGGTTCGCGACCCAGGGGATGGAGGCGATCGAGCGGTCCGACGTGGAGGGAGCGATCTCGGGGATCTCGCAGTGCCGGGCGATTGTTTCGGAGCTGCTGACGACGATCCGGGATGAGCCGGATCCGGAGCTCGCCGAGCGCGTGCGTTCGGTGTACGCGTTCCTGTATCGCGAGCTGATGGCCCTCGGCGTCGATCGGGACGGCGGGCGGCTGGGGCGGGTGATCGAGGTGCTCGAGTATGAGCGTGAGACCTGGGTGATGCTGATGGACCAGCTCGCGAAGGAACGCGGGACGGGTTCGAGCGTCGACGCGACGGACGGATCGGCACGCGCGAGCCTGAGCTTCGAGGCCTGAGATTCCCATGTGATTCGGCGATCGCGAAAACGTCTGAACGCGCGGCGTGCGCGCGAAGTCTCGAAGGGTGCCATGGTCGGTGCTCCGAACGGCTATTCGTTTTGGACTCGACAGCGGAAGCGACGTCAAGCGTGCAATCGCGTGGCCTGCGCTCGAAGACTCGCTTAGACCACGGCACCGGCGGGCTCGCCCTGGAGAGCGTCGTGGATCGCCAGAGCGAGGCGGTCGGCGGCGAAGAGGATCGGGACGTTCTGAGCGATCAGCGTCTCGATCGTGGACAACGCTTCGGGGACTTCCGACCAGGGGCTCTCTGGATCGGCGAGCATGTGGGCGCGGGCACGCCTGGCGATGATGCGGATCAGCAGTGCGATGGCCTCACGATTCGCGGCGTCCTTGCTTGCGCGGGGGTCGCCCTCGACCATGGCCTTGGCGGCGGCTTCGACCATGGCGGCGGCGGCCGAGCCGAAGGCGGCGGGATAGCGATTGCGGGCGAGATCGGCGAGCATGGGCTCGAGGGTGTCCTGCCACTGGGCGACGCCGAGGGCGGACATGCGGAGGTACTCGCCCGGGGAGCCGTCGGCCATCTCCAGGAGCCAGGGGTCGGGCTCGATCTCGCGGGCGCCGAGGACGCGGCGCATGGAGGGCTCATTGAGCGGGGCGAAGGCGACGCGCTGGCAGCGGCTGCGGACGGTGGTGACCAGACGTGACTCGCGGCTGGTGATGAGGATGATGACCGTGCCCGCGGGCGGCTCTTCGAGGGTCTTGAGCATCGCGTTCTGGCCCTGGGAGGCCAGGTGGTGGGCCTCGTCGACGATCAGGACCTTGTGGCTGAGGCTGTCGCCCGAAAGCACGCGGGTGCGGGCCGCGAGTTCGAGCAGGAACTCGCGGACGACCTCCAGGGGGATATTGGCCTGCTTGGCGATGCGGACCTGGGGCTTGCGGCTGTAGACCGACAGCGTTCGGCGGATGACGTGCAGGTCGGGGTGTGCGCCGGCGTCGATCAGGCGCTGGATCTGGCTGTCGGGGTCGGGTCGGATCTGGGCGGCGAGGTCCGGCGTGGAGCCGGGATCGAGCAGGACGCGAGCGAGGGCGAGGGCGGTGGAGAACTTGCCGACGCCCTCGGGGCCCTGGAAGATCCAGGCGTGATGGATGCGGGCGGAGTTGATTGCGCCGTCGAGGATCGCGATGGCGCGGTCCTGGGCGACGATGTCGGCGAGGTGGGGCGCGTGCTCGTAGGGCTTGTAGGGGGTGGCTTCGAGGGGGATCTCGCGGGGGGGCTTGGGTTTCTTGGTGCGCTTGGCCACGGGGGAGGGTAGAAAACGAAAAGTGAAAAGCGAAAAGCGAAGAGCAGGAATGAACCACAAGAGGGCGCAGAGGGCACGAGAGAAAAGCAAGGAGTTCACCACGGAGTTTCACGGAGTGACACGGAGTCGGAAGGAACGGTGTCGAGGACGATCCGATTCCGCACCTTGAACTCCGCGCAACTCCGTGGTGAATATTCTTCCTCTGTGCCCTCTGTGCCCTCTGTGCCCTCTGTGCCCTCTGTGCCCTCTGTGCCCTCTGTGCCCTCTGTGCCCTCTGTGCCCTCTGTGCCCTCTGTGCCCTCTGTGCCCTCTGTGCTCTCTGTGTTTTCTCGTGGTGACCCGTCACACGCCGAGGAGTTTGTTGACGGCGTTGTAGGCGGCGACCTTGTAGCACTCGGCCAGGGTCGGGTAGTTGAAGACGGTGTCGACGAAGTAGTCGATCGTGGCGTGGAAGGCGAGGGCGGTCTGGCCGATGTGGATGAGCTCGGTCGCGCCGGTGCCGATGGCGTGGACGCCGAGAATGTGTCGGGACTCCTGGTGGACGAGGATCTTGAGCATGCCGATCTCGTCGCCGAGGAGCTGGCCCCTCGCGATCTCTTTGTACTGGGCGATGCCGGACTCGTAGGGGATGCCCTCGTCGGTGAGGCGCTGCTCGGTCCAGCCGACCATGGAGATCTCGGGCACGGCGTATATGCCGTAGGGCAGGAGTTCGTCCATCTTGTGGCAGGACTCGCCGAACATGTGGCACGCCGCCTGGCGGCCCTGTTCCATGGAGGTGCTGGCGAGGGCGGGGAAGCCGATGACATCGCCCACGGCGTAGATGTGGCTGGCCTCGGTCTGGTAGTTGTCGTTGACCTTGATGCGGCCGCGGTTGTCGGCGGAAAGGCCCGCGTTCTGGAGGTCGAGCGCGTCGGTCGCGCCCTGGCGGCCGATGGCGTAGAGCAGGCAGTCGGCGCGCAGGGTCTTGCCGGAATCGAGCGTGGCCTGGGCCATGCGGTTGTCGGCGGTGCGCGCGGCGGGCGGGGCGTCGATGGCCTCGATCCTAGTGACCTTTTCTCCCAGGCGGAGAGTCATGCCGTTCTGGCGGAGGTGGTATTGCAGAGCCTCGGTGATCTCGCTGTCGACGAAGTCGAGCAGGCGGTCGCGTCCTTCGATGAGCGTGACCTTGACGCCCAGGGCGCTGAGCATGCTGGCGTACTCGGTGCCGATGACCCCACCACCGACGACGATCATCGAGTGGGGCAGGAACTGGAGATCGACGATCTCGTCGGAGGTGATGATCGTGCGGTCGTCGAACGCGACGCCCTCGGGGCGGGCCGGGGTGGTGCCGACGGCGATGACGACTTTGTCGGCGGTGAGTTTGACGTGGGAGTCCTGGCAGCCGACGTCGATGGTCTTGTCATCAACGAAGCGGGCGCAGCCCTCGCGGAGGTCGACGCCGTTGCGCGCGAAGTGCTCGCGGACGATGTTGACCTCGCTGGCGATGATCTTGGAGCAGCAGCCGCGGAGGTTGGAGAACACGGCGTTGCGGGCGGCGGTAAAGTCGTCGAAGCGGGGCATGACGACGGGTCGCTCGGCGAGGGTCAGGATGGCCTCGCGAAGGGCCTTGGAGGGGATGGTGCCGGTGTTGATGGCGGCCCCGCCGACGACGCGTTCCTTTTCGACGACGCAGACGCGGCGGCCGAGCTTGGCGGCCTGGATGGCGGCTTTGTAGCCGGCGGGTCCGGAGCCGATGACGAGGAGGTCGTAGTGGGCCATATGGGGGATCCTACCGGGCGAGAACGCGGAGGCGCGGGCACAAGCTCGCGATGGGTTATCGGCTATCGGCGGCGGTCGGATTGGAGCGCACCCCAAAACGGAGCCGCGAGCGCAAGCTCGCGATTGGTCGTCCGGCAGGCAGCCCGTACCGTTCTCGGCAAACAATGCCAACTCTTCCACTTGCACGGTATCCTGCCGACCATGGAAGGTGACCCGGCGATTCGAACCAGAGAATCGAAGCGCCGCCCGCTCGCCTACTTCCTGACTTGGTCCACTTATGGTCACCGCCTCCATGGCGATGCTCGCGGGTCGGTGGATTCCACACACAACGAGTTCGCAACCCCGTACTACCCCAAGGACGAACTGCGCGAGAACGCCGCGCGCCGACGCATGACCTCGCCTCCGTTCCGCCTGACAGCGCCCGCCCAGCGCATCGTCAGGCGGTCGATCGCCGACCACGCGAAGATCCGCAACTGGACGCTTCTCGCCCCTGACGCCATGAGCACGCACGTCCATGTCGTGCTGACGGCCCCGGAAGAGTCGCCCGAGGAGATCATGCGGCAGCTCAAGTCGTGGGCGACGCGCAGGCTTCGGAAAGAAGCGCTGACGGAGGGGACCAGGCTCTGGGCTCGGCACGGAAGCACGCGGTATCTGTGGAATGGGGAGGCGGTGCGCGGGGCTGTCCGGTACGTCGGCGAGCGGCAGAGGTTGCCGTTTCATCGAGGGGGATCCTGACCGGGCTACCGGCAAGGTGGGACGACGCGGGTACTTGCATGTCTCGTCGCGAGCTTGCGCTCGCGGCTCTGTTTTGTGAGAACGCTACCATCCGGGAGGATGACTCCAGGAGCCCCCATGCCCCCGACCAGCAGCGAGATCCGCAAGCGGTTCATCGACTTCTTCGTCGCCAGGCACGGGCATCGGTTCTATCCGTCGAGCCCGGTGGTGCCGCACGATGATCCGACGCTGCTGTTCACCAACGCGGGGATGAACCAGTTCAAGCCGGCGTTTCTGGGGCAGGTTTCGGCGGGGTCGCCGCTGGAAGGACTGGCCCGGGCGGTGAACAGCCAGAAGTGCATCCGTGCCGGGGGCAAGCACAACGATCTGGAGGACGTCGGCAAGGACACCTATCACCACACGTTCTTCGAGATGCTGGGGAACTGGTCGATCGGCGATTACTTCAAGGAAGAGGCGATCGGCTGGGCGTGGGAGTTTCTGACCGAGGAGTGCGGGATCCCCGAGGATCGGCTGTACGCGACGTATTTCGAGGGCGATGCGGGGCAGGAGTTGGGGGCGGATGAGGAGGCGCGGGAGATCTGGTTGAAGTACCTGCCGGCGGCGCGGGTCTTGGCGGGGAATATGAAGGACAACTTCTGGGAGATGGGCGAGACCGGGCCGTGCGGGCCTTGCAGCGAGATTCACTATGACAGAATCGGCGGGCGCGACGCGGCGGGGCTTGTCAACCAGGACGACCCCAACGTGCTCGAAGTCTGGAATCTGGTGTTCATCCAGTTCGATCGGCAAATGGGTAGGTCGGGTCTCCGAGCCGACACGACGACGAGCAAAGCTCCCACGCAAGGCACCTCGGACGACCCCGATGTCGGCTCGGAGAGCCGATCTACCCAGATCGTCGCCCCCGATGTCGGCTCGGAGAGCCGACCTACCCAGGACGCCTCGGGAATCGGCTCGGAGAGCCGATCTACCCAGCTCAAGCCGCTGCCGGCGAGGCATGTGGATACGGGGATGGGGCTGGAGCGACTGACCAGCATCTTGCAGAACAAGCTCTCGAACTACGACACGGATCTATTCACGCCGATCTTCGACGCGATCCAGGAGGCGACGGGGGCGCGAGCGTACGCGGGGAAGCTTGGGGAAGAGGACGAGGGGCAGGTGGACACGGCGTATCGGGTGATCGCCGACCATGCGCGGACGCTGACGTTTGCGATCGCCGATGGGGCGGTGCCGAGCAATGAGGGGCGGGGGTATGTGCTGCGGCGAGTGCTGCGCCGAGCGGTGCGGTACGGGCGTCAGATGCTGGGGGCGGAGACGGGGTTTCTCGCCGGGCTGGTGCCGGTGATTGTCGAGCAGATGGGGGAGGCGTTTGCGGAGCTGCGCAAGCGGGAGAAGTTTGTGCGCGAGGTGGTGCTGGAGGAGGAGGAGAGCTTTGGGAGGACGTTGGATCGGGGCCTGCGGGTTTTCGCGTCATATGCCGGCGACGCCGTTTTTCGTCAGTTCACGCTCAAGGATGATACCGAGAACAAGTACTTGTTGGCACTAACTCGCGAGACCATGCCTGCTCAAATCGAGCGCGTCTTGGACCAGGATGACCGAAGACCGATCGCAATGGGCATTGATGAACATTCAACCTTCACTATCTTCGAGAGAGGCCACGATGAGCCCTTCTTGCAGTTTAGTTACGCCGAAGTAACGCCACGCCTAATCGAACACTACTTCGAATCTGTGCCAAGGATGCTGGGTGAAGACGTATTCAAACTCTATGACACTTATGGCTTTCCTCCAGACCTCACCCAACTCATGGCCGAGGAGCGTGGCTTGACCGTCGACATTGAAGGCTTCGAGCGTTGCATGGCCGAGCAGCGCGAGCGAAGCCGCGCCGGGGGCAAGGCCGGGAGTGACCGAGCCCTGACGATGACCGCCGAGGCGGTGGAGAGCCTGCGGCAGCGCGGCATCCCCCCGACCGACGACAGCTCGAAGTACGAGCGGACCGCGAAGATCGCGACGGTGCGGGCGATCTGGACCGGGCGGGACTGGGATAACTCGGTGCACACGGGAACGGGGGCCGCGGGGCATCCGATCGCGATGATCCTCGACCACACATGCTTCTACGCCGAGAGCGGCGGGCAGGAGAGCGACACCGGGCGGATCTTCGTCGTGTCCCACGAGAGCAACGATCCGGGCGACGGCGCCGGGAGTTTTCGCGTCCGGCGCGCGGACGCGATCGGCGGGTATGTGCTGCATGTGGGGCATGTGACCGACGGGCACGTCCGCGTGGGAGATCGCGCCGAGGTGCATGTCGATCGCGATCGGCGGGAGCCGATCCGCGCGAACCACACGATGACGCATGTGATGAACTTCGCGCTGCGCGACGTGCTGGGCGAGGGGGTGGAGCAGAAGGGGTCGCTGGTCGCGCCGGATCGGCTGCGGTTCGATTTCTCGCACAACAAGCCGGTAAGCGCCGAGGAGATCGCGCGGATCGAGGCGATCTGCCGCGAGCAGATCGGGCGGGATCTGGCGGTGTATGCGAAGGTCGTGGCGCTGGAGGACGCGAAGAGGATCAACGGGCTGCGGGCGGTCTTCGGCGAGGTGTATCCGGATCCGGTGCGGGTCGTCTCGGTCGGGGCGGATATCGGCGCGATGCTCGCCGCGCCCGAGAGGGACGAGTGGCGGCAGTACAGCGTCGAGTTCTGTGGCGGGACGCATCTTTCCAAGACCTCTGAGGCCGGGGAGTTTGTGATCGTATCGGAGACGGGCGTTGCGAAGGGGATTCGGCGGGTGGAGGCGTTGACCGGGGTGGCGGCGCGTGCCGCGCGGGCGGCGGCGGATGTGCTGGGCGAGCGGTTGGAAGAGGCGGCAAAGCTCGACGACGCGGCGTTGAAGGCGGAGTTGAGCGAACTCTCCAGC
The DNA here is from genome assembly GCA_029260315.1 of Phycisphaerales bacterium. Lineage (GTDB taxonomy): Bacteria > Planctomycetota > Phycisphaerae > Phycisphaerales > UBA1924 > S146-42. Next base: position 937 of record JAJDDM010000072.1, on the reverse strand, counting down.
GAGATCGACGGCATGACGCTGTCGGTCGCCGACAAGGAGCGTCTGCGCGCGAGGCATGGCAAACTCTTCGCGCAGGTGAAAGCCGCGGAGAAAGCGGCGGCGCGGGCGCGGGCGGCAGAGGCCGTCGAGCAGGCGAAGAAGATCGGGGCCGAGGCGAGGGACGCCGGTGCGCGCACGATCGTGGAGATCCTCGGGCTCGGCGGCGATCGCCAGGCGATGCAGCAGGCGATGCAGACGATCCGCGACGCGTGCCCCGAGGCCGCGGTGATGATCCTGAGCGTGGATGAGAGCGCGAGGACGGTGGCGATCGCCGCGGGCGTGCCGAAGGGGCTCATTGATGATGGGTTGAAGGCGGGGGATTGGGTGCGCGCGGCGGCGGAGGCGTGCGGGGGCAAGGGCGGGGGGAAGGCGGATCAAGCGCAGGGCGGTGGGAAGGACGCGGGGAAGATCGAGGCCGCGGCGGAGGCGGCGCGCGAGTTCGCGCGAGACCTCGTTGCATGACGTTATGGGAGAAGGGGATGAACCACGGAGACACGAAGACACGGAGAAAAAGCAGGGAATGACCTTGGAACGCGAACGCTGGAACTTGGACGAGTATCGGCCTTGGACCCTGGTTTTCGCCTCAGTGTCTCTGTGTCTCCGTGGTGAAGATCGATGTGGGGTGAGAGGCCGAATAGAAGTGGGAGATGCCCTTCCTGATGGTCGGGCCTGAGATTGGGGGTTGGCGTGGCGCAAGAGAGTTCGATGGCGACGTTGGGCAAGGCGTTTGGAATTCTCATGGAGTTCGCCGTGGGGATTCTGGTGTTCATCGGGATCGGCTGGTTGCTGGACAACTGGCTGCAGACGAGCCCGTGGTTCGTGCTCGGCGGAGTGGTCGTGGGATTCGGCGGGGGGATGTACCGGATGGTCCGGCAGGTCAAGCTGCTCAGTCGTGATG
>JAJDDM010000071.1 GCA_029260315.1 Phycisphaerales bacterium | reverse complement strand
ATGTGATATGACGCGTCCGTGCGGCGACGTCGGATAGATGATATGACGCGTCCGTGCGGCGACGTCGGATAGATGGTTGGAACGATCCCGGATTCTTCCCGTTGCGGACTTGACAGGGGCCTGCTCATAGATGGCTATGCGATTCCACCCAACGCAATCTTCACTCCGCCACTCCGCCACTTCTTCCCCTCAAACCCGCATCCGCAACGCATACACCACCCACTCCACCATCAGCAACACTCCCGCCGCGATCACCAGCCAGTGCCAGATCTCCATCGGCGCATCATCCCCCTCGCCCGACCCCGCCAAGACCTCTCCCCCAATCCGCAAGTCCTCCCGCGACGCGATCGCGCTCTCGTTCGGGCTCAACAGATTCACCGCCAGCGCCGGAATCCTCGCCCCGCGCGTCTCATACACGCCAACCCGCTCGACAACCCCCAGCGCCACCGGCCCCGACGCCTCGCCGACCTCGCGCTCCAGCACAACCCCGCCCGCATCATCCACCAGCGCAACCGACGCCGCTCCCTCCGCGGGCGCGAGCCGCACCAACTCCCCCGTCCGCACAAATACCGTCTCCGGCGACGACGCGCTCGTCAGATACTCCACCGCATTGGCCAGAAAGATCGCCAGCCCCGCGTCGATCCAGTTCGAGTAATACAGATCAAACCCCACCAAAAGCGCATCGCCCGCACCCCGCCGCCACAGCGAGATCAAGGGCCCCTGCCGACCCATCGCCAGCGGCACAAAGTCGTCCCCATCCGGCAGCGCGATCCCCCGCGACACAACCACCGCGTCCATCGTCATGCCGCGCATGATCGGATGCTCGCGATCCCACCGGACCACGTCGGTCGCCCCGATCGCCTCGATCTCCGCGCCATCCGCTTCGGGTGCAATCTGCGAGGGCGCAACGCCCAGCGCGATGATCGGCGCATCGATCGCCGCCATCCCCCCGGGCACCGCCGCGTCCAAGACCACAAGATCCGCCCCGCCAAACAAAGCCCGCTCACGCTCGCTCACGCTCGCGGGCCGCGTCAGAAACTCCAACGACCGCGGCCGCAACTCCCGCAACACCGTGTCCAATATCAACCGCGCCGCGTCGTCCCCGGCCCCATCGCGCACCACCACGATCGCCGGGCGCACCGGCGCCGGCAGATACAGCCCCGCGGCATCATCGCTCGCCAGCGCATCGGCCCGCCCGATCGACGCCACCAACAACCCGCCTTCGGTATCCACGAACTCGAACGTCAACGCCCGCTCAACAACCGCAGCAGCGCGCGCTCCGCCACCGCCCGCCGCGCCATCACCCGCGTCTTCCCCGCCCGCTCCGAACGAAACCGCCTGCCGCCCGATCAACTCCCCATCGCGCGTCAGCGACACCGCCAACCCCGCGCCCCGATGAGTACTCTGCACCCGCACGAAGCACCGCACGATCGCCGGATCCTCGAAGTCCCTCGCCGCCGAGATCGCCGTGATCCCCGCGTTGTTCAGCGTCCCCACGGGCGTAATCCGCTCGAACCGCGCCGTCGCTCCCGCGATCGCCAGCCGACTCCCCGCCTCCCCGCCCCCATCGGAATACACGACCGCGATCGCCGTGGACGTGTTGCCTTCATTCCCCTCGCCCCCCGCCCTCGCGGCGGTGACCTGCGTCTCCCCCAACGCCAGCGCCGCCGCGAGATCCCCCACCTGATCGCTCGCCTCGATCGCCTCAATCGCCCGCTCCACCGCCCGCAGATCGCGCGTCGCCGAGATCACCGACCGCGCCTCGCTTGCCGACGCGATCACCGACACCGTCCCCGCAAACCCGCTCCGGCGCAGCGACCCCACGAACTCCCCCGCCCGCCGCTTGGCCTCGCTCAGCCGCGTCCGCCCCTCCCCCGCGTCCGTCGCCGACATCGACGCCGAGCGGTCGATGATGAGCAAGATCTGGTCCGCCCGCGACGCCCCCGCGTCGATCGCCGGCCGCGCCAGCGCCAGCAACAACAGCGCCAGAATCAACAGCGCCAGCAACAACAACCAGCTCGGCCGCAACCACCGAAACGGCACGTTCGCCTGCAGATCCCGCACCGCCTGGTCCCAGAGCATCGTCGACCCGACCCGCACCGGCCGCCGACGCAGCTTCAACAAGAAGAACGTCACCAGCACCGGCACGCAGATCGCCGCCGCGATGATCGCCGGGATGGGCGACAGAAACGTCACGCCCCACGCCCCCGCTCATCCGCCGTCCCGCCCGCATCCCCCCGATACCCCGTCGCAATCACAAACATCTCCCGACTCACAGCCCTGCTCGCCCGCGGCTTGAGCCCCCGCGCCTCGCGAAACATCCCCTTCGTCCGCGCCAGCAGCTCCGGATACGTCTCCCCCTCCAGCACCTTCATCGCGAGGTTCCCACCCCGCCGCAGCACCCCCGGCACCACATCCAGAATCCGCTCGCACAGCCGCACCGACCGCAACCCATCCCCCGCCCCCGTCGTCTTCGGCGCCATGTCCGAAATTACCACATCGAACAACCGCCCCGAGTCCCCCAGCAGCTCCGCCGCCCCCAACTCGTTCATATCGCCCACGATCGTGAACACGTTGTCTGCGATCCTCTCGCGCACCTCCTGAAGATCGACCCCGACCACGACGCCGCGCCCGCCGACGATCTCCCGCGCCACCTGCAACCACGACCCCGGCGCACACCCCAGATCCAGCACGCGATCCCCCGCCCGCATGATCCGCCTGCGCTCCTGGATCTCCAGCAGCTTGTACGCCGAGCGCGCCAGATACCCCTCGGCCTTCGCCCGCTTGAAATACTCATCATGGAGCACGCGCCGAGCCATATGGAGCCGAGGCTAGACAAACCAATTTGCCGCACCAATCAGCAGAGATACGACCGCACCGGCAGAAGTTGTGAGGAATGCGATTCGAAACGTATTGAGCGACTGTACTCGATCTCCGCCGTCGCCGATCGAAAATTGAACAGGCGGGAATAGTTTCGTCAGGGGCCGGTATCGACCAAGAAGCCAAGCTGCTAGCAATGCCACGACAACTGAAGCCCAAACGAGCACTGTTCGGATCCAGTTGCGTCGTGGCTCGGAGTCGGTCGGAGTGGCACTCGCGTCCGAATCGTCATGAGAGTCTAGAGTGCGTGGAAGGTCGGTGTAGTCTCTAGGTTCACTCGCGATATCACTGTGGCCGCCAATCAGTGACGAGTTGCTCCTATCAGGACTTTCGCCGGAAAGCCAACTGAGTGCAAGCATCAACGTTAATGCGATGAGGAGTATGCCGAGAGCGGCCAACGAATAACTCAAGGCACGCGCGATCCACTTGCGAATGCTCTGGAACCAGCGGACAGGTCTAGCCCGCCAGGTCTCGATGTTCCTAATCTCATCGTCAAACCGAACCAGAAGGTGGCTGAGCACATGCGGCAGTTCCGCCTTAGCGGACACGGTGATTCCAAACAGATCAACTCGCCTCGCGGAGAATAGAGCCGTTGCAACTTGAGGGCCGCAGGTTGCGCGAAGATGAACCGCTCGGGTCGGATTCACTTTCTCATTCCGCAAAGAGCAAACGTCTTCGATGGAGTTGTGAGCTTGTGGCTCATCAAGCCAAACCCGGTAGTCACTGGCGAGCTCCGCTGAATCATGCTTCACAGTGTCCTTGAGCCAGCCGTCGAAACGTCTCAACGAATCTGGAGTTACCACAAAGGCACCTCGATATCGTTCTGATGCGGAGGGCAGGACAGTCTCGGTACTAGTCATTGAACCATGTTACGCACCGGCAAATGAAAGGTCGCAGGCCGCGGACATACACACGGTCGATTCATGCCCCGTGTCCAGGCAGGCCATCAGCGTTCCCGCGTCGAGCGAGCCGAGCGCTTGCGGACCCGCCGCTCCACCGTGTCCAGCGCCTCCTCATCGAGCGCATCCCGCAGCGAGCGCGACCACTTTTTGTAGTCGATACGCATCGGCACCACCCGCTTGATCACCTGGCTGAACGACTCGCCATCTCGCTTCGCTCGGCTGAGCCGCCGGTACGCGTCCAGATCGATCGTGATGGTCTTGGTCGCCATGATTCGACTCCATGCATGTCCATGCATGATAGAGAATCCGCGCCGTGCCGGCAACGCTCCGCCTCCCCCCGCCCGAAGAGGCCGACGGTGGTCGGTTCCGGGTGGAGCCCACATCACATGCCCACCCGGACGCCGGACCTGAGGCTCTGCGAAGGTCCGGGTGTGCGATCAACCGCGAGCCCAGCCGCTCCGAATGCACTGGTCGCGCGTTAGGCCTTGAGGTCCTTGAACGCCTCGATCGCCCGCCCCCGCGTCTCCTTCAGATCCACGATCATCGCCGGATATCCCACTTCCTCGCGCGCCTCCTCGTCCATCTTTGCCGGCTCATGAATCTCCGCCGCGTCGAAACCCTCCAACTCTGCCACGAACCTCTTAATATACGACGCCTCCGGATCATGCCGCGCGCTCTGCGAGCACGGGTTGTACACCCGAAAATACGGCGCGGCGTCCGTCCCCGTGCTCGCCGACCACTGCCACCCCCCGTTATTACTCGCCAGATCCCCATCCACCAGATGCCGCATGAAGAACCGCTCCCCCCGCCGCCAATCGATCAGCAGATTCTTGGTCAGAAACATCGCGGCGATCATTCGGCAGCGATTGTGCATCCACCCCGTCTGAATCATCTGCCGCATCGCCGCATCCACGATCGGAAACCCCGTCCGCCCCGCGCACCATGCCTCGAAGTGTTCATCATCGTCGCGCCACGCGATCCGCTCGGTCTCCGCCCGGAACGCCCTGCCCATCGACAGCTTCGGAAACGCCACCAGCAAATGCTTGTAAAACTCCCGCCAGATCAGCTCGTTGATCCACGCCGTCGCCCCATTACTCCTGCCCTTGCCGAGATCCAGCCGCCCGCCATTGGCCTCCCGCGCCGCCTCCAGACACTGCCGCGCCGACACCACCCCCAGCGCCAGATACGGGCTCAGCGTGCTCGTCCCGTTCACCGCCGGGCTATCCCGCCGCTCGTGATACGCCGCGAGCCTGTCTGCGACGAACGATTCCAGCCGCCGGCGCGCGTGCTCCTCGCCCGCCTCCCACAGGCCCGCCCGCCCCCGCTCCAAATCAAACCCCTCGATCGACTCGGGAATCTCATCCGGCTCGATCCCAAGCTCCCGCTGCCGCCCCGGCGTTTCCCGAACCGCCACCCCGCCCAGATCCCGCCACACCGCCTTCCACTTCCTGCAAAACGGCGTGAACACCGTGTACCACCCGTCGTCATTCGTCCGCACACTCCCCGCCGGTAGCACCACCTGATCCGTACACCCATGCACGCCCATGCCCCGCTCAGCGCACCGCGCCATCACCGCCCCATCCCGCCGAACCTCGTTCACCTCGTACTCGCGATTGAAATACAGCGCATCGCACCCCAACTCGCCCGCCAGCTCGCCAATCGCGTCCGGAACACCGTCGAATGTGTCTCGTGTCACGACCCGCAGCGGGATGTTCAACCGCTCAAGCCGCTCCTTCAGCGCGCGCAGGTTTCGCAGCAAGAACTCCACCTTGACATCCGCCCAGTCGTGCTCCTGCCACTGCCCCGGGCAGATCGTGAACACCCCGACGACCCCGCCGTCCGCCCGCCGGCACGCCTCACTCAGCGCCACATTATCACGCGCCCGCAGATCCGCCCGAAACCACATCAACGCGCGCATGCATCAGACCTCGAGAAGCGCAAGAGCGACCACGCCGCGCGCCGACCACGCGATCGTGCGCACCCAGTTCGTCACCACAAGCCGCCGAACCAACGTGCCGTTGAATCCCGCCTCCAGCCGCCGATGCAGCGGCACCTGCACCAGCGCCGTCGACAGCCAGACCACCCCCAGCAGCCCCAGCCCCAGCCACGACAGCCACAGGCGCACATCGTGGCCGAGCAGAACTAAGAGCCCGATCGCCGATCCCAACTCCACCAGCATCAGCGGCGCGACCACCAGCGTTGTCCGCCGCTGATGCACGCCCTCATAGCGTCTGAACACCTCTTCCCCCACCAGTGCGAACATCGGATAGTGCACCACCTGCACGAACCAGATCACCCCGACCATCGCGAGCGTGCTCGCGCCGTGAACGAGCAGGGTGGCGTGCAGCAACGTCATTGCCCCTGCGAGTTCGCCGCCTCATCCTCCCCGGATGCAACCAACTCCGGATGCGCCACAAGCAGAATCACGATCAGCACCGCCAGCAGCACCGACCACGACACGATCGCCACCCGCGTCGCCCGCCGCGCACGCTCGGCCTCCCACCACGCCTGCGGCCTGATCCCCATCGCCAGAAACACCCCCGTGCCCGCCAGATTGATGGCGATCACGTTCGTCCCCAGGAGCGTCGCCGCCCCCATCGCCCCGCCGAACTGTCCGTCGCCCAGCAGCATCCCTAGCACCATCGTCGGCGGCAGCAGCGCCACCGCCACCATCACCCCGACCACCGCCTGCGGCGCACCGGTCGTAAACGCGAGCGCCCCGGCGACCCCCGCCGCCACCGCCAGCACCAGATCGATCAACCCCGGCTCCAGCCGCGAGGCGATCTCCGGCGTCGACGGATCGAACCGAAACACCAGCCCGATCAGCACGCCGACGCCCAGCGCGATCGCCACGCCCACCGCGTTGGTCACCGCCGCCCGCCGGATCAGCTTCACATCCCCCAGCGTTGTCCCCAGCGACAGCGCGATATTCGGTCCCAGCAAGGGCGCAATCACCATCGCCCCGATCACCACCGCCACGTTGTCGCGCATCAGCCCGAACGCCGCCACCACCGCCGACAGAATGACCATCGCCACGAACACGCTGCTGATCCGCGACGCCCCCTCGATATCCGCCAGCAGCTCCTCACGCCCGATCCGCGACGCCCGCGGGTCCGGAGCATTGCCCGGCGTGTTCTGCTCCGGCTCCGGCTCACTCTCCCTCGGCAGCGCCGCCTCCAGCGGCAGCAGCAGCGCCTGAAAGCTCTCATGCCCCCCGAACGCCTCCTGCAACCGGTCCATCAGCGGCTCGGCGTTCTCCGCCAACACCCGCGCCCCCGCCGAGACCAGCCCGTCGTTCAACCCCGCCACCCACACCGTCTTGGCCGGGTGATCGTCCAGAATCCCGCGCAGCTCCCGCTCGCAGTCCCCCGGCACGATGATCTGCAATAGGCGGAGTGACACGGGCCTCCATCAACCAGAGCACGACGACGACGCGCCAACAGTAAGCTCCGCCGACGCCCCCGGCTTCTCGGCGTGCAACCGCCGCGTCCGATGCGCCGACCAATCCCCCACCGCCAGATCCGGACTCTCCGCCCCATCCTGCACCTTCAGAATGTCGTATGTGTTGTCCCGCTGCGCCGGCACATACCCCGCATCCCGAATCAACCGGCACAGCACCGCCTCATCCAGGCAGTACGTCGTCCCCGCGCTCGAAACGACATTCTCCTCCATCATCACGCTGCCCATGTCGTTGGCCCCGAACTTCAGCCCCACCTGCCCCACATGCGGCCCCATCGTCACCCACGACGCGCCGATCGAATAGACATTGTCCAGCATCAACCGGCTGATCGCCTGCGTCCGCAGATAGTCCGACCCGCTGCTCCGCCGCACCCGCCTTCCAAAGTTCTTCGCACCCTCGCCAAGCGTGCGATAGTCCACATCCTCCCGCGCGCCGAACGCATGCGCCCGCGCCACGACATCCCCCGGAAACTCTGGGTAGATCGACTCTCCGAGCCGATTCCCCGCGTCATTCGGCTCTCCCAGCCGATGTTCCCCGTCCGCATTATCATCTGAATCCCGGCCGCCCAGCGCATCGGCTCGGAAAGCCGATCTACCCTCCCAATCCGCCACCCTCCCCAGCGGCGTGTTCTCCCGCTGAAAAGGCCACGAAATAAACGACACATAATGCCCCATGGGACGAGCGAGCGAGCGACCAGGCGAGCCAGCGACCAAGGGATCCAAAGCCCCTCTCTCGCTCTCTCGCCCGTTCGCTCGCTCGCTCTCCCCCACCACCCGATCCTGCCACGCCCGCACCAACGCCATGTGATGCACCCGATCCCCGAACCCCTCGATATGCCCGAACATCATCGTCGCGCTCGTGAACAGCCCCAGCGTGTGCGCGACATACATCGTCGTCAGCCACGCCTCGGCGTCGCACTTACCCAACCCGATCTTCCGCCGCACCGGCCGCGCGAAGATCTCACCGCCCCCGCCCGGCAAACTGTCCAACCCCGCATCCACCAACTTCTCCATCACCCACCGGATCTTCGCTTCCAGCGTCTCCCCCGGCGGACCAAAGAAGTGGACAAACTCGATCATCTCCGGCGGGCTGAACGCATGCACATGCACCCCCGGAAACCGCTCCTTGATCCCGCTCAGCAAGTCCAGATACCAGTCCAGCGGCAGCGCCGGATTCATCCCGCCCTGCATCAGGATCTGCGTCCCGCCGATCGCGACGAGCTCGGCGATCTTCTCGTGGATCTGCTCGGGCTCCAGCGTGTACGAATCGTGATCCTCGGCGTCCCGCCGGAACGCGCAGAACGTGCACCTCGCCGTGCACACGTTCGTGTAGTTGATGTTCCGATCGATCACATACGTCCGATACGCCTCCCCGTGCAACTCCCGGCAGCGGGCATCGGCCCACCTGCCCAACTCCGCCAGCGGCATCGCGTACAGCTCCAGCCCCTGCACCGGCGTCAGCCGCGCCTCGCCCCGCACCACGCCCTCGAGCAAGCCGGGATCGGAAGCGCGAAGGTGGGGGTGCTCCTGGGGTGTGTGCATCGTCCGCTCCGCGTGTCTTCGGAAGTTTCAAGAATCATTGAAATCATAGCAGGCAGGTGTATAGGCGGCCAGTTGAGCTGACCCCGCCACATCCGACGAATCGTCTCCAACTAAGGGCAGCCTTTGAAAGGAATCAGCTTGCCGACAGCTCGCAGATCTGGTAGATGGTAGGTACAATGCGCCTTCAGGAGCCGATGCTTGGCCTCTGTACGGGAGAAGTAATGGCTCGTAGAAACAAGCTCGATGGACGGATGGACAGGGTGTTCTGCGGAGACTGCCGAGAGCTTCTGGCATCGCTGCCAGACGATTCCGTCGACCTGATCGTTTCGTCTCCCCCCTACAACCTCGGCAAGGAGTACGAATCAAAGATCGCCTTGGAGCGATATATACAGGCACAGACGGAAGTGCTTCTGGAGTGTTCGCGGGTCCTTTCCCGAACGGGGTCGATCTTCTGGCAGGTAGGAGCCTTTGCCGACCGCGGAATGCTCGTTCCACTCGATATACGCTTTTTCCCAGTCCTGGAATCCTGTGGACTCATTCCGCGAAATCGAATAGTCTGGGCTCGACAGCACGGCCTGCACGCGAAGAAGAAGTTCTCATGTCGCCACGAAACGATTTTATGGTTTACGAAGACTGATACATACACGTTCAACCTCGACGCCGTCCGCGTGCCGCAGAAGTATCAGAACAAGAAACACTATCGAGGGGACAAGCGAGGGCAACTATCGTGCAACCCTGAAGGCAAGAATCCCGGGGATATCTGGCTGTTCCGCAACGTCAAACACAATCACGAGGAGCAGACCGTTCATCCGTGCCAGTTCCCTGAAGATATGGTCGCCAGGATTGTGCTCGCAACGACCAATGAGGGCGATGTCGTTCTTGATCCGTACATGGGTGTTGGGACCGTTGCGGTCGTCGCCAGAGACCTAGATCGTCGATTCATCGGGGCCGAGAAGGACGAAGAGTATCACCAGATTGCGGAGCAGAGGCTAGCCGGCGAGCCTGACGAGCACGGAGTATTCCCCAATCTCAAGACACTTCGGGACTACTGCGAACGAACGGGGGAGGTTGTAGAGATGTACCGCTTTGCGGTGCAAGTGGGGCGGCAGCCGACAGATCGATCGAAAGCCAAAATTCACCCGGAGCATCATCATCTCGCAGAGATGGAAGATCGTATCGAGTATGAGGAAGCTGCATTCGCCGCTGATCTTCGGGGCGACGATCGTCCAGTAGATGTCAATCTGAATGGAGGGAAGAAGGAGGGAATGCCGCTCTTCTCATGAACCGGCAAACTTGATTGTACATCGCGATTTCGTCGTAACTCCCGACTGTGCAATGACTTTGCGCTGAGTTGTAGATTCCAAAGTCCTCGAGTAACGAGGATTGGTGTAGATGTTAAACGTTGCGGTAAACTGTTCGTCCTTGGGAGCAAACAAGCCAATCAGCCGGATTGGCACATCGAACACGCTATGCTCTGCAAGGGCGCTTAGTTGCTTTGCAGCCTGCTCGTAATATAGGGTGCTATTAGACGCCTTAAACATGTGGGCTTTTGTGATGATAATCGCAGCCCGCATTGGCTCGTCTGGCATAGAAGTGTTCGATTTGTAAAATAGCTCTGATCTGAGCAGGTTGTTAAGTAGAAATGGGTAGTTCGAGAATTGCACTTCGACCAGTATCCCATCGACGGCAAAGTCTACGTCCGTGCCCAAGAATCGAAACTCGGGAGGAACCCGTAGATTCGGACGCAGGCCCTTCGCTACAAGACCTTGCTTGATCATTGCGTTTGTGCCGACCGGATCGAATATCGGCGTGCCTTGAATGTTGGCTTGGTCTGATGCTTTTAGTTGAAGTTGCAGAGTAGCCAGAACATCTTCGACGGCCTGACAGGCCTCCCGATGTGCGGCGAGTTCCTTTCCGGCATCGTTGAAGTCCCTCGTCCGCAGCAGCACGCGGCAGGATAGGGAAGTTTGGGCCAAAGTCCACACTCTCAGATCGCGATTGTTGCCATGCCCTTTCTCGGCCCACTCACCCTCCAGAAACCATCCTCATCGCCCTTTTGGACAATCTCTATTCCCTCCCCACACTCGCCGACGACCTCGTTCCACCCCTCGACCTCTTACCCACATCGACTGCCGCACTACTGAGAAAAAGCGCGCACAAGGACGCCCTTCGTCCGCCGAATCGTGGACATGCGCCCCCCGCGCCTCGCCTCCACCCGCCCCTCCCCGAACAATTGCACATGACCGCCGAACCGCTCACACAAGATCCTCCTCCGTGCCTCGGTGTCTCCGTGGTGAACCCCGATTCGGGGCTGGAGCCCGAATCCCTCCTCCACCTCTACCTCAACGCCAACTACGACCTCCGCGCCGTCGCCGAGCAGACCGACATCCCACTCACCGATCTCCTCGACTGGCTCGAATCGCCCGAAACCCAGCGCATCCTCGACCGCCTCCGCGCGGCCGCCGCCGACTCCCTCGCCCTGCGCGCAACCGAAGCCCGCCGCACCGCCATCGACACCCTCGAACGCGTCCTCCTCGAATCCGACGACCCCATCGAACAACGCCGCGCCGCCACCGCCCTCCTCCGCGCCCTTAACACCCGCCCGCGAGCCACAACCGACTCGAACGCCCGTCTCGCGCCCCAGTCTCCCCCGAATGCCGAATGCCGAATGCCGAATGTCCCCCGCGACGTCGTCGCGCACGCCCTCGACGCCCTCTCCCAGCGTGCCGCCCTCGACCCCGACGAGGCCCTCGCCACCCTCCACGCCTGCTGCGCCCCCGGCGCAACCATCAACAACGAGCCCATACCCGACAACGCCGAAGACCTCATCGACGACCACCCGGATCTCGCCGAGCACCTCCACAATCACGTCCAAGCAATCACCGACCCGCCGACCCGCACCGACGAGTCCTACGACCAGCACCTCTGCATCGTCCACCCGCGCGCCCGCTGCGTCTCCCTCGACCTGCGCCTCGAGCCACTGGGTAGATCGTCTCTCCGAGCCGATGCTCTGGGTAGATCGCCTCTCCGAGCCGATGCGTTGGATGACCGCAACTCAGAAAATCTCCGCGACTCCGAATCCCCTCCGATGAGCCCCGCCCGTCAGGAAGCGGAAGAACCGCCCGAACCACGATCCCGGGCGAATCACAATTACGAGTCGCCCCAACCGCACCGCCCCTGGCGCATCACCACCATCACCTGCGACCCCATCGAATCCGGCTTCCCATGACCGCGCGAATCATCGCCCCATCGGGGCGAAAGGTTGTAGCCACGGGTGGAGCGTCTCGCGACACCGTCGCGCAGACGCGCAACCCATGGACCTGGCATCGCGGAATCTCGCCCCATCGGGGCGATGGAGGCTGCCTTGATCCGGCCCGCGAGTGGTGCTGCGCTCACGAGATCGGGAACGGCAGACGACCGCGCCATGTGGATCCCGACCCGCTAATCGACCCGCTTCGGTTTTCCAATTTCTCGAAAGTCCTCCGCCACATCCGCCACCCGCTCCTGCCCACGCTTATCCAAGAGACTCACGATGATCGCCACCGCGCCCGAGACCAGAAACGACGGCAGCAGCACGTCCAGCGCAGACAGATACGCCGGGCCCTCGCCCCACCCCAGCGCCGTCAGCACCTTCGGCGCCGCGAACTTGAACAGCGGCACGCACAGAAACCCCGTCACCATCGCGCAGCGCGCAGCCAGCGCCGTCAGCTTCGTCCAGAACAGACTCAGGATGATCGTCGGACAGAACGTCGCCGCGATGCCGGACCACCCGAAGATGATGACCCAGAAGACGCCCTCCTCCTTGTCGTATAAAAGGATGCCCATGCCGATGGCGAAGGCGACCAGCGCGAGCACCAGCGTCAGCTTCTCGCTGAGCCGCACCAGCGTGTTATCCGCCATGTCCGGGTGGCGGGTCTTCTGCCAGTAATCGCGCACCGCGGCACTGGACGCGACCACCAGGAGCGAATCGATCGTGGACATGATGGCGCTCAACACCATGGCGATGAACGCGCCCGCGACGAACGCCGGCAGCAGATCCTGGCTCATGAACGGCAGGATGTTCTCCTTATCGCCCGCCACGACCGCCGCGGGGTTACCGGCGATCGTCGACCAGTCGTACAGGGCCCTGCCGACCATGCCCACGAGCACGGCACCAGAATCGGCGAGGATCGTCCAGGTGAGCGCGACCGCCGCGCCCTTCTTGATCTCGTTCTCGCTGCGCAGCGAGATAAACCGCACGAAGACCTGCGGCGAGCCGAGAAACCCGATGCCGATGGCGACAAAGCCGAGAATCGTGGTGATGGTCAGCGCGTCCCATTGGCCGGTGGATGGCGCCGCCTCGACAGAGCCCTCCGGTGCGACCCCCGGTCCGTGGAGGCTGAGCAGGTGCGGGTCGATGTCGCGCAGGGTGTCGAAGATGTTGGTGACGCCGCTCATCTCCAGCGCGCCGACGATGGGAAGGAGGACCAGCCCGATGAGCATCAGCGTGCCCTGAAAGACGTCCGACCAGACCACGGCGACGAAGCCGCCCTTGGTGATATAGAAGAGGACAATGAGAAAGCCGATCGTCGCGCCGAGGAAGTGGTCGAGGCCGAGAAAGGCGTGGAACGCCTGCCCGGTCGCGAAGACCTGCGACCCCGCGTAGATGGGCACGAACACGACCAGCGCGCCCGCGGCGATCAGCCGGAGCCAGTGCCCAGAGTCGCGCAGACGCGACTCGAGATAATCGGGAACGGTGATGGAATCGTACTTGTCGCTCAGCCGCTTGAAACGCCGAGAAAGGAGCAGCCACGCGCCGCCGACGCCGATCAGCTCGCCCAGCACGACCCAGCACGACCCAGAACCCCATGACGCCGACGGCAAAGCCGGTGCCGGTGAGCCCCAGCAGCAGCCACGCGGATTCGCCCGTGGCGCGGGCGCTGAACGCGACGTTGATGAAGCCCAGCCGCTTGCCCCCGGCGTAGTAGTCGCGGATGTCCTTCATTCGCTTGGAGGCGACGTACCCGATGAACAGCAGCGCACCCGCGTACAGGGCGACGGCGAGGATCTTCCAGAACGTTGCGAGATCGATTGCGCACCTCCTCGGCTGGGGTCGTGGACATCGAGCCTAGCGGATCTTGCGGGGGTTTGCAGGGAAACCGTCTCACGCGCGCGGGTGGCAGCTCGCGTGGACGTCTTTCAGGTGCTCGCGGTCGACGTGCGTGTAGATCTCGGTGGTCGCGATGTCCGCGTGCCCCAGGAGCTGCTGGACGATGCGGAGATTCACCCCGCCGATGAGCAGGTGGGTCGCGAAGC
>JAJDDM010000008.1 GCA_029260315.1 Phycisphaerales bacterium | reverse complement strand
AGTTCGTTCTATTCCTGAGCGCAAGGCTCGCGTGCTCACGCACGCGGCTCTGGTTCAGCCCTTTCGCATGCCGTCCATGTCTCGCGCGTTCGGGTGATCGTTCGTCCAGGGAACAAGGCGTTGTCGCGTCCATCGAAGCGCAATGACTCGCTGGAGTCCCTATGAGTCACCAAGTCGGCGCAGCTACTCCCCGTACCCAAACTCCCCCACAAACCGCTCCAGCCGCTCGGAATAAGGCTCCAGCCGATCCGCATACCGCCGCCACCTCGACGCCCCAATCTCCAGCCCCTCCGTGACCGACCCGCTCCATGTCTCCCCCACGAACTCCACGACCCGGCGCGACAGCGCCGCCGGATCCGCCGCGACATCCTCCACCCGCACCTCCGCGATCTCCAGTCCCAGCCGATCCCGACTCGCCAGGTACAGATCCATGACCTTCTCATACAGCGCCGTCGTCGCGTCCAAGTCAAAGAAATGCACCGAGGTCGCGTCCGCTTCCGCAAGCGAGAAGTAGCACTCCAGACAGCAATCTCGCGGGTCTCTCAGCGCCACCACGATCTTTGCCTCTGGAAACAGCCGCGCGATCCCCGCAAGCCGCGTGATATTCATATCCAGCGCATCGACGATTCGGCCCGTGCCGGCATCGCCCGCGTTGTTCCCAGCCGCCGCGAGGTACTGCGCTCGCAGCGCACGCACCTGTTCTTCGTTCAACTCACCCAGCACGTCCGGATACGACGCCTCGCTCCCGCGCAGCTCGCGCGCCCCGCGAACCGTCTCGCTGAGCCACGGCGCACCGCCACTCGAACGCACGCCCGCCGAGCGAGCCGCAAGCTCCGCAATCGTCTCGGCACCCGAGCCCGGAAACCCGACCACAAAGATCGGCCCGCGCCCGCCATCGTCCACTTCGGTGCCCTGGCGCTGCTCTTGCCACGCCTCTCCCTCAAGCCCCGCGGTCTTCTCCCGCACATGCCCGATCCACGCCGTCAGCCCGCCGCGCGGAAACCGCCGCGCCGCCCGCCGTTGGCTCAACACCGCCTTGCCCTCGGAGATCTGCGCAAACGCTCCCTGCGCATCGCCCCCCGCATCCAGCGCGAGCCCCATCTCGATGCACACGCTCGCGTATGTCCACTTGCTCTCGATCCGCGGATCGCCCTTCATCGCCCGCAGCCGCGCCACCGCCCCACGCAGGTCTCCCTCCTTGCGATCCAGCCGCGCCACCGCGAGCCCCAGCTCGATATCCCGCGGGTCCTGCCCCAGCGCCGTCCCCGCGTACCACCTCGCCTCCTCGTTGCGCCCCAGCCGCTCGCACACCCACGCCAGCCCCGCGTGCGCCCCCTCCGCGCTCGCGTCCAGTTCCACCGCGCGCTCAAAGCTCGCCAGCGCCGCCTCGTGCAGCCCCAGCTCGCGTTCCAACTCGCCCTGGCGCACCAGCCGCGCCGCACTCGAACCGTCCAGCGCATTCGCCCGCTGATAGCACGCCAGCGCCGCCCGCTTACGACTCGCCGCCAACTCCTCGCCCAGCCTCTCCAATGCCCCGACATCCCCCGGCAGCGCCTCCTCCAACGCCGCCCTCGCCTCGCCCGCATCGCGTCCCATCCGCTCCAGCGCCGCGATCCGATCCAGATGGCTCTCCCAGTGGTCGCTCCGCAGCTCGGTCGCCCGCGTCAACGCCGCGATCGAATCCTCCAGCCGCCCCAACCGCCGCAGCGGCAACGCCAGCAGATACAGAAAAATGAACTCCCCCGGCGCGGCCTCGACAGCCTTCTCAAAGCATTCGACCGCCCGCCCGTACACCAGGCGCGTGCTCCAGATCTGCCCCATCGCCGCCCACGCCCGCGCGTTGCCCGGCTCCTGTTCAACGACGCTCTCATACGCCGCGATCGCCTCGCGCAGCTTCCCCGCCTTATGAAACTCCGTCGCCTCGCGCATCCGATCCGCCACGTCCGCCACCGCCGACCCTCCGCGCTCACCCCCGATTGCAGCCCAACTCAGTCGTCGTACCCGAACGCCTCGACATACGGCCTGAGAATCGCGAGCGCCTCGCCCATGTGCGCTTCATACTTCCGCCAACGCGCAACCGCCTTGCGATCGATCGCCGACACCACCCGCTCATAGCTCGGCGTGCTGATCGCCCGCTTCCTCGCCCCCTCCTGAAACCGCAGCACGCCCTCGTCCCACTCCTGCCCAAGAAACGCCAGCACCTCCCGCACCGTCCCCTCGAAGTCCGCCGTCAGATCCTCGTACCGATACTCCAGATACGGCTCGCCGATCGCCTCGCGAGCCTCGAGCCACAGATCCATCACCGCCGCATACAACCGCGCCGCCGACGCGACCGAATGAAAATGCACCATCGCCTCGTTCGCCTCGAACGACTGCATGAACCCCGACAGGCAACAGTCCCGCGGATCCCGCAGCGCAACGAGCAATCGTGCTCCGGGAAACACCCGCCGGATCAGCCCGATCCGCGTGATGTTCAACGGCAGCTTGTCGACCAGCAGCCGCCCGCCCAACGCCTCGCCGAGCTGCCTCTCGCTCTCCTCGAGGTACGCCCGCCGAATCTCCGGGATCTGTCCATCCCCGACAGCCGACACGATCTCGCTATCCGCCGAGGCGCCCGTCAGTTCCCTCGCCCGCTTGGCCACCACGCCGTCGAGCAGTTCCACCTCATCGAGCGTCACGATCCCCGGATGCGCCCGCAGCACCTGTTCCATCAGCGTCGTGCCCGAGCGCGGAAACCCGATGAAGAACACCGGGGCGATCTCGCCGGCGTCGCCAACGCCCGAATCCACGCCCGATGCAGCGCCCGATCGCACGCCCGAATCCATGCCGCGCATCCGCCGCACCGCCTCGCGCCGGTCGCCGACCCGCGATGGAAACGCCTCGAACCCATACCGGCCACCGGTCGATTCCAGCCACACCGCCTTGCCCTCGCGGAAGGCCTCGAACGCCTCGTCGTGCCTGCCCGTCGCGTCCAGCGCCTGCCCGCGCTCCATCAGCAGCGGGCTTCGCAACCGCGGATCCTCGACGCCCGCCTCCAGCGCCCGCGCCGTGATCTCCGCCGCGCGTTCGCCCCTGCCCAGCCGCCGCTCCAGCCGCGCCAGCACCCGCGCAAGCACGGTGTGCGTCGGCTCCAGTCGCAGCCCCTCGCGCGCCGACGCCGCGGCTTTCTCCAGCTCGTGCGTCTTCTCATGCACCTCCGCGACGACCATGTATGCCGACGGATTCTTCGGGTCCTTCGCCATCGCCCGCCTGGCGCGATCCAGCGCATCGCCGTACCGCCGCTGCGAGTAATAGCTCGACGCCAGCCGCAGGAGCATCGACGCGTCGGTCGCCCCGTCCTCGATCGCCCGCTCATACGCCTCGGCGGAGACCTCGTACCGCCCCAGCACGAACAAGCGCCGCCCGAGCTGCCCCAGCTCCATCGGATCCCCCCGCGCCGCGTCGATCGTCCTGCGGAACAGCGCGTCCCCCTCCTCATACCTCCCCAGCCGCGTCAGCGTCGCGCCCCGCCAGAAGAAGCCCTGCATATCAGCGGGCCGGATCTCGCACACCGCTTCCAGGTGCCCCAGCGCCTCCTCGTATCGCCCCAGCTTGTTGAGCCCCATCCCCAGCGACAGCCGCACCAGCGGACGCCCCGGCTCGCGCTCGGCGATCGGCCCCAGCATCGCAACCGTCTCCTCCGCACGATCCGTCTCGTTCAAAATCCGGCCCAGCAGCGCGCACACCATCGGCATCCCGGGAGATTCCGCCAGCACGGCGCGCAACTCGCGCTCGGCGCCCGCCAGATCACTCGCCCGCTGCATCGCCATCGCCGAGTGGATCCGTTCTTCCACCGATCCCAACGCGTGCTCCCTCCGGGCCCATCGCCCTTGCTCGCCCTACGTCAGCGAGTCCACGAACGCCGCGAGCCGCTCGGTCCCGCGATCGATCGTCTGCTCGTCGCACGCGAACGACAGCCGGACGTGCTTCTCCCCCGGCGACCCGAAGTCCTCACCCGGAATCACCGCCAGCTTCTGCTCCCGCAGCATCGCCTCGCAGAACGTCAGCGACGACTCGATCCTGGCCCCCTTGGGGCTCACCTTGCCGAAGTGCGCCGACACATCCGGGAACGCGTAGATCGCCCCCTCGATCGCACCCATCCTCAGCCCCGGGATCGCCCGCAGCCGCTCGCCCAAGACGTGCGAACGCGATTCGAACGCGCTGCGCATCTTTTCGACTTCGTCGTGTCCATCGCGAAGCGCCGCGCGAATCGCCGGCATAATGAAGCTCGTCGTATTCGTCGAGATCTGCCCCTGCAGCGTCCCCATCGCCTTCATCAGCCGCTTGCCGAACGCGCCCGGGCACGCGCAGTACCCCGCACGCCACCCCGTCATCGCGTAGGCCTTGCTCATCCCGTTGATCGTGATGACCCGCTCGGCGATCGCGGGAATCGACCCCAACGAAAAATGCCGAGCCCCGCCGTACACCAGCTTCTCGTAGATCTCGTCGACAATCACCACCAGACCCGGCGCACGCTCGACGACCCCCTCGATCACCCGCCCGATCGCGAGCAGGTCCTCCTCAGCGTACATCGTCCCGCACGGATTGCTCGGCGAGCACAGCACGATCGCCCGCGTCCGCTCCGTGATCGCCTCCCCGAGCCGCTCTGGCGATATCCGGAACCCGTCCTCCGCTCGCGTCGCAAGCGAAACCACCTCCGCCCCCGCAAGCTCCGCGATCGGCTCATAACTCACCCACGTCGGCGTCGGCATCACCAACTGCCCCGTCGGCTCACCCGGCGCGGGCTGATCGAACAGACAGTGCATCAGCACGAACAGCGCCTGCTTCGCCCCCGCGCTCACCGCCACATGCTCCCAGGTCAGCCCCGGAATCCCGTTCTCTTCGGTCAGCTTCTGCGCGATCGCCCCGCGCGTCTCGGTATCACCCAGCGTCGCGATGTACTTGGTCTGCCCCTCTCGCAGCGCCTCGATCGCCGCGTCCTTGATGAACCCCGGCGTGTCGAAATCCGGCTCCCCGAGCGTGAACCCGATCACGTCCTCGCCCGCAGCCTTCATCGCCCGCGCCGTCGCCGCGACCGCCACCGTCACCGACGGCTTGAGCCCCCCGACACGCCGAGAAATATCTGGACCTGCCATCGTCGGTGAGGATAGCGCCGCCGCCCGCTTTGCCGTCAAGTGTGCCGTCATGGCCCCACCATCGGCTCGCGCTCCCATCCAGTGGAAATCCACCCGCGAACCGCCCCGACCAACCGCCCCTCCCAGCCCCACGAGACCTACCATGCCGACTCGCCCGCGCCCACCTCCCTTGATTAGGCCCGGGCACTCTCCCTATCGTTCCAGTCAGACAGACCGCGAATCCGAACGAACAGCGAACGAAAGCGAGCCGACCGCATGATCGCAGCGACCGACAAGAACCAGGCGATGGCCGATCACCGACGCCACGGCAACGACAGCGGCTCCCCCGAGGTCCAGATCGCCATCCTCACCGCGCGCATCAAGGAAGTCGCTGAGCACATGCGCGAGCACAAGCAGGACTTCCACAGCCGTCGCGGCCTTGTCCAGATGGTCGCCAAACGCAACCGCCTGCTCCGCTACCTCCGCAACACCAGGCGCGACGCCTACCTCGACACGATCAAGAAGCTCGGACTCCGCAAGTAGACCCAACCCCTGAACCCGCCGGCACGCACGCCCGCGGGTTCTTTTCTTTGTCACCGGTTCGCGGGAAGCATCGGCGAGCCTCGGTGGCAGCAGGCACAGCGCACCGCGGTGCGTTCTGCCCCCTGCCTCGGTTGCTCAACGCTCCCCGCGATGCACACGGGCACGCCCGCCTCCAGGGCGATCGGCCCGACATTCGCATCACCGCCCCAAGCGCAGATAGCGCCGGGCGCACCCAAGGAGCAATCATGCATTCCACAGCCGAGAAGCTCGGATCCACCGTCGTCGAGACCGAGATCGCCGGTCGCACACTCTCGATCGCCACCGGACGCGTCGCCAAGCTCGCCTCCAGCGCCGTCATCGCAAGCTTCGCCGAGAGCACCGTCATGGCGGCCGTCGTCCGCGCCGATCCCCGCCCGGGCCTCGACTTCTTCCCCATGCAGGTCGACTACCGCGAGAAGCTCACCGCCGGCGGAAAGTTCCCAGGCGGCTTCCGCAAGCGTGAGGGCGCGCCCAACGAGAAGGAAATCCTCACCATGCGGATGATCGATCGCCCGATCAGACCGCTGTTTCCCGACGGGTTCATCGACGAGGTCCAGATCCAGTGCTGGGTCATGAGCCACGACGGCGAGAACGACACCGACGTGCTCGCCTCGGTCGCCGCCAGCGCGGCCCTGGCCATCAGCAACGCGCCGTTCGACGGCCCCATCGGCACCGTCCGCGTCGGACGCATCCACACCGACGACGGCCCGCGATTCGTCATCAACCCCACCAACACCCAGCTCGAATATTCCGATCTCGACCTCGTGCTCAGCGGGCACGCCGACGGCATCAACATGATCGAGGTCGGCGCCGCCGAGATCGCCGAGTTCGACATGGCCGACGCCATTGAGTTCGGCTACGAGGCGGTCAAGGACATCGTCAAGCTCATCGACGAGCTCGTCGCCAAGGTCGGCAAAGAGAAGACCATCAAGAATCCGCTCAACCTCCCGCCCCAAGAGATCGTCGACAAGGTCCGCGCCGCGGTCGAGACCGACCTGCTCGCCGCCCGCCGCATCCAGGGCAAGACTGAGCGTTCCGAGCGTGTCAATGAGATCCGCTCGAAGATGATGGACGAGCACTTCAAAGAGGACATGTCCAGCGTCGAGGCCAATAAGAAGAGCATCGCCGCCAAGGGCTGGGCAAAGGAAGCCTTCCGCACCCTCGAGAAGAAGCTCACCCGCAAGCTCATCGTCGAAGAGAGCATCCGCGCTGACGGCCGCAGGTTCGACGAGGTCCGCCCCATCGAGTCCGAGGTCGGCGTCTTCACCCGCACCCACGGTTCGGCACTCTTCCAGCGGGGCGAGACCCAGAGCCTGGTCACCTGCGCCCTCGGCACCGGTCGCGACGAGCAGATCGTCGACGGCCTCTTGCCCGAGTATTCCAAGAAGTTCATGCTCCACTACAACTTCCCGCCCTTCTGCGTCGGCGAGGCCGGCCGCATCATGGGCCCCGGCCGCCGCGAGATCGGGCACGGCGCACTCGCCGAGCGCAGCCTCATGGGCATCCTCCCCAGCCCAGACGACTTTCCCTACACCATCCGCCTCATCAGCGACATCACCGAGTCCAACGGATCGAGCTCCATGGCCTCGATCTGCGGCGGCTGCCTCGCCCTGATGGACGCCGGCGTCCCGATCAAAGACACCTGCGCCGGCATCAGCGTCGGACGCTTCAGCGACGACAGCGGCAAGGTCGTCCACGTCATCGACATCATCGGCGAGGAAGACTTCTTCGGCGACATGGACTTCAAGGTCGGCGGCACCCGCGAGGGCATCACCGGCATCCAGCTCGACCTCAAGGCCAGGGGCCTCCAGGTCGCCGAGATCCGCGACATCTTCGAGAAGGCCCGCGTCGCCCGCCTCCAGATCATCGACACCATGGAGAAGGCGATCGCCAAGCCCCGATCCGACATCTCCGTCTTTGCCCCGCGCATCGTCAGCCTCAGCATCGACCCCGACAAGATCGGCAAGCTCATCGGCCCCGGCGGCAAGACCATCCGCGCCCTCCAGGACAAGTACGGCGTCAACATCGACGTCGAGGAGGACGGCACGGTCCTGCTGGCGAGCCCCAACGGCGAGACCATCGCCGAGGCCCGCGCAGAGATCGAGGCCATCTGCGAGGAGATCAAGGTCGGCACCATCTACGAGGGCAAGGTCGTCTCGACCAAGGACTTCGGGGCGTTCGTCGAGCTGGCGCCCGGCACCGACGGGATGTGCCACATCTCCGAGCTCGCCGACGGCTTTGTCAAGAACGTGGGCGACGTGGTCAAGGTCGGCGACGTGATCAAGGTCAAGGTCATCCTGGTGGACGACCAGGGCCGGATCAAGCTGAGCCGCAAGGCGGCGATGGTCGATGAGAACGCCGACGAGAATGCCGAGCCGGTCGGCGCGGCCGACGCGTAGGCGTAACCCGATGCGGTCCAACGATTTGGACGGGCCGGTCCGGATTCTTTCCGAGTCCGCACGATCGGGCTTGACGTGCGCTTTCGTTCTGGTAATCTAGGCAAGGAGAAGAGAGCGGACGAGCATGTGTCCCGACGTGCATCCGTTGGATGGTCGGACGATCGGCGGACCGGCCGAGCCGGGAGCGTGACATGGGCGACCAGGCGATCGAGAACGCCGAAGGCGTCGTCAAGTGGTTCGATTCACGCAAGGGCTTCGGATTCATCATCGGACCCGAGGGCCAGGACGTGTTCGTCCATTACACGGCGATCGAGGGCGAAGGGTTTCGCGCGCTGCGCGATGAATCGCGGGTGCGGTACGACGCCGAGATGGTGGATGACCGCTGGAAGGCGACGCGGGTGGAGCGATTGGATCCGCCGGAGGTCGTGGTGGTGCCCAAGCCGCACTCGCGGTCGCCGAGACGCATGTGATCGGATGGCTGGCGATTGGCTTTGTTTTCGGTCTGGCGCTGGCGGGGGCCTTGTGCTGGGCGATCGCGCGGGGGGCGATCGCGCGGACGCGTGCCGCGGAGCGCCGGGCGCGGGCCGCCGAGCGCCTGGCGGAGATCGGGTCGATGACCAGCGGGCTGGCCCACGAGATCCGCAATCCGCTGAGCACGATCGCGCTGAACGCGGGGCTGCTGCGCGAGGGGATCGGGGATCTGGAGATCCCCGAGGAGGAGCGCGGGCGGATCTCGCGGCGGGTCGATGCGCTGCGGCGCGAGACCGAGCGACTGCGCGGCATCCTGGAGGATTTCCTCCAGTTCGCCGGCGAGTTGCACGTCGAGCCGATCCCGGGCGATATCAATGAGCTGGTCGAGGAGCTTGTGGATTTCTTCCAGCCGCAGGCGGATCGCAACGGCGTGCGGGTGCGGACGCAGCTCGCTCCGGGAGAGCTGATCGCGCCGATCGACGCGGCCCATCTGAAGCAGGCGGTGTTGAACCTGATGCTCAACGCGGTGCAGGCGATGCGCGAGCAGGAGAAGACGCGGGAGCTGATCCTGCGGACCGAGCGCGGGGTTGATGAGTCTCGCGAGGCGTGCGCGATCATCCATGTGATCGATACGGGGCCGGGAATTGGGAGCGAGACGCTTGGTCGGATTTATGAGCCGTACTTCACGACCAAGGCCGGGGGGACGGGATTGGGGCTGGCGACGACGCGGCGGATCATCGAGGCGCATGGGGGGCATCTGGAGGTCGATTCGGAGGTCGGGAAGGGGACGGGGTTTCGGGTGGTTTTGGGGATGGGGGAGTGAGGCGATTGCGGCATGGCACAGAAGGCACTTCGTGCCTGGGTCTGGGGTCTTGGGTCTGGGGCTTTGGATTGTGCGTTGCCAGTGACGTTCGCTGATTGGGGTTTTTCAGCAGTGCCGGTGTGCGCGCAGGAGCGCGGTGCTCGCACGCTTTCACTGGTGGGCGAGCCACCAGTGGCACGGGACGGGGTGGTGACGGCGTGCGGTTGTGCAAGCATGGGATAACGCTACGGCGTCGGCGGTGGGGGTCCAGGGTTTGAGTGGGTAGGGTCACGAAACGGCGCACAACGAGGGTGGATAGGAGTGAGATTCTCGGGGTGCGTGTCTGAGTGGCACTCGACATGCATCGGAATCGGAGTCGCCTAGCGGTCGAGCCTATTGAATCGGCAAGGCTTT
The DNA here is from genome assembly GCA_029260315.1 of Phycisphaerales bacterium. GTDB lineage: Bacteria > Planctomycetota > Phycisphaerae > Phycisphaerales > UBA1924 > S146-42. The sequence goes on along the minus strand of JAJDDM010000008.1, from coordinate 55,225 downwards.
GCTGAACAGCCCTTGTTCGTCCCAGATTTCAAGGCTGCCGTCAGCGGCAATGACATAGAACGTCTTGTCCGGGCGCGGCACAACCGGATCGAACCCGCGACGACCATCGAACTGGGTCTCGCGGACTTCCCACCGAAGCTCGCCGCTCCCATCGGCGAACCGGCGGACAAGAAAGAGCCGGTCGCCTTCACTCTCGATGACAATCGCGCCTCCGATATAGGGTGTGTGGTCGAGCCACCTTCCGACGGCGTCGGCTTTCAAGGCAGTTTGCTTGACCGACTCCTCCTCATCGACGGACATCCCCTGAATAACCACCTTGAGTGAGGGGTTGAAGTGAGTTGTAGCCCACGCCATGCCCTCTACCTCCATGCTCGGAAGCCAGTACAGAATAAACGTTCGTTCGTAGTCGGGATACTGATTGTGGATCGCGAATGCGGTTTTCCGCAAGTCCGTTTCCGTGATTGGAGCTGGCAACAAAACGTTCACAACGCGCTTAACTCGGCGAAGATGTTCGTCCTTGACAATTGTGTAGTCGGCACCGTTTGCAGTCAGCAGTTCCTCTTTGTAGGTCTGTTTCGGTCTGTCGCGAGAGGTTCGATCATCCTCCGACTGTGTGTTGCATCCGAGCACCGCACAGATAATTGAGAGCGCGAGCATCGCTTCCACTGGTCTTGCCATCGGATCACCCCCAATCTGATACCCAGTATATAGAGTATGCGGAATGCGTGGGAAAACTTGAGAACTATTTATTCTCGGCGAAACCTGAAGTGCCGGCGTCGTATCGCGTAAATGGACCGGTCGCTTGCGCTCGCGGCTCGTTGGGGACCGGTTGGAAGCCGGTTCCACCCGGTTGGGTGTCGCGCTCGTGCGGTGCGGTATCGCCTTCGGCGATCGGCGGCAGGATGCCGCCGCCCCGCGGGAGGCAGAAAAAGGGGGTGGGTTCAGAGCTCGGTGCGGACCGCCCAGAGTTCGGGGAAGAAGACGTGGTCGATGAGGCGGCGGAGGAAGGGTGCGCCGGAGGAGCCGCCGGTGCCGGTTTTCATGCCGATGATGCGCTGGACGACCTTGAGGTGGCGGAAGCGCCAGAGGGCGAACTGTTCGTCGACATCCAGGAGCTTCTCGGCCATCTCGTAGGCATCCCAGTGGTTTTTCACGTCGCGGTAGATCCTGGTGAAGGCGGCGACGATGCGCGGGTCGGACTCGCGGGGCTGGGTGAAGTCGCGTTCGAGGATGTCGGCGGGGATGTCGTGGCCGTGACGGGCGAGGTAGCGGAGGAACTCGTCGTAGAGGCTGGGTTCAGCCAGGGCGGTTTGGAGCTGGGCGTGCCAGTAAGGGTCGTGGGCGTGGACGCGCAGGAGCTGGTCGTCCTTGTTGCCGAGGAGGAACTCGACGAGGCGGTACTGGGGGCTCTGGAAGCCGCTGGCGCTGCCGAGGGATGAGCGGAACTGGAGGTACTCGGTGGGCGTGAGCGTGGCGAGGACGGACCACTGGCTGGTGAGCTGGGATTGGATGTGTTTGACGCGGGCGAGGATCTTGAAGCAGGGTTCGAGATTGTCGTTGCGGATGGATTCCATGGCGGCCCGCAGCTCGTGGATGAGCAGCTTGAACCAGAGCTCGGAGGTCTGGTGCTGGATGATGAAGAGCATCTCGTCGTGGTGCGCCGGGTCGCTGAGCGGGTGCTGGGCGTCGAGGATCTTGTCGAGGCCCAGATAGCCGGCGTAGGTGAGGCGATGGGACAGGTCGGTGTGGATGCCGGGCTCGAGGTCTCTTCTGGGCATCGGGCAGGGTAGAGCGCGGCGGGAGCGCGAGCGGGATCGCGCACGGACGGGACGCCCGTGCCATCGGGATCAGGGCGCGCGGGAGTTGACCAACTCGACAGAGGGACGCTGGAGCGAACGCGGGTCGAGGCGGGCGGCGGTAGAGATGGCGGGGCTCGTGGGGCGGAAGACCATGGCGTCGATCTGGGCGCGGTCGTGACTCATGGTGGCGGTGGCGCAGCCGGTGAGGGCGAGCGAGGCGAAGGCGAGGGCCGAGAGCTTGACGCGGGGCGCGGGCACGTTAATGAAGCGTGCAATTGGGATGGCTCCGGAGCACACAGGATGGGGGCAGAGGGGCGTGCCGGGCGATGGGCGTGCTGTCTGGGGATGCTGGGAGAGTGTGAGCGTCCAGCGAATCGGACGTGGAGGATCGCGGACGAGGTGGGCCCGGGCGCGCTTGCCGGCGTCGATCCGGACCTTCGCAGAGCCTCAGGTTCGGCGTCGGGGCGGCTCGTGGCGGCGCTTGGGCGATCGGGAGGACGCGAGGGGGTGGAGGGCGCTCTAGGATTGCGGCCCTGGAGGTTCCGGATGATGCGATCGGCGTTCAGCACAGTCGCCTGCCCCGCGTGGACGCTGCCGCGCGTGTGCGAGACAGCGTGCGAGCTGCGGTACGACGGCGTCGAGCTGCGGACGTTCGGCTACGGCAACTCGGACCTCGCGTGCGACCCGGCGCACAGCGACCCGGCGAAGATCGCGCGGATGTTCGACGAGGCGGGGAGCGCGATCGCGAGCGTGGCGACGAGTTTGCGGTTCGATGAGCCGGTAAAGCCGGCGGTGATCGGGCGGGCGTTCGGCGACTTCGAAGGGCCGGTGCGGGCGGGGAAGATGATGGTCGATCTGGCGCGGGATCTGGGGTGCCCGTTCGTGCGGGTGTTCGCGTTCGAGAAGCACAGGCGCGAGAAGCTGGATGCGTGCGCCAAGCGGATCGGTGAGCGGCTTTTCAAGGTTGTCGATCACTCCAGGAACACCGGCGTGCGGGTGCTGCTCGAGAACGGCGGGAGCTTTTCGACCGGCCAAAGCCTGCGGGCGATCATCGATAAGGCGGATCTTCAGGGGCTGCTCGGGGTGTCGTACTCGGCGGCGGTCGGGCGCGCGGCGGGCGAGTCAGTCGAGGCGGCCCTGGATGCCCTCGGCGATCGGATCCAGATGGTGAAGGTCAAGGAGATCCGGGGCGGCAAACCGGCGGCGCTGGGCGAGGGCGAACTGCACGGGGATGCTGTGGTGGAGTCGCTGCGCGAGCGGGGGTTCGACGGGTGGGTGGTGTACGAGAACGACCAGCTCTGGGCGGGGTCGCAGAGCGATCCGAGTGCGGCGCTGGCGGGGGTGCCGGCGATGGTGCTGGGGCGGAAGAGAGCGAGCTAGGAAGAGTGGGCGGGCCTCTTGGACCAAAGGTGACGCGAGTTTGCTGAGCATTGGTCGTTTGCGTGGTCCGTGCTCGAGGATTCGGTCCATCCACGGCGCGGGATCTCGTGTTCCGGGGCGTTGTGGCTTGGCAACCGGCTTCCAGTTGCTTTGTAGACATCTCTCTGGTCATTGCTTATGACCGCTGGCAATGGACGGTGTAGGCGGAGGACTTTGCGTGCGGTCTCGACGAGCGGGCGGCGCGAGAGTGCGAGGTCGAGCCGGTCAGGTGTTTGATCCCGCTGATCGCCGTCTCGGCGTGCCAGCGCCGCCCGGAGCGTCCCGGCGGGCCTTCTTGCATCATCGATCGGGACGTCGTGCGCACCACCTGCCGGGGTCGGCGCGGGACCGGCGGGATGACGCTCTTGACGCCGTGCTCGTGACGGAGCTGCTCGTGCAATCGCTCGCTGTCGGAGCCGCGATCCGGGTCCGCGCGCGTCGGCGCCAGCACCGCCATCGCTTTGTCAATAAGCGCCGGGGTCAGATCGCTGCCCGGACCCCAGTCCACGACCAGCGCGCAGGGGATACATAATCCACCCAGCACCGCCGGAGAGGCCTTCACAGAGCGGGATTCCCGGCAGCTGCGCTCGCTCGCGGAGGAGCGGCTGGCGCCGCAGGTGACCTCCATGCCGGTCGCATCGGTCGCCATCTCCACCGGGCCGTCAACCATGTGTCCTGCGATCTCGCCGAGCATGGCGCCGGCCACCGCGAGCACGTCGGCCCGATCCGCGGACTCCTGGGCGGTCGTGAAGTGCGGCACGCGCGAGAGCCCGCTCGCCGCACGCACGCCTGGTGTCGAATGCAGGAACGCGCACACGCCGCGGTAGGTGGTCTTCTGCAACTGCCTGAGCACGAGGATCACCGGCCGCTGACGCCGGGTGAAATCCTGGCGGCTGAAACGTGAGCCATAGGGTTCCATGCAGGCTCTGGCCGCCGTGAGCGCCGTCGCCGCGACCCGCTCCCAATACCCATCCTCGGCCGGCGCCTCGAAGAACTCGTCCTGTGTCACGACGACCAGTGGAGCGCCTTGGGCGCCCGACCGCAACCCGGATTTCTACAGAGCAGATGGAAACCGGTGCGAGTGGATCGGCTGCGCCGATCGTGTGTGGGCGGTCAGGACGTGGTCGGGGGGTCGGCTTGGATGAGCTCGAACCAGCCTTTGGCGTCGGGCTCGACGCGGAACGCGGGGTTGTCCGGTTCGTGGTCGAGGACGAGGGTCCAGGCGTGGGTGGCGGCGTCGCGCAGGAGCCAGTGGCGGCTCAGCATGGAGGTGTAGGGTTCGACGTCGTAGGCGAGGCTGTAGGCGCTGGCGACGTGGTGGCGGGTGGGCATGGCGTCTGGGGTGAAGACGATGTCGTTGCCAGAGGCGTCGCGGAAGAGGATGGCCTGTTGGCCCCAGGTGTGGCCGGGGACGTTGAAGACGCGGATGCCGGGGAGGATCTCGGTGGCGCGCTCGACGGCTGAGAGGGTGGGGAGGTGGTTGCGATGGATGCGCTCGCCGGGCGGGAACGGTGGGGGCGAGTCGGCGAGGGCGAGGCGGGGCTCGCCGGTGGGCAGGGGGATCTCGAGGGGGTCGAGGTGGTCGCGGTAGTAGGTGCGGGTCATGACCGAGTCGCCGGCGATGGCGTCCTGCCACTCGCGGCGTTGGGTGTGGACGCGGGCGTTGGGGAAGGTGAGTTTTACTTCGCGGGCGTCGCCGGAGGCGTGGGTGGGGTGGTCGGGTGGGACGGTCCAATCGGGGGTTTCGTCGTCGCGGCAGCGTCGGGTGAGGCCGCCGGCGTGGTCAAAGTGCAGGTGCGTGACGATGGCGTCGTCGATGGTGGCGGGGTCGATGTTGATGGCTGTAAGGGCGGAGTGGATGGTCGTGCCGTCGAGGGCGAAGATCCTGGACATCTTGTCGTCGAGCTTGTCGCCGGTGCCGGTCTCGATGATGATGCGCCGGGGGCGGTTGAGTTCGGGGTCAGCCTCGGCGGATTCGAGAAAGAGGCAGTTGTGGCTGAGGGTGATGCGGTGTTTGTCGTCGCACTCGACGGCGCGGTTCCAGACGACGCGGGGGATGATGCCGAACATGCCGCCGCCGTCGAGGCGGATCTGGCCGGCGCGGAGGAGTTGCCAGCGGTAGTGCATGGGGGAGGGTAGGGGGAACGGAAGAGGTGCTGCGGGATGGTGGTTCTATCTGGCACGACGGGTACGCCGGAGTGGAGTGCGGGGCGGCTGGGGTTCTTTCTGGCGTATGCGAAGGTTGTGATGGTGATGGAGGGGGAGGAGTTGGAGCGGTTGGTGTAGAGTTGGAGGATTTGAGATTTGAGATTTGAGATTTGAGGCTCGGGATCTGAGATCTGGATCTTGGGGCGTGCATTGGTTTCCCGGTGCAGGTCTTCCTGGCGAGAGTCCCGAGCGGCAGATTTCACGGTCCCGGCTTGCGTCGAGGGCGCTCGGCCGGTAATCTGCGGGCCATGAAGTACAATCGCTTCGAGGATCTGCCTGTCTGGAAGGACGCGGCGAGGTTGTATGTTGCGATCGAGAGTCTTGTTGACGATCAGTGCTTCAAGTACCACGGCGATCTGAAGAGCCAGTTGTTGCGTGCTGCATTGTCGGTGAGCAACAATATCGCCGAGGGGTTCGAGCGGGGGACGACCAAGGAGTTGCTCTCGTTTCTATATATTGCGCGCGGCAGCGCAGGCGAGGTGCGATCCATGCTGACGGTGATGTCGGGATCGGCGCGGTATCAGCATCTCAAATCTCAGATTTCAGCTCTGAGATCGAAGAGTGAGTCGATCGGCAAGCAGATTCGCGGCTGGGCGGATTCGCTGCAGAACTCGGAGATCAAGGGGCAGCGGTATCTGAACAACGCATCGCGCGAGCGGTACGACCGCGAGCGTCGGCGGGAGCGGTTTCTGGGAAAGTTGCAGGCGGTGAGGGAGGGGCGGGAAGCTTGGAGTGAGGATTGGATGGAAGAGCCGACGAAGCCGGAGGAGAGGGGGGGAGCGGCAATGCGTGGATTCCGGCCGTAATCTCAGAACATTGAGTTGCTGCGATTTCAGCCTTGCGATCTCGTTCTTGCGATTGCAAATTTGAGATCTCAAGTCATGACCACTACCTCGCCGGCGCCATCAACTGCTCCGGATCCTCCAGCAGCCGCACGATCTCGGCGAGTGCCAACGCCGCGGTGGCACCATCCACCACCCGATGATCGCACGCCAGGCTCAGCGGCATGAGCTTGCCGACGCGGAAACAGCCGTCCTTGACGACCATGCCCTCGCGCGTGCGGCCGACGGCCAGGATGCCGACCTCGGGGTAGTTGATGATCGGCGTCGCGAAGCGCCCGGCGTGGGAGCCGACGTTGCTGATCGTGAACGTGCTGCCGGAGAGGTCCTCGCGGCTGGCGGTGCGGTTGCGCGCGGCCTCGGCGACGTGGGCGACGTGGCGCGAGAGTTCGAGGACGCCCAGGCGGTCGGCGTCGCGGACGACCGGGACCATGAGGCCGTTGTCGGTGTCGGCGGCGATGCCGAGGTGGACCGAGCGGTGCTGGACGATCTCGTTGTTGTCGTCGTCGACGACGGCGTTCATTGCGCCGTATGCGCCGGTGAGCACGCGGGTGACCGCGGAGCAGACGAAGGGGAGGAAACTGACTCTTTCGCCGCTGGCGGCGGCGAGGCGCTTGCGCAGGGCGTCGAGGTTGGTCGCGTCGGCCTCGTCCATGACGGTGAAGTGGACGGCGGTGTCGACGCTCTGGCGGAGGCGCTGGGCGATGATGCGCCGGACGTCGCGGATGGGCACGCGATGGGAGTCTGCGCCCGCGGGGATTTCGACTTTCTTAGGGGGCGAGGCGACGCGGGGTGTTGCGGGGGCGGAAGTCGAGGCCGCACGCGCCACCGATGAATCGCGGTAGGTCTGGCGCGCGGCGGGTGCGCCTGTCGCGCCGGATGAGCCGCCTTCTGCGGCGGCGCGGACGTCGCGTTCCATGACGCGTCCGCCGATGCCGGAGCCTTGGAGGGCGTTGATGTCGACGCCGAGATCGCGGGCGAGGCGGCGGACGGCCGGGGTGGCCAGGGCCTTGCCGGCCTCTCGGTTCATGCCGGCGAGGCCGTCGGACATCTGGCCGACGACGGTGCCGGCGTCCTCGCGGTGCTCTGCGCCGTTGTTTGCGGGTTCGGGCGCCTTGGATTCGGACTTGGCCTTGGCGTCGGGCTTTGGCTTGGATTCAGACTTTGCGCCGCCGCCGGATCCTTTGTATGTGACGAAGGGTTCGTGGACCTTCATGACATCGCCGTCTTGGCCGTGGAGTTCAGCGATGACGCCGTCGCGGGGCGAGGGGATCTCGGTGAGGGCCTTGTCGGTCTGGACCTCGGCGAGGGGCTGGTTCTCCTCGACGGTGTCGCCGGGCTTGACGAGCCACTTGATGACTTCTGCTTCCTGGAGGCCCTCGCCGATGTCAGGGAGGAGGAAGACGTTGGGATCGGATGAGACTTTGCCGGCCATGGAGTTCCTTCAATCTCAGATTTGAGATCTCAAATCTCAAGTATCTTTCACTAATACGCCACGCACTCGCGGATGCCCTTTTCAATTCTGGGGCTCTCGGGCAGGTACTCGAGTTCGAGTTTGTAGTAGGGCATCACGGTGTCGAAGCCGGTGACGCGCTGGACCGGCGCTTCGAGGTGCAGGAAGCAGCGTTCCTGGATGAGGCTGCTGATCTCGGCGCCCATGCCGCAGGTTCTGGGGGCCTCATGGACGATGACGCAGCGCCCGGTCTTCTCGACGGACTGGGCGATCGTGTCGATGTCGATGGGGAAGATGGTGCGCAGGTCGATGAGTTCGACCGAGAGATCCTCGGGGAGCTTGTCCATCGCGTCGAGGCACTGGAAGACGGGTGCGCCCCAGGTGATGACGGTGATGTCGTCGCCCTCGGAGACGACCTTGGCCTCGCCGATCGGGATCTCGTACGACTCGTCGGGGACTTCTTCCTTAAAGGAGCGGTAGACGCGTTTGGGCTCGAAGTAGACGACGGGGTCGGGGTCGCGGATGGCGCTGATGAGCAGGCCCTTGGCGTCGTAGGGCGTCGTCGGCATGACGACCTTGAGGCCGGGGTGGTGGGCGTAGATGGCTTCGGGGCTGTCGGAGTGGAGTTCGGGGGCGTGGATGCCGCCGCCGACGGGGACGCGGACGGTGAGGGGGATGGTGATCGCGCCGCGTGTGCGTGTGCGATATCGTGCGGCGTGGTTGACGAGCTGGTCGTAGGCCGGGCCCATGAATCCCTCGAACTGGATCTCGGGGACGGGTCGCATGCCTGCCATGGCGAGGCCTATAGCAGAGCCCATGATGCCGGATTCTGCGAGGGGGGTGTCGACGACGCGGTCTGGGCCGAAGGTCTGCTGGAGGCCCTCGGTGACGCGGAAGACGCCGCCGTTGAGGCCGATGTCCTCGCCGAGAACGACGACGCGTTCGTCTGCTTCCATCTCGACGACGAGGGCGTGGTTGATAGCTTGGACGAGGTTGCGTTCAGGCATTGTGGGTTCCGTTGGCCGTGCTGTCACCCGGCAGATCCGGGAGTTCGATCAGTTCGATGATGAGGAAGACGTCGATGTGGTGGCCGCGGTCGTCCGGGTCCACGAAGTACGCGGTGCGGCCAGCGCGAGAGATGGCGAGGAACTCGGGGTGGTCAACCGTATACGTCTCGCCGTGGGCCAGGCGGATCTGGAATGGCCGGAACGGGCGGGCCGAATGAACCTCTTTGAGTTTGTCAGGAATCATCGGCCGTCCTCCAATGCGTCTTCTGACTCGTGCTCAGCCGCCGGTGATCTCGGTGATCTCCCACTTCTGGGCGAGATTGGGCTGGGCGTAGACGTGGCAAGCCTTGCCGCCGAAGACGACGTTGAAGTGGGCCTGGTCGATGCGGATCTGGTCGCGGGCGGTGTTGGTGCCGAACTTGTCCTGGTGGACGCCTTTGTAGATGTTGAGGGTGTCGGAGTCGCTGATGGCGGCGCTGCGGACGGCTTCGGCGTGGGTGCGGTTGCCGCGCAGGTCGCTGGCAAGGGACTGCTGAAACAGTGCCAGGATGGCGGTCTGGGAGTTGAGCGAGTGGCTCGCTGCACCGCTCAGCCAGTTTGCGTCGAAGACCAGGGTCATCGTGTGGCTCCTTGCAAGGCGTGCATGGGACTCTCGGTCGTGTCGGTCGCGGCAGGGCTCGGGCGGGTCTCATTTGGGAACGTCGCGGTCATCGGCTCATCCCAGGAGGCTTGTCGCGGCGACGGTTCCGGCAGCCTGTTGCTGCGCCGCCGCGGCATCGTCGTCGGGCACGAAGGCCATGTCGGGCATCGCGGCGTTGAGGATGTCGGCGACCTCGTCCATCGGCATGCGGACCTTGAGGTAGGGCGAGTTCCAGCCGGGCGTGCCGGAGACGTACATCTCGGTGATCTCCTTCTTCTGCCTCAGCATCTTGACGTGGATCGGGTTGATCCACGCGGGCTTTCCCTTGGTGTCCTCGAAACGCACGAGCATCAGCCGGTCCCGTTGCGATCGCCGTTGTCGTCTTGTGAACCCGGGCCGCCGCTCGCGGGCCAGGAGCTATCGCCATTGGAGTTGTCAGGCCCCCGGAGCGGGCTGATGCTCACGATCAGGATTGTGTTCACCAACTCAACGTAACCGTCCTCGTCGATCACATACACCGTGCGGACGTGCTTCGGCGGGATCCACACGAAATCGCGGTGCGGCACGCGCAGGCTCCGACCGTTCACGAGATGGATCTCGAATGGTTCAAAGGGCTCCTCTCGCAGCAATCGTCGGATGTCCTCGGCGATCATGATCCAACTCCTCAGCCAACCCGCTGCGCCTCGGCCTTCAGGCCCGCCTGCTCTGGATCCTGACCCAGCGAACTCGTCCGGCCGGTGTTGCGCTGGCGGGCGATCGACTCGGGGATCTCCGCGAATGTGAAGTTGAAGATGTCCTCGAAGCTCGGCTTCTCGATGCCCTCGGCGGCCTTGACGACCTCCTGCACGATCTTCTTGGCGCGGGCCTCGGTCTCGGCCTGCTTCTCGTCGTCCCACAAGCCCTTTTCCTCGAGATACTTGCGGTGGCGGATGATCGGATCCTTGGCCTGCCAGGCCTCAAGCTCCTCAGTGTCGCGATACCGGCGGGCGTCGTCGGCGGTGGTGTGGTCGGCGAGGCGATAGGTCACGGCCTCGATGAAGCTGGGTCCGCCACCGGCGCGGGCGCGATCGAGCGCCTCGCGCGTGGCCTTGAAGACCGCGAACATGTCGTTGCCGTCGACCTGGATCGTCGGCATGCCGTAGGCGATGGCCTTCTGGGCGATCGTCTCGCTGGCGGTCTGGGTCTCGCGCGGCACGCTGATCGCCCATTGGTTGTTCTGGCAGAAGAACACGCACGGGGCTTGGAGCGTGCCGGCGAAGTTCATCGCCTCGTGGAAGTCGCCCTCGGACGTTGCGCCGTCGCCGAAGTAGGTGATGACGCAGCGCGGCTCCTTGCGGATCTTGTACGCCCAGGCGATGCCCGCGGCGTGGAGCATCTGCGTGCCGATCGGGATCGACAGCGGGGTCATGTGGCAGCCGTCGGGGATCTGGTTGCCTCGTTCGTCGCCCATCCAGTGCAAGAGGATGTAGTGCAGCGGCAGGCCGTGCAGGAAGAGCGCCGCGTTCTCGCGATAGCACGGCACGAGGAAGTCGGTGCCCTTCTTGGCGGCGTAGCCCGAGCCGAGGGCCGCGGCCTCCTGGCCCTTGTTCTGGGGATAGGTTCCCATGCGCCCCGAACGCTGGAGCTTGAAGGCGACCTCGTCGTAATGGCGATAGATCACCATCTTCTCGAACAGGTCGCGGACCTCCTCGTCGGTCAGCGTGTTCTTTGCGAGCTTGGTATCGAGTCTGGCGTCCTCGTCGAGGATCTGCAGGTACTCGATCTTGGTCTCGTACACGGTCCGTTGCGGCATGCGATCTCCGTTCGGTCGGGTCCGCCCGATCGTAGCGGGTTCTCGGGGGATTCAGCGGTCCAAAGCCCTGCTCTCAGGCCCCGGCTCAGGCGTTGGTGTCGCTGGTGACGTGCTTGTCGCCCGGGAACTGCTTGACGCCGCGATTGACGGGCTTGCGGCCCGTTCCCTGGGCCTCGGGGGCCCGTTCGGGGATGATGAACAGGTCGTTGGGCAGCGTGTCGCTGAGCGTGAGCGCGGCGCTCGCGGCCTCGAGCATCGTCTCGTCGGTGTTGCGATAGATCGCGCCGAAGCAGTTCTCAGTTTCGAGCTCGGCGATATCCATGAAGTGCTCGGCGGCGGCGTGATCGCGCTCGCCCTCGGGCCCGTTGACGCCCGCTCGCACCTGCGAATCGAGCTTGCTGAGCGTGCAGGCGAAGGCGTGGACGTACATCGCGGCGTCGCCGAGGCGGGCCTGGATGACCTGGCGCTCGAGGATGCGCTCCTCGAACTTCGCCGAGGCCTGCTTGAACTGGTGGCTCAGCTCGCGGGTCAGACGGGCGAGTCGGCGGGCGTGGGGGCGCAGCGAGGAATGCACCTTCTCGATGCGATCCATCCGCGGGCGGACGTGCAGGAAGACCTCCATGCCAAGCGGGATGGCGGCCTTGCGGACGTTACGCTTCATCATGTTCTTGCTGATGCGAGAGAGGTTCGCGCCGAAGCCCTCGTCCTTGTCCCAGCCGACGGCCTCCTTGATGGGCAGCATGTGCTCTGCGAGCTGCTTGCCGCCGTAGCCGAAGATGAAGCGCTGCATGACCTCGTTCGCGCCCTCGACAATGAGATTGATGCGCGAGTCGCGGAAGATCCGCTCGACCTCGTTCTCTGTCATGTAGCCCTCGCCGCCCATGATCTGCATGGCGTCGTTGACGACGATCCAGCCCATCTCCGAGCAGAAGACCTTGCAGATGGCGGTCTCGACCATGATGTCGTCGTCGTGGCGATCGAGGAAGCCGGTGGTCGCGTAGAGCACGGCGTCCATGGCGTAGTTGAGCGCGCTCATGCGGGCGATTTTCTTTCGCATGAGCTCGAAGTCGCTGATCGGACGCCCGAACTGGTGGCGGGTCTGGGCCCATTTGATGGCCTGGTCCGTCGCGCGGTGTGCACCGCCCAGCATGCCGGCGCTGAGCGTGCAGCGCCCGTAGTTCAGGCAGGTGAGCGCGACGTTGAGGCCCTTGCCCTCGCCGTGCAGGCGGTTGAACTTGGGGACGCGGACGTTTGTGAACCGGATGCGGGCCTGCCAAGTGCCGCGGATGCCGCACTTGGCGCGGTTCTTCTGGAAGATGTCGATGCCTTCCATGTCGGGCGTGCAGACCAGGGCGGTGACCTTCTCCTTGCCATCGGGCATCTTCTGCTTGGCCATGACGGTGAAGAGGCGGGAGAGGGCACCGCTGGTGGCCCACTTCTTCTCGCCGTTGAGGATGTAGTACTCGCCATCCTCGGACAGCTCGCAGTGGGTTTCCTGCCCGCCGGCGTCGCAGCCGACGTTGGGCTCGGACAAACAGAACGCGCTGAGCCACTCGCTGGCCAGGTGTGGCAGCCATTGCTTCTTCTGCTCGTCGGTCCCGAAGAGTTTAATAGCGCCGCAGCCGATCGAGAGGTGGGCGCTGACGACCACGGCGGTCGAGCCGCAGTATTTGCCCAGCATCTCCAGGACGCGGTTGTAGCTGGTGATGCCCATGCCAAGCCCACCGAACTCGGTCGGGATGGTCATGCCCAGCACGCCCATCTTGAACAGGCGGTCGAGGTTCTCTTGGGGGATTTCCTGCTCCTGATCGATCTGCACCGAGGGGTGCTCGTCGCGCAGGTAGTCCTCAAGCTCAGCCAACAGTTGGTCGCAGCGGGCGGTTTCCTCGGCGCTGACGATCTCGGGATAAGGAAACAGCAGATCCTCGCGGACGCGACCCCAGAAGTAGTTCTTGACCAGGCCCATCGCCTCGGGCTCGGGTCCCAGCAGGCTCTCGGCCTCCTCGAGCTCCTTGCGGTCTTGCTCGGAGATGCCTTTCATGTTCTTGAGGTCGGCCATGGTCGTCTCCCTTCATCGTCGCGCCGGGATCGCCTGGGGCGAGGCCGGTGCGGCGTTTGTTGTCTGATGCCGCGGAGGTCGATGCGTTATCGCTTGGCGGACTTGGCGAAGAACGCCTCGATCGCCGAGCGCCCCTCGGGCGTGGATCGGAGGCGCACCAGGTTGTTCTGTTCGACGCGCAGGGCCGCGTCCCAGTCGTCGCTGAGCCCGGCGTGGATCGCCTCCATCACGGCGAGGCCCGAGGGCGACTCGAAGGTGTCGCCCGAGAGTGAGTGGATCGCGTCGCGCACCGCCCCGGCCCTGTCCGGGCGTCCGATCCATCGGGAGGGCGCGCCGTTGCGCTCGGGCAGATCGGCGCTGAGAACCCAGGCCTTTGCGGTGTCGAGCAGCGTCTCGGGCGAGTCGCTCGTGGCGTCGAAGAGGCCGATGTCGACGGCCTCGGGATAGGTCATGGTGCGGCCGGTGGCGGTGCGCTCGATGGCGTCTTTCGGGTCGATGCGCGCGGGGAGCATGTTGGTGCCGCCCCAGCCCGGGCAGAGCGCCAGGCCGGCTTCGGGCAGGCCCACGGGGTATGGCTTGGCGGAGGGATTTGGCCCGCCGATGAGCCCGTCGCAGTGCATGGCGAGTTCCAGCCCGCCGCCGAGCGCCGCGCCGCCGATCGCCGCGGCGGTGGGGACCGGGAACTGCGCGAGCATGGCGTAGACCTCAGACGCGTAGGCCAGGTATGCCAGCAACTCGCTGTCAGCCGCGCCGTGGATGGTTTTGAGGTCCGCCCCGGCGACGAAGACCCGATCGCTCTCGGACGCGAGGACGAGCCCCTTGGCGTCGCGCGGCACGGCCTCCAGCGCGTCCTCCAGACGCTCGATCAGCGGGCGGTCGAGGACGATCATCGGCGAGTCGCCGGCGTCGAGCCACAGCGTGCAGCAGCCCGCGTGGGGGGCGTTCTCGTCCATCTCGATGCGGAGCGGTTCGGTGGTCATGGATCTGGCTCGGGAAATCACCCGGAATCGGGCGGTCGGTCGAACAGCTCAGTATATGCGCCGAAGGCCCGCTGCATCGGTCCGAGAACGAGTAGCGGGCGGGCGACGAGGTGCGAAGCTAGCGGTCACCAAACCTCGCGCGCAGCGCCGTCTGGGCCTCTTCGCCGGCGATGACGCTTGCCGAGAGTGCCGCGCCGCGCAGCAGCAGCTCTGCGTCATTCGAGCCGTCGATCTCGTTGAGCAGCGACTTGGTGGCGCGCAGCGCCTGCGGCCCGCCCTCGGCAAGACGCCGGGCGGTCGATTCGGTCAACGACTCGAACGCGTCGCGGGTATCGGCGCATTGATCGACCAGGGCGATGTCCGCGGCGTCGCGACCGGAGATGAGCCCGCCGCGCAGCAGCAGAGCCCGGGCGCGGCCTGCGCCGATCCGCTTCACGACCCACGGTGCGACCACCGCGGGGCAGAGGCCCAGATCGACCTCGGGGAACCCGAGCTTGGCGTCGGCGTGGGTGATCGCGACATCGCAGATGCACGCGAGCCCACAGCCGCCGCCGATCGCCGCGCCGTTGACCGACGCGAGCACGACGGCTTCGAGTGCGCGCAGCTCGAGCGTGAACTCGGCGAGCGATCGCAGAAGCATTTCCGGTGTGTCGCCTCCTGCCTGCACCTGCTTGAGGTCCATGCCGGCGCAGAAGGAGGGGCCTTGGCCAGTGAGCACGACGACGGTGATGTCCGAGTTCCCGCGAAGCTCGGCGACGCGATCGCGCAGTGCCTGGATCAGCTCGATCGAGAGGGCGTTTCGGCTGTCGGGGCGGTTCAGGCGGAGCTGCGCGATCGGTCCGTCGGTCGAAAGTGTGGCAAGCTCGGGCATGGCCATGAGCGTAGTCGCGGACGATCGCACTGAAGAGACAAGGGGCCGGCGCTGATGCGCCGGCCCCTCGGAGCAAGGATCAGGATGGGTCTCAGACGTTCTGGCTCGCGCCGAGCGGGGTGCCGAGGGTGCCGAAGCCGCCCGGGAAGAAGCCGTCGAAGTGGCCCATGTAGGCGACGATCGGGTCGGCGGCCTTGACGGTCAGGCCGTAGAAGGTCTGCTGGTTGCGCCGATCGCCGGTGACGAAGTCGTGGACGTCAAACTCCTGGACGCGGCGTCCTGGGAGCACGGCGCGGAAGGTCTCCGAGCCCAGCCCGCCGTCGAAGTGGATCGTGATCTCGACGGCGACGTCGGTGTCGGCGGGGTTGAACAGGCGGAGGAACTCGGTGACGTTGCCCTCGCGCTTGGGCCTGAAGCCCTCGCCGAAGCCCCAGAGGGTGAACGCCTTGTCGGAGAAGCTGGAGGCGAACTCATCGCCGAAGACCTTGGTGGGCAGGACGAGGCTGACCGGCAGGTCGCCGTTCTGGACCTCGTAGAGGACCGAGTAGGGCTGGCCGGAAGGGAAGTTGCGGAGGGCGGCGACATCGAGCTCGGCGCGGCTCTGGGCGTTGACGCTCAGATTCGTGCGGAATGTCGTGCCGTTCTGGAAGATGAACGAGAAGAGCACCTCGGCCCGCTGGCTGTTTGCGTTGAGCACGCCGATGACCTCGCCGACGGAGTTGAGGCCGATCTGGCCCTCGGGGATTGCGCCGCGGACATCGCCCCCGCCGGGCGTTCCGACGACGCCGTAGGCGGTGCCGGCGCCGCGATCGAAGTGTGTGAGCGATGCGATGATGGGCGTGTCGGCGTCGACGAGGACGCCGTAGCTGCCCGCGGGGAGTTGGTTGAGGGCCTTGAGGCTGAGCCCGCCTCGGCGGAAGGGCTGGAAGGTCTGGGTGATCTGGATCGCCTGCCCGCCGCCGGTGGGGAAGAAGGTCGTGGTGACCTTGGTGACCTCATCGGAGGTATTCATGTAGAGCAGGAAGTCGCTGACGCTGGCGTTCTTGGTCGCGCCGGCGAAGGTGAAGACCTCGTTGAGCTGGTTGGTGAACGCCTCGCCGACGGCGGCCGGGCCGTCGGTCAGCAGGAACAGGTCGTAGTGGCTGAAGTTCGCGGCAACGGGAAGCTGCGAGCGGATCTCGATGGCGTAGGGCGTGCGAGCGCGGACGAGCTGGTTGCCGGCGGCGAAGAGCTCGGGCGTGGTGATGGTCACGCCGCCACGCTGGCCGGCGGGGATGACCTCCTCGGAGATGATCTGGTCGCGATCGCCGAACTCGTAGCGTGCGATGATCTGGACGCGGTTGGAGACGCCGTGGGGGTTGAGGATGGGCACGAACGTGCTGGTCTTGCCGTTGGCGAAGCCCTCGGGGTAGTAGACGCGATAGGGCAGCGTCGCGGCCTCGTCGTTGTCATCGCCCGGCGCGGTGATGAGCTGCTCGGTCGCTGGAGTGGCGGGGTTGGCCGTGAGGTGGCCTCGCCCGGTGCCGTCGTTGATGGCGTCGTACATCGCCAGGGCGTCGGCCTCGGACTCGCCCAGGAGCACGAAGTATCGCAGCGTCGTCGTCTGGCCCGCGTTGAGGTTGCCGAGCTCGTAGGAAAGGCCCATCGCCTGGTCGGCGGACGTGCCGTTGGGGTCGTTGACGCCCAGGCCCATCAGGACCGAGGGGTCGCGGATGTCACGGGTGGGATCGAAGAAGGTGAGCTGGGCCCTGCTGTCGGCCGCCGGTGCGGCGAGCATGACGCTCAGGCCGTTGGGGAAGAGGTTGTTGGAGAACGAGGCGATGCCGGCGGGCAGGGTGCCGCCGCCATCGGCGAGAATGTCATTGGAGGTGTTGGCGGTGGTCCCCTGGAGGAAGTTCAGGCCCTGCTCGGGATTGAACGCCTCCATCCACTGGATGTTGTCGATGCGCTGGCCGGTGGTGTTGGTGATGATGACATCGACGGCAACGAAGTTGTCACCGATGCCGAAGGAGGTCGCGCGATCGATGGCCAGGCCGTTGAAGGTCGACTCTCCGACGAGTCGCTGGTTCTGGAGGTCGGACTGATCGGTGAGCGAGACGGGCAGGCTGCTGCCGGTGCCGCCACCGTTGCGGAAGACCGAGCCGCCCGCCGAGCCGCCGTAGAAGTGCATCGGGAAGCCCTGCGCGGCCTCGCTGAAGAGGAACTCGACGCCGTTGAAGCTCAGCCCGGTGCGGTTGGCGCCTGCGCCGGCGAGGAAGGTGCCGTTGGCGCCGATGCCGAGATCGACGCCGACGCCATCGAGAATGCGCGGGTCATCGGAGACGCCCGCCGAGAGCGTGAGGTCGAGTATGTACGCGCCGGTGGTCTGCGAGGGGTTGCCTGTGGTGACGTCGAACGGGGAATAGTTGACGTTGTTGGCCTCGCTGACGGCGATGTAGAATGTGCCGCCGGCGTTGAAGACGAAGTTGCTGATAGTGGCGTCGAGCGAGCCGTTGGGGTTCGCGAGGCGCAGCCTGTTGCCGTCCTCGTCGAAGAGCTGGAGCGCGCTGTTGAGCGAGCCGAACGAGGCGGCGGTCGCGTTGAGCGTGCTGCCCTCGAAGGCGTCGAACTCGTAGATGTCGCGATCGAGCCCGCCGAAGCCTCCGTCGCCGACCGAAGCCTGGAGCTGGACAGCGCCCGAGCCGTTGATGCCCTGCAATGGCGTCGCGGTGGGGATGGTGTCGTTGCTCTCGAACGCACCGAAGATGTTGTTGAGCAGAGTGAAGTCGAGCGACCAGTTCAGCAGGAACCCGGTGTCGAGGCTCTTGGTGTCGTTGATGACCAGGGTCCAGGTGCCGCCGGCGGACTCGCCGTCGAACGTGCTGAGCGCGTCGTCGGGGCGATAGCCGCCCTGGCGATCGAACGGGGCGCTGCCGGAGCTGATCGGGACCGACGCCTCGTCGTCGAGGAGGGTGGAATCGAAGTTGTCGCCGGACGCGCCGCGACGGTTCACCAGTGTCGCCACCGTGCCCGAGGGGCTGATGAGGCTGATCCGCAGATCGCTGTCGAACTCGTGCAGGATGTCGAGGCGGACGTTGAGGTCGCGGATCTCGCGGGTGTCGGCGAAGTTGATCGTTGTCGAGAAGATGCCCTGGCTGCCCTGCGGCGGGATTCGCGCGGGATTCGCCGCGAGATTCTCCGTGGCGGTCACGCGATCGTTCTGGACCAGTTCGACATCGATCGAGAGGTCGTAGACGCCGGTGGCTTGGCTGACGCCCGAGCCGGCGATATTGGGGTTGTACTGAGAGTTGGGGAAGCCGCTGACGCCGAGGTAGTAGGTTCCGCCTGTGGAGACGAAGAAGTCGATGAGGGAGTCTCGCCCGTTGAACTGATCGTTGGCGGCGATCTCGTTGCCGAGCCCGTCGAAGAGGCGGAGGTAGGAATCGAGGTTGGAGCCGCCGGGACGATTCTGGGCTACGACCTCGGCGTTGATCAGGCCGCCTCGGGGAATGTTGATGGCGAATAGATCGACGTCCAGGCCGGCGCGTGCGCCGTCGCCGAGCGTCAGGCCGGTGAACTCGGCGCTGCCGCTGGCGGCGAAGGTGAGCGGC
This sequence comes from Phycisphaerales bacterium, assembly GCA_029260315.1. Lineage (GTDB taxonomy): Bacteria > Planctomycetota > Phycisphaerae > Phycisphaerales > UBA1924 > S146-42. Next base: position 36,568 of record JAJDDM010000008.1, on the reverse strand, counting down.
TCGGCGGTGCCGAGGGTGTCGTTGGGTTCGAGGGTGCCTGTGCTGGGCACGATCTCGAAGTCGTACACCTCGTCCTCGCCCGCGTCGCCGTTGCCGTTGAGGAAGTTCCCGTCGAGGTCGCGGAATCCGGCGTCGTTGAGGGTGAGCTGGTAGTTGTCGATCGGGAGTCGCTGCTGCAGGAATCCGAGCAGATTGAGCTGGATGCGGACGGTGCGTGTTCCTTCGAGCGCGATCGAGTCAATCGGGATATCGCGATCATCACCCGTGCCGAACGTGTCGTCGTTGCCGCTGCCGATGAGTGAGACGAAGCCGGTGTCGAGGAACGCGGGGTCGATGTCCTTGTTGAAGATCACGACGAGTTCATTGCGCGGATCACCATTGCCATCGAGCTGCCCTGTCACGGGGCCGGGATCGACCGCCGTGATGACCGGTCCGTCCAGATCGATGATGCGCAGGGCCTCGGCGACGTCGAGCACGCCGCCGGACTGGACCCGGTTCTGGAGGCTCGCGACCGGGCGGGACGAGTCGATGAGCACCTGGCGGATCTCTGCGCCGGAAGACTGGGGGCGAAGCGTCTTGAGCAGGCCGACCGCCCCGGCGACCATCGGCGCCGAGAACGATGTGCCGCTGACCGACGCGAATCCGCCGTCGATCTGGGTCGTGCGGACCAGTGTTCCGGGTGCGGCCAGATCGACCGTCTCTGCGCCGAAGCTGCTGAAGGTCGAGAGCGAATCGGTGTTGTCGGTCGCGGCGACCGCGACGATGCCGGGCAGGTCGTACGCCGCGGGGAAGGACGTGAAATCGCCATCGTTGTCGTTGGCGTCGTTGCCCGCCGAGGCGACGAACACGCCGCCGGAGTCGATGAAGCGCTGGATCGCGTCGCGTTCGGCGGGGAATCCGCCCTCCTGGTCCTCGAAGAACACGGGAGAGAATGTTCCGTAGCTGTTGTTGCTGGCGACGATGTTCACGCCGCGACCTCGCATCATCGTGAGATAGTCGTGTGCGCCGACGATCGCGGCGAGGCTGAGGAAGCCGAACCGATCGGCGATCTTCATCGGCATGATCGAGCCGGTCCACATCACGCCCGATACGCCGAAGCCGTTGTTGCCGACCGCCGCGATCGTGCCGGCGACCAGGGTGCCGTGGCCCGCGGCGTCGTTGGGGTTGTTGTCGTTTTCGCCGAAGTCCCAGCCGTTGACGTCGTCGACGAACCCGTTGCCGTCATCGTCCACACCGTTACCAGGAGTTTCCCCCGGGTTGACGTAGATGTTCGCTTCGAGGTCGGGATGGTCCAGATCTACCCCGGTATCGATGACGGCGACGATCGTGTCGATCGAGCCGGTCGTCACGTCCCATGCCGACAGGAGATTGGAATCGGCGCCGACAACGCCCGGCTGTCCGCCGACGATCTGGCCGGTGTTCTCCAGCTGCCATTGCTCGGTGAACCGCGGGTCATTGGGGACCACCTCCGGTTCGTAGGTGATGTTGGGATCGATGCCGCGAAGCCATGCGAGGTCGTCCATCAGGCGATCGACCCGCTTGGGGCGGACCCGACCCTCGACATCCATCTGCGCGCTGAAGCCCAGGCCCAGACGCTCGAAGTTGGTCAACTCGACGCCCAGGCGGGACGAGAGGAACTCGACCGCGGCCTCGGCCCGGGTGTCCTCGAACGCCTGGCTGAATGTCACGACGAAGGAGTCGCGGACGGCCTCGATCTCGCTGCCCCGCCACATGACCGAGCCGACGCTCGGGCCATCGCCGCTGAGGAGCATCCGTTGCTCCAGATTCTCGAAGCTGGGCGTCTCGCTCGCGGGACGACGATCACGCGAATCGTTCATGGCCACATTCTCCCGGGTCTACTCGCCCTCTCGCAGGGCCGCTCCAGCGGCCCCTCATCCTTGGGCTGGCGTTGGTCTCGTGCGAAGGGGCCTGCCCACGCCCTGGCGGGTCGTGACTTTATCAAGCCCCGAGGGCCCGTGCTCCGGCGGTGGGCACCTCGCGCGACATCATAGTATCCGATCACGGTCGCAGAATGGTTCCCCAGGCCGGATCTTCGCCAGAAATTCCGCGTGTCCGGGGGAATCTCCGGTCCGCACATTACCCATCCGAAGCTCCCCAAATCGCCTCCAGCCGCTCCCGCTCCTCGCTGGATCCGACCAACTCCAGCGACACCGCCAGGGCGCGTTCGCTCTCGGGTTTGCCTGGGCCGGCGATCTCCGTGAGCCAGCCGCGCGTCGCGGCGAGCGCCGATTGGGGTTTATCCGCCAGCTCTTGGGCGATCTGCATCGCCCGCATACCTACTTCCTCAACGTTCCCCACGACCTCGTGCACCAGCCCGAGCTCGTTCGCTCGTCGCCCTGTGATGATCTCGGTATCGAGCATGCGGGCGCGTGCGGGGCCATCGCCGATGCTTTGCCGGAGGTATGGCCCTGATACCGCTGGGGAAACCCCTAGACGTACCACGGGATAGCCCAGCTTCGCATCAGCGTTCGCGACGACGACATCCGCGCCGCCCAGGAGCGCGCACCCGCCGGCGATCGCCGCGCCGTGGCAGGCGACGACGCTCGGGACGGGACACTGGCGCAGTGCGCGGATCGCCTCGGCGAGGGCGAGCAGCAGATCGCGCATCATTCTGGGATCCTCGACGCAGCCCTTGAGGTCGAACCCGGCACAGAAGATTCGTCCTTCGCCTCGCAGGACGATGGCCCGAGCGCCCTGAGCGACCGCTTCGTCGGCAAGCTCGGGGATCGCCCGGAGCATGGCGGGGGTCAGGGCGTTGCGTTGGTTGGGGCGGTCGAGAACGATCGCGGCGACGGTGCCGGGCTCCAGGCGGATCATCCGAGGCCCGTGCCGCCGAAGTGCTGGTCCTGGGCCTGCTCGACGAGCTCCTGCGCGAAGAGGCTTGCGCGCTCGAGGCGGTCGGTGTTGACGCGGGTCTCGTAGCCTTTGGCGTGGATGTATTCGATGAGGGTCCGGGTGGCGATGTTGCCCGGGGCTCGCTCGCCTGGGCCGGCGGCGAAGGGGCACCCGCCGAGCCCGCCCGCCGAGCCGTCGAAGGAGCGGATCCCCGCGTCGAGCGCCGCTTCCACGCAGTCGCCGGCCCTGCCGTGGGTGTCGTGCAGGTGGACGACCCACGTCTCGGCGTCCTGGCTCTCCGCCCAGGCATTGGCACCGCGGGCCGCGTCGAGGGCGGCGACGATCGTCTCGGGTGTCGCTGCGCCGATCGTGTCGCCGAGATCAATCTCGTCGGGTTCGAGTTCGCTGAGTTTCTGCACAACCTCCGCGACCTTCTCGGGGGCGATGTCGCCCTGATACGGGCAGCGGACGACGCAGGAGATGTATGCCCGCACCTTCAGGCCGTTGTCGCGGGCCTTGCGCACGACGAGGGCGAACCGCTCAATTGACTCGGCGATGCTCGCGCCGGTGTTCTGCTGATTGAACTCTTCGCTCGCGGCGGTGAACAGGGCGATCTTGTCCACGAGGGGCATGCCTGCGCGCTCGCTCGCCGAGAGCAGGCGACCGAGGCCCTTCTCGTTCGGCACCAGCGCGCTATAGAGCACGTCCGGGCGCTTGAACGGCAGCACGTTCTCGAGCACGTCGTCGGCGTCTGCGAGCTGCGGCACCCGCTTGGGGCTCACAAAGCTCGTCAGCTCGACCTCATCGACCAGCGCATCGACCAGCAGCTCCACCAGGCGGGCCTTGTCGTTGGTAGGAATCGACCCGGGCTCGTTCTGGAGGCCGTCCCGGGGCGATACGTCCGTAATGCGGACCATCTCGGGCATGGGGAAGTAGTAGGGCGGCGAAGCGAGGCGGTCCAAAGCGTTGGACAAAGCTGGCGCTCAGCCGCCGGCGGTCTTTTCATCCGCGAGAGGCGGGTCGTCCGGACCCTCGGACGCTTCCGCGGGCGCATCGGGCGGGCGCTCGGTGATCTCCTCGTCGTCGGCGATCTTGAGGAATGGGATGGTGGAGTCGATGCTCTGGAGCGTTCGGCGGAGGCTGACCATGTGGTCGTCGAGGCGTTTGAGGCTCTCGGCGACGCCGTCGAGGTCGGTGTCGACGCTCTTCAGCGAGGCGTCGATGGAGGCGAGGCGTTTGAGGCTCTCCTGGAGCTCGACGAGCTGGGTGTTGGTCTCGGTCACCTGCTCGAGCTGGACCTCGACGTGGGCTAGCTTCTCGTTGGCCAAGACCAGGTTGTCGCGGATCTCGCCGACGATGCAGCCGGGCAGGAGCGCGGCGGACGCGGTGCAAACAATGATTCTGTTGAGTGATCTCATTTGGCACGGTAGGCTGGGGCTATCGCGAGGTCGGCTTTGTCGTGGATCTGGATCGCATTCGGCGTGCTGATCGCGCTCACGGGCGCGGCGATGGCGATGCGCGCAGTTTTCCGTGATCGAGCGCGCGACCGGCGGCGGTGTCCGCGCTGCTGGTACGAGATCGGCGAGGTGGCGTCGCTGTGCTGTCCGGAGTGCGGACGCAAGGCTGCGAGCGAGGCGGCGCTGCGGCGAACCCGCCGGCGGTGGCGGCGCGCCGCCCTGGGCGTCGCGATCATGCTCGCGGGCACGTCGATCAGCGCGTGGCCCGCGGTGCGCGGGGAGCACTGGTCGGAGTTCGTGCCGATGCGCGTGCTGTACTGGGCGGCGTCGATGTCGGAAGACGCGAGTCTGGTCACGGTTTGGCGGACCACACAGACGCCGACGCGATGGGATTGGGCACAGGACGCCGTCGTCCTCAATCGCCAGATTCTGGAGGATCTGGAGACCGGGCGACTGGACGGTGGCGCCGAACTCCAATACTCACGCTGGTGGCTGACGCTCTCCATGCGCATGGAGAACTGGTATCTGGGGTCGTCTCTGGCGACGACCGTGGAGTCCTGGCCGAGTCGCGATCTGCATTCCGGCCCCATCTGCGCGGTGTTGGAGAACAGGCGGACGAGCCGCGATGTGTGCGTCGGGCTCATGCGGTGGCTGCGGCAGAAGGGCGAGGGCACGCCCCGGGAGGCTCGTGCCGTGCTCTCCTGCGCGGATCGGGAAACCTGGTTGGAGCCGATCGTCGCCGGCACGCTGCTCTACATGGGAAGGCACGAGGACAAGGCGGTCATGCTCCTGCGAAGAGAGCTGGATCGCCCCGAGGCGGATCTGCGGGCAGATTGCGTGCGATCGCTCGTGCAGATGTCGTTCAGAGAGTTCACGACGAGTGTTCCGTCGGCACGGATTCTGGAGGTGCTGGAGGTGGCGCTGCGCGATCCGAGCAGCGACGTTCGCTACCAGGCGGCGTTCGCGGCGGGCAAGATCGTCGAGAACGCCTGGGCACGCCGCACGCAGAAGGGCTCGACGCCCCGCTGGATCCGACGGATGCTCGTCGATCTGGACGACATGCTCGGCGAGGCGCTGACAACCGAAGAGAGTGACGTGAATAGAGCCTCGCTCAACTTCGCGCGGTCCAACGTCACGCGGGTGCTGCAGAATATCGAGTGACATGCGCAGCGTGCGGTCACGCAGTTTGGCGACGGCTCACGCGTCGCCCGCGAGCTTCCGAGCGCTTTGCGTCAACAGGCGGAGAACTCAAACGAATGCGGATGACCGAGCGACGCGCCACCAGCCGTGGCTTTGCACGGCTGGTGCTTCTGGGGTCGCGCCATGAAACACCAACCGCTCAAAGCAGCGGTTGGTGGCACGACGCGAGACGCCCGAGCAAGCATCCTGCCGCGAAGCACCTGTGACAAACGACGCAAATGGCTCTTGCGCTCCAGATACTCATCCGAGTAATCGATCATAAACTTCACCCACATCGGCGGATGGTCGGACATCTGGTGCGTGCGCCAATAGGTCCTGTCAGAGAGCTTCGTGCCTGCGTTGGTCCGGCGTCCCAGTTTTGCGATCACGTCTGCAACACGCCCGTCCTGAACTCGCGCGACCGATCCCAGTTCCGCGCCGCGTCCAGTGCCGCGATCAGCTCCTCGCGCGTCCTGTGCGGCTCGATGATCCGATCGACCCACCCCCGCGCCGCCCCGTACCGAATGTCCTGCTGCTCGTTATAACTCGCGCGCACGGCGTCTAGAATCTGCTTGTGCGTCTGGTCGTCGATCTCTTCGCCCTTGCGCTGGCGGGAGCGTTCCTCGATCATGGCGAGGGTGCCGGTCGCCTGGGCCGCGCCCATGACGGCGCAGTTGCTCCCGGGCCAGGCGAACGTGAGGAACGGCTCGAACGCCCGCCCGCACATCGCGTAGTTGCCCGCGCCGTAGCTGCCGCCCATGATCAGCACGATCTTCGGCACGATCGAGTTGCTCATCGCGTTGACCATCTTCGCCCCGGCACGGATGATCCCCGCCTGCTCGCTGTCGCGCCCGACCATGAACCCCGTCGTGTCGTGCAGGAACAGCAGCGGGATCTTGCGCTGGTTGCAGTCCATGATGAACCGCGCGGCCTTGTCCGCCGCCTCGACATAGATCACCCGCGGCATGTTGGTGGACTTGCCGGGCCCCGCCTTGCCGCCCGCCTTGGCTTGCTGGGTGAGCTTGCCCTGGTTGGCGACGATGCCGACGGGGATCCCGCCGAGACTGGCGTAGCCGCAGACGATCGAGCGACCGAAGTCGGCCTTGTACTCGTCGAAGTCCGGGGCGAGGCGCTCGTGAGTAGATCGGCTCTCCGAGCCGATATTGCCTTTGGAAACGTGCGATGGCGCGTTCGTCGGCGCATTGCGCATCGGCTCGGAGAGCCGATCTACCCGGGAATCGACGATGCAGGCCAGGATGTCGTTGATGTCGTATTGCGAGCCGGGTGTGGAGGTGAAGGTCGAATAGATGTCGGAGGCGTCGCGGTAGGGCGGAGCGAATGAGCGAGTGAGCGAATGAGTGACTGAGGAATCCGACTTCGTCTCTTCGTCTGGTCGTCTCGTCGTCTCTTCCTCCCTCCCTCCGTCGCTTCGTCGCTCCGTCGCTTCGGCCCGCTTCTGAACCAACTCCCGGATCCGCGCGATGCAGGCCTCGTCGTCGGGCTCCTTGAAGTCGATCGTGCCGGAGATCTCGGCGTGCATCATCGCGCCGCCGAGCTCCTCGTCGGTGACCTCCTGCCCGATCGCGGCCTTCACGAGCGCCTGTCCCGCGAGATACAACCCCGAGCCCTCGGTCATCAGTAAGGTGTCGCAGAGGACGGGCAGATACCCCCCGCCAGCGACGCAATAGCCCATGATCGCCGCGAGCTGGGGGACGCCCTCGGCGGAGAGGACGCTGTTGAGGTAGAAGATCCGCCCGAAGTCGTCGGTGTCGGGGAAGACGTCTTCTTGCATGGGCAGGAACACGCCCGCCGAGTCCACGAGATAGATCAGGGGCAGGCGGGCCATCCGCGCGATGTGCTGCGCCCGGATGATCTTCTTGCAGGTCATCGGGAAGAACGCGCCGGCCTTCACCGTCGCGTCGTTGGCGATGACCATGTGCGGGCGGTCGTGGACGAGGCCGATGCCGGTGACGACGCCCGCGGCGGGGGCGCCGCCGTGCTCTGCGTACATGCCGTGCGCGGACCAGAGGGCGAGTTCCTGGAAGTTGGGGATCTCGTCGCGGTGGGGATCAGGCGTTGGGGAGGATTCGGCTGCGGTGCGCATCGGCTCGGAGAGCCGATCTACCCGGGGGTCGACCACGCGGACAATCCGTTCGCGGGCGGTGAGGCGGTTCTTGGCGTGCTGGCGGTCGATGGCCTTGGTCCCGCCGCCGGCGCGGATCCGCTGCTGCTCTGCGAGAAAAGTCGCCACGAGATCCTGCCAGTTGTCCTTCGCTGACTGCTTCTGACCCATGCCGGCTCCGTGTGAGAGAGGGCCAAAGCCTAGCTCATGGGCGGTCTGGTGCGGTCGGGCGGGCTGGGAAAGGAAATCTCCGGATCGGCTGGCGTGGGTCCGATCATGTGGCATCTTCCACGCGGAGGAAGCGATGCGCTCGCCATGGGCGCATGGCGTTCTGTGTGTTCGGGCGGGGTGAATGCGCCCGGTCGGCGTCCCTGGGGGGCGTCACGAGAAGGGGGATCTTGATGCGGCTCATGACCATCCTGGCGACGGCAACCCTGGCGGGCGTCGCCCAGGGCGATCTGTTCTTCATCGCGACCGAGGGCGAGTTCGTCGTCACCGATCGCAACGGCGACGAGATCACCGGAACCCTCGAGACGACCGTCGGCACGCAGGCTGGGCCGTTCGGGTTCGGCTCGGTCGTCGGCGGGTTCGACGGGGAACTGACAGATCCCGGGCCGATCTCGGGCATCCTCCGCATTGTGAGCGGCAACGACGACGGGACAATCGTGATCGACTACGACGGCACGGTCTTCGGCGGCGGCGCGACATTCTCGTACGCCGCCAACTGGACGGTTGTCGATGCCGACGGAGTTTATGAGGGCCTCGTTGGGTCGGGCGATCTGTCCGGTTCGCACTTCTTCACCGAGCCCGATAGCGGCATTTTGAGCCTGGCGATCCAGGGCGATCTGGTGCCTACGCCGGGGACGCTCGGGCTGATCGGACTCGGGGCGTTGTTCGCTGCGAGGCGCAAGCGCCCCTTCGTAGATTGAGATTGGTGCGCTCGAGGGAGCGAGAGAGAGGAGCGCTGAGGTGATTCACAAGGCCGCAACTGTGTTGGTGTTTGGCGTCGCGACAGCGGCCCAGGCCGACTTCTTTTTCATCGGCACCGAGGGGACGTTCGACGTCACCGATCGCAACGCCGACGTCATCGACGCGAATATCGCGACGACCGTTGACACCCAGTTCGGCGGGTTCGACTTCCAGGATGTCAGCGGCGTCTTCAACGCCGAGCTGGTCGACGGCGGCGAGATCTCCGGCCAGCTCGAACTCAACGGCCCCGGGGGCGGCGACGCGCTGACGATCCAGTTCCTCGGCTCGGTCGACGCCGAGGACGGGTTCTTCTCGTACGCCGGCTCGTGGGACGTGACCGACGGGACCGGGATCTACGACGGCTTGGTCGGCGATGGGACGCTCTCGGGATCTCACTTCTTCCAGCAAGCAGACAGCGGGTTTGCCTCGCTGGATGTGCAGGGCGATCTCGTGCCCGCGCCCGCAACGATCGCGCTGTTTCTGGGCGCGGGGCTCGGGCTGACCCGTCGGCGTCGCTGAGTCCTCTCACAATCGAACGTCATCACAGTCGCCAGCCCCACCGGGATCGGGCTTACAGTGATCCCATGCCCGCGAACTTCACACGCCGACGCGACCTCTTCCTCGACGCCGGCCTCGACGACCCCGAAGCCGCGATCGCGCAGATCCGCGAGGACGCCGACGCGATCGGCCTGGCCGACGGCGACGCGAGCACCATCGCCGACAAGCTCCGCGCGACCCAACACGCCCGCAGCGACCTGCTCGGCCCCGTCCTCGACCGCCTGCTCGCCGACGCCTCCGAATGGCTCTTCGATCGCGGCGGCGATCTCGCGACGATCCTCTGGCACGCCCGCCGACTCGCCTCCGACAACCACCCCTGCCACCTCGGCGGGATCGCCTTCACCATCGCCCACCGCCTGTTCACAAGCGGGCGCGAGCGCGAAGCCGCGGCGTTGCTGCGCTTCCTCGTCGAGGTCGAGTTCGACTGGGGCGATCTCTACCAGCAGCCCGGCGTCGCCTATGAGTTCTTCAAGGCCCGCGAGCCCAACCCGCTCGTCTGGGAGCTGCTCAAGTACATCGAGCGCCGCGTGAACGAGACCGCCGAGCGCGGCCTCGACCAGGTCCGCATCCTCGAACTCGGCTGCGGCACCGGCAACGACGCCCTCGGCCTGGTCTCCAGCGAACGCGTCGTCGCCTACCGCGGCATCGACATCTCCGAATCAGCGCTCGATTCACATCGCCAGCGCATGAAGCCCGTCCTGGCCGCCCGCCCCGAACTCCACCACGACCTGACCCGGGGCGATCTCGTCAGCGTCCTGCGCTCCCAGCCCGTCCAAGACCGCTTCAACGTCGCCTACTCCTACTCCAGCCTCCACTACTTCAACTCCGGCGAACTCCGCGAGATCTTCGACCTCGCCCGCAGAATCCTCGAGCCCGGCGTCGGCCTCTTCGCCTTCGGCATCAAGGGACACGCCAGCATCTGGGACGGGCAGGGCGTGCCGCTCTATCGCCCGGACGTCTGGGTCAACCTCGACGGCCAATCCCGCTGGTTCCCGTCGAAAACCGCCCTCGCCGACATGATCGTCCGCCACGGCTACGAGATCCGCTTCCACGAGCTGCACGATCACTGGAGCTACAGCGAGCGCGGCGAGCGGGACGTGTTCCACTTCGTCGTCTGCTCGCCCAGGAAATAGTCCGTCGCCGAGCGTCCGGACAACATATTCTGAGGCGGAGGCAGGAGCGGCGGGAACGGTCGCCGCGACCGGCCTGGCCACGTCGAAATCGCGCAACTCGACACAGGGAGCCCGCCATGGAAAAGATCGAACCGACCGAACAGCACAAGTGGCTCATGCGCCTGCTCGGCGAGTGGACCTTCCAGAGCGAGTGCCCCGGCGGGCCCGAGGGCGAGAACATGATCAGCGAGGGGAAGGAGGTCGTCCGGGCGCTCGGCGATCTCTGGGTCGTCGGCGAGATGACCTCCACCATGCCCGACGGCAGCCCGATGGTCGCGCTGATGACGATCGGGTATGACCCCGCCACGGGGCGATTCCCGGGAACGTGGGTCGGCTCGCCGATGACGTGCATGTTCGTCTACGACGGCGAGCTGGAGGGCAATACGCTGACGCTGCACACGACCGGGCCGAGCTTTGCTGATCCGACGAAGCAGGCGAAGTACCAGGACGTGGTGGAGCTGGTGGGGGATGATCGGCGGCTGCTGCGGTCGCGGTGTCTGGGGGAGGATGGGGAGTGGGTGGAGTTTATGAAGGGGGAGTTTTTGCGGGTGAAGTGAGGCGAGGGCGGCAGCCGGGGTTCGGCAGTCGGCATTCGTGGAAGGGGAGTCGGGATTCAGGGGATGGCGGGTGGCATGGCCGCGGCTTTGCGCGGCTATGGGTTGCGTGTCGGATGCAGGGACGGCATGCGGGGTATGTGTTGCGGGATTCGGGATTCGGCAGTCGGCGTGCGGGGAATTGGAGTCGGTGTTTCGGATGCGCGTGCCATCGGCGCTTCGAGCCGTGATCTCTTGCGTCACTGAGGGCTTGTGATCATCGGGCGCGAGCGGAAAGCGCTCGGTCTTGGGTGCGCGGCGGATGTGGTCGAGGATTGGGAGGGGCGGTAGGCCGCCGCCCTCCCCCGCCCGCCCCCGGTCGGCGATGGAGGCGTGGGAGGAGGCGGAGCCCGGTCGGGCGGCAGCCGGGGAGGGGGATGTGGGCGAGGAGGGGTGGGGGCGCTGCGCGGCGGGGCGTTGGAGGATTGTTGTTGCGGCTTTGCGGGCGGTTTCCTGGGCGGTGCGGGCCTTGGGGTCGAGGGTTTCGGGGTTGGTGGCGGCGATATGGTCGAGGCGTTTGATCGCCGCGGGGCGGGCGCTGGTGGTAATGGCGTTTTGGCGGGTGTGGGCGATGCGTTTCAGGGCGGCGAGAGCGCTCTGGATGGGAGGTGAGCGGAGCCAGGCGTCGAGCTGGGTGATGGTCATCTCGTAGAGGTCGAGGAGGTCGAAAATGTCGGTGTCGGAGTGGATGTCGCGGAGGAGGGCCGAGGGGTCGAGGGTCGCGGGTAGAGGGTCGGGGGAAGAAAGCGGAAAACCAGCAGACCGAGAAGCAGCAAAGTCGGAGGGGGAGTCGGGATTCGGGGGAGCGGGGGCGGCATTCGGGGATTCGGGGGTCGTGGCAGTGGGATCGAGCGGGACGGTGTCGGTGCAGAACATGGTGGGCCTCCATAAAGGGGCGGGTGTGCCATGTTCGGGCGCGCAGGGGCGTCCGTCGTGCGAGGGCGGGTGCGCGGAAGTCGCTGGAAATCAATGGGTTAGGTGATTTTGAGAAATCTTGAGATTTGGGATTGGGGGAGCCGGGGCGCGCGCTCGGTTGTGGTAGGTGTGGGGTGATCTGGGGGTTTCGGGTGCGTTCGCATAGCCACTCAAAGCCGTGGCCATGGCACGCGGAGGAATCTGGCCTGGGGCGGCGTGAGTGGGGGTTGGATCGGCTGATTCAAATTTGGATTTTGAAATAGCCGGGACTCGAGCACGCGGATCGGCTGGTAGTGGAGGCGCGAGCCGCGGCGAAGGCGTCGCGGAGTTTGTTCGATGGGGCGGCGCGGGTGCGGGGGCAGCTCGCGGGGGTGGGGCGTGTGGAGTCGGTGGTGGTGTATGGGGGTGAGGAGGGGCAGGAGCGGTCGGGGGTTGGGTTGTTGGGGTGCGAGGGGGTTCGGGGGAGAGAGTGGACGTAGATTCGGTACGCGGCGGACTGGCTCGCCGCTGGCTTTGAGGGGCCATGCGCCGCGGGCGCGATCGAATAGCCGCGCAAAGCCGCGGCTATGGCACTCGGCGGGGTTTTGCGGCGTCGGATACCATGACCTCACAGGTCAGGAGGACCCGCCGATGATTTCACTAACGAGGCCAAAGACTGACCTGCCTTGGCTCGACGAGGTCGGCCTAGGCAAGACGAAGCCGTACTACCACACAAAGCTCGGAGCGGCCTTTTTGGGCGACTCACTTGCTGGCATGAAGAAGATCCCCTCGGAGTCGGTGGACCTCGTGTTCACCAGCCCGCCCTTCGCGCTGACGCGCAAGAAGGAGTACGGGAATGAGCCGATCGAGAGGTACTTGGAGTGGTTCATCCCATTCTGCGAGGAGATCAAGCGAATTCTCACTCCCGAGGGTTCGTTTGTCCTCGACATCGGGGGCTCCTGGATTCCTGGCGCGCCCGTCCGGAGCATGTATCATTTCGAGGTAGCAATCCACCTCTCGAAGATGTTCCACCTCGCGCAGGATTTCTACTGGTACAACCCATCGAAGCTCCCCACACCAGCCGAGTGGGTCACGGTACGCCGCGTCCGTGTGAAGGACGCGATCAACACGGTTTGGTGGTTTAGCAAGACTGAGCACCCAGATGCCGACAACCGTCGCGTCCTTGTTCCCTACAGCGACTCGATGAAGTCTCTCATCAAGAACGGCTACAAAGCCAAGAAGCGTCCGAGCGGTCACGACATCTCCGACAAGTTTGGGAAGGACAACGGCGGTGCGATCCCCTCGAACCTCCTCACGATCGCCAACACCGAGTCGAACTCCGCATACCTCCGCCTCTGTCGGGAGTTCGGCATCAAGGCCCACCCCGCGCGCTATCCCGCAAAGCTCGTCGAGTTCTTTGTGGACTACCTCCTCAACCCCGAATATGAATCGCTGATCCTCGACCCGTTCGGGGGAAGCAACGTCACGGGTTCGGTCGCCGAGGCGAAGGGGCACCGCTGGCTCTCGTTCGAGCAGGAGGACGAATACATGCGCGGCTCCATGCTCCGCTTCCTGGAGGGTCCGTTGTTCACCGATCCTCGCGTCCGTTCCGTTATCACTGGCGAGTCCGCGCCGCGAGGATGAGGTGATGCCTGGGATCCGCTTTCCTCAACTCGCGGAAAAGTTCATCACCGCGCTGGAGATGGCTGGGGCGACCGTGCTCGTCCTATCCGGCACCGACAAACGTCCGCTCACGCTTGGCGTCGTTGTCGGAGACGCGACGTACCGCCTGGAGGTCTACCTCTGGACGGTAACCCAAGGCGGGAAGGGGCGGGGGCGACCGCGCGAATACCGGATCCAGCGCACTTCGGCGGATCCGTTCGTCCTTCGTGCCGGAGTCCGGACGATCATGGGCGGCTGGCACGAGGAGACGGGGACGTTCGCATTTTGGGATGTCCGACGCCATCTGACCAAGGCGAAGTCGCCGAGCTCCCAGATCTCGCTCGACACTCTCGAGGCGGCGTCGTCACGTGGGCTCGCGACGGAGTACCGCAACCTCGCAGAGGGTGAGGAAGTCGCGATCGCGGTCCAACCGGACTACCTGCTCTGGTACGTCCGCGAGTACGAGCGCATCTACGACGTGGCGGGCGAGGTCGGCGACGCTGGGAAGCTGATCGAGGCGAAGCCGGAGGACGAGCGCGAGTTTATCGACTCAGGCGATGATGAGCATGCCGCGTCCCGACGTCACCAGTTGGTAGAGGTCGTTCGGAACTTCAGAGACGCACGGTTCCGCCCCTTGGTCCTCCGTGCTTACAGCTACCGATGCTGCCTGACCGGGGTCGCGCTCCGGCTGGTGGACGCCGCGCACGTCGTGCCCGTGTCCGATCCGACGAGCACCGACGAGCCAAGGAACGGCGTTGCACTAAACCCACTCCTCCACCGCGCCTACGACGCCGGGCTCCTGGGGCTGCTTCCGGGCGGAAAGACCTCACTGAATGAGCGGCTCCTCGCGAACCTCCGCAAGCAGAAGCTCGACGCCGGGCTCGACCTCATTCGTGGTCTCGTCCCCGGCGAGATGACCATGCCCACTTCACTGGAATTCGTTCCGCCAGACGACTACCTCCGGCGTGGGCTCCGCGCACGCGGCTGGACAGACGACGAAATCAAGAGGGCCTCATGAGCGATCGACCTGTAGAGTTTGGAATCACGAACCGCGCCAGGCAGTATGGCTATGTTATCTGGCCGAAGCAGTCAGATTCGGAACTCCGCGAGTTGCTCGCCGAGCGAGAGCGAATCGACGTGATCCTGAATGGGCAGTCCCTTGGCGAGCGTCGGGTGGACTGGAAGTACCGGAGGATCTCCGTCGGGCCGACTGCGACACGCTCGCTCGGCGAGGATCAGTCCCGATACACGCTCGAACTCGACGCTGGAAAGTTATCAGTCTCGACGGCGTGATTGCCTGTTCGGTGTCGAACCGGCGCACCCCCGAACACAACAGCCTGAGGTTTAGAAGAACGCCCATCACGGGGCGCCAGAAGCACGGGCGGAAGGATTCGAACCCTCAACCTCCTGATCCGTAGTCAGGTGCTCTATCCAGTTGAGCTACGCCCGCGTGTCAGGCGGTAGGTTAGGGCCGCCGGCGCGGGGCGGCAAGGCCGCGGGGCGCGGCGGGTCGCGGGTCGGGGGTAGAGGGTCGGGGAAGGCAGTAGGCAGTAGGCAGTAGGATTCTCGACCCCAGACCCCAGACCCCAGACCCCAGACCCATCGCCCCCCGGGGCGACCCGGGCGAGCCGGCTTGATTCGGCGGGTGGGGGGGTAAAGATTCCCTCCTGCCCCGATTGGTCCGGGGCCGCTGGGAGATTTCGCTCGATGGCCCATTCCAACTCCGCTCGCAAGAGGATCCGTCAGAACGCCTCGGCACGCTCGCGCAACCGCTGGCGGCTCAAGGCCATGCGCGAGTCGATCAAGACGTTTCAGGATCGCCTGGCCCACGGCACCGTTGAGGAGACGCGCGAGGCGCTGCTCGCCGCGCAGAAGGTGATCGATCGGACGGCCCAGAAGGGCGTGATCCACCGGAATCAGGCGTCGCGCCGGTTGGGGCGGATGGCGGCGAAGCTCAACGCGATGGAGCAGGCCAAGGCCTGAGTTCTTCGCGTTCGCCGCAGCGGGCCGACGTGCCCGATGACGCTCGCTGACAGATCAGGTTTTCCCGCCCGCTCCGCCCAACCGCCCGCTCGTCCCCGCCAACTGAGCTGATCCCATGCCCAAGGACGCGGCAACGACGCGCGAGGCGAGCCGCGAGACGTATCTCCACCAGTCTCGCCGCCCCTTGCACATCCTGGCGTTTCTGCTGCCGGCGATCGTGTTGTACGCGGTCGGGTCGATCGTGTTTGCGTCCGGCGTTGCGCCCGCCGCGGAGCGGACGATCGGGGCGATCTTCGGCGTGTTCGGCGTGGTGGGGATGCACCTGCCGAGTCTGGCGCTGATCGCCGTGTTGCTGGTGCAGCACATGATCCGGCGGGATCCGTGGAAGCTGACGCTCCCGACGTTTCCGCTGATGCTGGTCGAGTCCGCGGCGTGGGTGCTGCCGCTGCTCGTGCTGAGCCGGGCGCTCGCGTTCGGCGGGGCGCTGGCCGATGGCGATCCGCAGGCGCTCGGTCTGGGCGCGCGGATGACGCTGGCGATCGGCGCGGGGCTGTTCGAGGAGACGCTGTACCGGCTGATTCTGATCACCGTGCTCCACATGCTCGTGGTCGACGTGCTGAAGCTGAAGGACGCGATGGGGTGGGCGATTTCCGTTCTGGTCTCGGCGGCGATCTTTGCGATGGCGCATAGCGTGCCCGCCGAGTTTGCCGAGAGTGCCCTGACTGTGCGTTTTTTCTACTTCGCCGCGGCGAGCTACTTCGGCGTGCTGTTTGCGACGCGGGGCTTGGGCATCGCCGTGGGGGCCCATGTGCTCTACGACATCGCCGCACTCGCGTGAGGAACGTGAGCACAGGGGCGATATTCTCGGCGAAGTTCGAAGTGTGTTTGGTGTTTGCGAGCCGATGTCGCCAAGCAGGCTGGCGTGCGGGCGGCTACAATCCTGCAACAGCGGCCGACGGCGTGGCGGCGAGGGGCGAGAAGGAGTTCATCGCGATTCGGACAAAGGAGTCGGCTGATGGGTCTGGACGTCGCAATTGATGAGTTGTACGCCACCGGCTGGAGCTCGCCGGACGAGTCGCAGTGCGACCGGTACGACGACGGCAGGTGCTAT
This sequence comes from Phycisphaerales bacterium, assembly GCA_029260315.1. GTDB lineage: Bacteria > Planctomycetota > Phycisphaerae > Phycisphaerales > UBA1924 > S146-42. The sequence goes on along the minus strand of JAJDDM010000008.1, from coordinate 20,012 downwards.
CCGATCGTGGATCGCGCCAAGCGTGAGGCGAGCGAGCTGGGCTACGACCTGGCGATCCGGCACATTCAGTTGTTCGACTGTTATCGGGCAGAGTGGACGGGCGTGTCGGTGAATACGGTCGGCGCGGTCGTCGGGCAGTCCGAGGCCGAGACCGCGGTGTACGCATTGAGCCAGATGCGTCGAAGTGCGGTGGGCGCGGGCGTGTGACGCTTGAAGATCGCGTTTGGCGGTCTATATTGGACAGTTCTCGATTCGGTCCGAGATTATTTCGGGCCGAGCGATGGCCCCATCGTCTAGCCTGGTCCAGGACGCCAGGTTCTCATCCTGGAAACCGGGGTTCGAATCCCCGTGGGGTCACTGAAGACGCCCGCCGATTGGCGGGCGTTTTTCTGTAGTCGCAGGGGCGATAACCGGGTCGTCCGTCGGATCCGGTCCGTGACCGGGCGGAATTGCCTACGTCGCCAAATCTGAGCGCGGTTCGCGTCGATGTGGGACTGTCGAGCGATAGGGGTGCCTCAGACATGGCAGCGGATGACCCGAAATCGTGTGGTAAGGCGGGCGGTTTTGCTGGTGAGCCCGCGATGCACAAGATCGTTGAGGAGTTCGTGAGCGAGCTGCCGCAGCGTGTTGAGAATCTGCGCCGGGCGTGGGCTCAGGGGGGCGACGCCGATCTGCTGCGTGCGTCCACCGAGCTTCGTTCGCTGGGCCAGGCATCGGGATTCGGCGAAATCACCGGGCGAGCGGCGGAGCTCGAGGCGTCGATCCGGCTCGCGATCGACGAGAAGGCCTCGCGCCAGTCCGGTGAGATCCGCGAGCGATTCGAGGAGCTCATCGATCTGTGCGAGCGTGCGACGTGTGTCGAAGACGAGTCGGGCGGATGACGGAGCCTGCGCCGGTGCATGCCGAGATCGATCAGTTCGGTGAGGTGAGCCAGGTCGTGCTGGTGATCGACGACTCGATCGACGTGTATCGTCTGCTGTCAGCGCGTCTGCAGGGCGAGGAGTTCTCGCTCGTTGGCGAGCAGGGGGGTGCCGAGGGCATCGCGGTCGCCAAGCACGAGAAGCCCGCGGTCATCCTGCTCGACCTGGACATGCAGGGGATGGACGGGTTCGAGGTGCTGCGCGAGCTGAAGGACGATTCGGCGACGATGCATATCCCGGTGATGGCGCTGTCTGCGATGCAGAGCCGTCAGGACAAGGTGACGGCGTTCGATCTGGGCGCGACCGATTACATCTGCAAGCCGTTCGACCTGGTCGAGCTGCGTGTCCGGATGCGCTCGGCGGTGCGGCTGAGCGTGCTGCTCCAGATGCTGAGCCAGCGGGCCCAGATCGACGGGCTGACGGGCCTGTTCAACCGGGCGCACTTTGATGCGCGATGGCGTGAGGAGGTCTCTCGCTGTCAGCGTCATGGCCACAAGCTGTCGCTGGCGATCATCGACATCGACAGGTTTAAATCGGTCAACGATACCTACGGGCATCCGGCGGGCGACGCCGTGCTGAGAGGCATCGCCCGCGTGCTGCGCCGGGAGATCCGCGCGTCGGACCTTGCGTGCCGATACGGCGGCGAGGAGTTCTGCGTGATCATGCCGGACACGACGCCGGAGGAGGCGGACCACGTCTGCGATCGGGTGCGCGAGGCGCTGAGCGAGGTGATCTGGCCGTTGCATCCGGAACGCCGGGTGACGATGTCGGTGGGGCTGGTGGGCTCCGACGGCGAGCATTCGGCGGATTCGCAGGCGTGGCTCGCCCAGGCGGACCGGAACCTGTACCAGGCGAAGGAGTCGGGGCGGAACCGGATCGTGCGGTCGCTGGTCTCGGGCGGGATCTCGAAGGCGGCGTGAGGATTTGAGATTGGGTGATGGGAGGCCCTGGCGCGAGAGCCTCTTGCGTCAATCAGCGACTGTGCCACCAGCCATGGCTTTGCATGGCTGGTGTCTTTGCCGACAGAGCCGGGAAAACACCAGCCGCTCAAAGCAGCGGCTGGTGGCACATCAGCCCAGGAGGATCCGCAAACACCTCTGGCAAAGACTGTTATGCCCAATGACGCAAAGGGCTCGCGAGCCTGGGCTTTTCTTGGTTTCTTGAATCCGTGGGAGGAGTCGTATCGCTGCGCGATGACCGGCAGGGATGCCGGTCCTACCTTGGGGGAGAGCCCAGGCTTGCGCCGGGGCCTCCTTGGGTGTGTTAGTCCATGCGGGTGAGCCACTCTTCTTCGAACTCGTCGAGTTGGGCTTTGAGTTCGTCGCGTTTGGCGTTGGTCTCGGCGGCGTTGATCGCGTTGGTCCAGAACGCTGGGTCGTTCATGGTCTCGTCGAGGCGGGCGATCTGGCCTTCGAGCTCGCTGATGCGGGATTCGAGCTTGTCGGTGGGCATCCAGGAGTGGCGGGACTTGCGGTTTTTCTCGGCGCCGTTGTGGGTGGTGTCGGAGGGGGCGGGAGATGCGGGCGGTGATGGGGCGTTGGATGCTCTGGGGTCGGCGTGCTGGCGCACGCGGCTTTGATCGACCGGCTGGAAGCCGGTGCTACCGGGTATCGGCTCGGAGAGCCGATCTACGCATTCGGAGTAGTTGCCGTGGGAGACGCGGGCGTTGCCTTGGCCGTCGAGGACCAGGAGGTGGTCGCAGGTGGCGTCGATGAGGGCGCGGTCGTGGCTGATGAGGATGAGTGTGCCGTCGAAGGCGTTGGCGATGGCGTCCTCGAGGCGCTCGGCGGACGGGATATCGAGGTGATTGGTCGGTTCGTCGAGGATGAGCACGTTTTTGGCGCTGGCGAGCAGGGCGGCGAGGCGGGCGCGGGCGCGCTCGCCGCCGGACATGACGCCGATTTCTTTCTCCTGGTCGCGACCGCTGAAGAGGAACTGCCCGGCGAGGTCGCGGGCCTCTTGTTCTGAGAGCGGGCGGTCGGGGTTCTCCTTCATGATGACGCGCTGGAGGTAGCGGACGACGGTGAGCTCGGGGTCGATGTCGTCTGCGATCTGCTTGAACTCGCCGACGCTGAGGCGGGTGCCGAGGGTGACGCGGCCCGCGTCGGGCTCGATCTGCTTGAGGAGCGTGCGGACGAGCGTGGTCTTGCCCGCGCCGTTGGGGCCGACGATGCCCCAGCGCTTGCCGCGTTCGATGGTGACGGTGAGGCCTTCGAAGAGGGTGAGTGTGGAGCCGTCGTCGCGGGTGTAGCGTTTGGCGAGGTCGCGGGCGACGAAGATGAGATCGCCGGGGCGTTCGGCCTTGGGGAGGTTGAAGGTGAAGGTGCCGCGTTCGAGGGGTTTTTCGAGCTCGCTGCCGGCCCGTGCGCGGTCGAGGCGTGACTCGCGGCCTCGGGCCTGCTTGGCGCGTTGGCCGGCCTTGTACTTGCGGATGAAGGCCTCTTCGCGCTTGAACTGGCGTTGCTCTGCCTCCCAGGCGCGCCCGTGGGCCTCCCTGCGTTCTGCGCGGAGGCGCCGGAACGCCGAGTAGTTGCCGGGGTAGTCGATCAGGCGGGTGCGTTCGACCTCGACGATGCGATCGACGACGCGGTCGAGCAGGTAGCGGTCGTGGCTGATGAGGACGACGGCGCCCTTGAACTCGTCTGCGAGGAAGTTCTCGAGCCAGATGCGCCCGTCGATGTCGAGGTGGTTGGTGGGCTCGTCGAGGAGGATGACGTCGGGGTCCTCGATGAGGAGCTTGGCGAGGGCGACGCGCGAGCGCTGCCCGCCGGAGAGTTTCTCAACGGGAAGGGAGAACTGGGGGTCGCTGAAGCCGAGACCGTGGAGAACGGCGTCGATCTTGTGGTCGATGGCGTAGCCGCCGGCGGCCTGGATCCTGCGTTCGAGGTTGCTCTGGCGGTGGAGGAGTTTTTCGAGGGCGTCGCCCTGTGCGCCCTCCATGTCGTAAAAGACGGCGTCGAGCTGGTGGTGGAGGTCGACGAGTTCTGCGAAGCCCTCGGCGGCGGCGTCGCGGAGAGTCGTGCCCTTGGGGAACTGGGGGTCCTGGTGGAGGAATCCGACGCGGGCGCCCTTGCGAAGCGAGATGTCGCCGGCGTCGGGCTTGAGCAGGCCGCCCATGGCGCGCAGGAGGGTGGATTTGCCGGTGCCGTTGCGTCCGACGACGCCGACGCGTTCGTCGGGCTCGATGCTGAGGGAGACCGAATCGAGGATGAGGCGGTCGCCGAAGGCGTGGCGGATGTTGGTGGCGGTGAGGATGGGCACGGGAGAGTGTATGTGCGTCTGAATAGGGGCCGGGGTCGAATGGGTTGAGTCGTGGGATACCGTTCCCGGGTGCATCGACTGGGGAAGTTTCACCACAGAGGGCACAATGGGCACAGAGGAATCCACCACGGAGTTGCACGGAGTGACACGGAGTAGGACAGGGAAGAGGATTGAGACTCCAGTCTCGATCTCCGTGATACGCCGTGGTACGGCGTGGTGAAGAGGTTTGGCTTCGAGCACCGAGTGAGTTGAGTCAAGGGAGTCCAGATATGCGCCGGAGCGATTGGATGGAGTTGGCATGAGTCGAGCGACGACGTTGGCGGAGGTGCGGGAATCCGGCTGGCGCTCTCGGAGCGTGAAGCGGGAGATGGAGGAGAATCTCTCGCGGATGCTTCGCGATGGCGAGGAGCTGTTTCCGGGGATTCTGGGGTATGACGACACGGTGGTGCCGGAGATCGTGCACGCGGTGCTCGCGGGGCACGACATGCTGTTTCTGGGCGAGAAGGGGCAGGCCAAGAGCAAGATCATGCGGCTGTTGACGCGGTTTCTGGATGAGGCGGTGCCGTATCTGGATATTCCGGGGTCGCCGGTGCACGAGGATCCGGAGCGGCCGATCACGCGGGCGGGGAGGGAGATGGTGGCGGAGTTGGCGGCGGAGGAGGTTCCGATCGCGTGGTGGGGGCGGGAGGAGCGGTACGCCGAGCGGCTGGCGCCGGGGACGAAGTTTGCGGACATCATCGGGGAGATCGACCCGGCGAGGCTGCTCTCGGGATCGAGCATGAGCGCGGAGGAGGCGCTGCACTTCGGATTGATCCCGCGGATGCACCGGGGTTTGTTTGCGATGAACGAGCTGCCGGATCTGGATGATCTGGTGCAGGTGGGGCTGTTCAATATCCTGGAAGAGCGGGACGTGCAGATCCGGGGGTATCCGATCAGCTTCGATCTGGACGTGCTGGTCCTGTTCAGCGCGAACCCGACGACGTACAACCGCTCGGGGAAGGTGATCCCGCAGCTCAAGGATCGGATCGGGGCGACGATCCAGACGCACTATCCGCGCGAGCGGGATCTCGGCATCGCGATCATGCAGGCGGAGTCTGGGGTGGAGCTTGGGGGCGCGTATCCGGTACTGGTGCCGCGGTTTATGAGCGAGCTGGTCGAAGAGATGTCTCGCCAGGCTCGCAAGAGCAAGTATGTGGATCAGACTTCAGGAGTGAGCGCTCGATTCAGTATCGCGAACTATCGAACCATGATCGCGAGTGCGCGACGGCGGGCGATCGTGGTCGAGGGGGAGCTGACGCCGGCGGCGCCGCGGATCAGCGATCTGGCGCATTTCCATTCCAGTGCGATCGGCAAGCTGGAGCTGGACACGATGGGGGCGCACCAGATGACCGAGCGCCGGGTGCTGGATGCGATCCTGGCCGAGGCAATCAAGGTGGTGTTCGAGGAGTATGTGGATGAGCACGGTCTCGGGAACATCGCGGAGATCTTCGCTGAGGGCGTGCGGGTGGAGGTGGGGGATATGCTGGCGAGCGCGCACTATGCGGAGCTCTTGAAGCGGGTGCCGCCGGTGTGGGATAAGGCGTTCGAGGTGAACGCGAGCGAGGATCCGGCGGTGCGGGCGAGCTGCGTGGAGTTCGTCTTGGCGGGGCTCTGGGCGAGCGAGCGGATCAGCCGGGCGGAGCGGTTTGGACGTATCGAATACGAGACCTGAGCAGCAGCAAGTCGGGCGAGTGTGAGAGGGCTCACGACATTGCCCCAAAGGGGCCGGACAGCCTCAGCCCAGGGCATCGCCCTGGGCACCAGAGCTCAACGATTCAGAGCCCTGAAAGGGCGCTCCATGTCCCTCAATCCCACACATACTGCTCGTCGAACTCGACATTGTGTCGCCGCAACAACCCCCGGTATTCGTCCTGGAACGACATCGTCCGATGATGCTCGCGCTGCCCGTCGATGTATCGTCTCACCTGATCCACGTTCGACTCGGAAACCGCGAACGCCCCGTAGCCTGCCTGCCACGCGAACGGCGCGACACCCTGCGTCTTGATCCACTTGGATGACGACTTCTTGACCTCTTCCACGGCGCTGGCGATCGTCATCGTCCGCGACAACTCGAACAGCGCGTGCACATATGATCCTCTATCGAGTTGATGAGCACCGGCGGGCATCCGATGTTCTTCAGGACCGTGGCCTGATAGCGGTGTAACGCCTCGCGGACGCCATCGGTTAGCAGAGGCTCCCTGTGCTTGGTGCTGTAGACGAGATGGATGTGTATTCGCGCCAATGATTGCGGCATTGCGTGCCCTCTTGCAAGAATCCTGTGTCGCCCCTTCAGGGCTCGGATCTGTTGCTCCCGGTTACCCAGGGCTGCCCCCTGGGCTGTGGCTGAGTCACGCCCTTGGCGTTGCAGAATATCACGCGCCCCTGGCGTGGGTGCGGAAGAGGGGCCCCTCGCTGGCACGCGCCGACTCGCCCGTATTTGCTGCGAACAATCAGTCGATGACTCGCGATCCCAGAAGAATCGCCGGCGGCATTGTCCACGCGTACCAGAAGTACGACCCGAGGAACCTGCCCTCGCCGACGCAGGCGCCGCCGGACGTGGCGTCGGCGGCGATGGAGCACATGCTCCGGTACGGCTCGACGCGGGGGCTGACCGACGAGGAGCTGGCCAACGCGATCAAGCTCGATCCGTCGCAGATCGCGGGGCTGGGGCCGAGTCTGGAAGCGCTGATCGCGATGCTCGAGGAGCGCAAGCGGCGGATTCTCGGGACGTATGAGACCGAGGCGGTCGAGCGGTCGGCGCGCGAGGCGATGCGGGCGTCGGCGGGAGAGTTGAACCCGCCGCGGGAGTTGGCGGGGCGGCTTCGCGACGCGCTGCGGATGATGCAGATCCGCGAGCTGGACCGGCTGTGGTACTCGGCCGAGCGCCGGGACTCGAAGTTCGCGTCCGGGCTCTTGCAGTTGCGCGAGCGGATGGCGGAGGTGTACCAGATCGAGGAGCTTGCGAGCGCGTACGAGTTCACGGGGCGTCAGGAGATGGACGTGCCGAAGGCGCTGGCGATCAAGGAGGAGCTGGAGGCGATCGATCGGTTGCTCGAGCAGTTGCGCGAGGCGATGGAGAACGCGCAGATCGCGGTGATCGATATGGGGGAGCTGGCGCGGTTCGCCGAGCGGGCGGATATCGAGCAGTTGGAGCGGATGCGCCGGCAGGTCGAGGAGTTGGTGCGCCAGCAAGCCGAGGCGCAGGGGATCGAGCAGACCGCAGAGGGGTATCGCCTGACGCCGAAGGCGTACAAGCTGTATCAGGGCAAGCTGCTGGATGAGATCTTCAGCGAGCTGGAGGCGGCGCGGAGCGGGGGGCATCAGGGGCCGGTGATCGGCGAGGGAGCGGTCGAGCTGCCCCGGACGAGGCAGTATGCGTTCGGGGATTCGCCGGCGAACATGGACGTGGGGCAGACGGTCTTGAACGCAGCGGCGAGGAGGGGGAAGGGGATTCACCACAGAGGCACAGAGGCACAGAGAGGAAACGGGGAAGAAGGGGGAGAGGGAGCTGTTGGATTCTCGATGGACGACATCGAGATCCATGAAACGCGGAACACGCCGCGGTGCGCGACGGCGGTCTTGATGGATATGTCCGGATCGATGCAGTACATGGGCCAGTACGTCGCGACCAAGCGGATGGCGCTGGCGTTCGATGCGCTGATCCGCAGCGAGTATCCGAGCGACATGCTGGAGTTCATCGAGATCTACTCGATCGCCAAGCGTCGCCATGTGTCGGAGCTGGCGCAGCTGATGCCCAAGCCGGTGACGATCCGGGATCCGGTGGTGCGGCTGCGGGCGGATATGTCGGACGATCGGATCACGGAGATGCACCTGCCGCCGCACTTCACGAATATTCAGCACGGGCTGCGGCTGGCCAGGCAGATGCTGGGCGCGCAGGACACGCCGAATCGCCAGGTGTTGTTGCTGACCGACGGGTTACCGACGGCGCACTTCGAGGGGACGGACCTGATGCTGCTGTACCCGCCGGATCCTCTGACCGAGCGGGCGACGATGCGCGAGGCCCAGCAGTGCGCGCGGGAGGGGATCACGATCAACGTGTTTCTGTTGCCGAGCTGGTCGCAGGATGAGGACGACATCGCGTTTGCGCACCGGATGGCCGAGACGACGCGGGGGCGGGTGTTTTTCACGGGCGGGAGCGACGTGGACCGGTTCGTGCTGTGGGACTATGTGCGCAATCGGCGGCGGATCATCGGGTGAGCGTGAAAGCCCAGGTAATGAGGCAGCGCTGCGGCCGTCGAGGGACGACCAAGAGATATGCGGAGATCGCATTGGGCTGAACGCCGCTTGCGCATCCACTCATTGAAGCAATCCGGCGGGCCCGGCGACGCCCGCGCCATTGGGCGTGCGATCGGCGGGCGAGCATGCTCAGGGTCGGACGCGAAAAAGCGGGCGAACGGGATCGAACCGTCAACATTCAGCTTGGAAGGCTGACGCTCTACCAATTGAGCTACACCCGCAGGGGCGATTTTGCGTGCCTTGCACTACAAAACTCGCCGTGCTTGCACTACAATTGCCCGTTGCCAGTCAGTCGGCGTTCGCAGTTCAAGCACGTATGAGTATACCCAATTGCCCGATTCCAGTCCCCAACGGAAGCCCCGCGTCCCGAAGCTCTCGTTCACCACGAACCGGGGCTACGGCTGGCACGTTTCGTTTCGTGACCCGAAGACCGGCGTGCCCAAGCGGCACTGCTTCGGCGTCAAAGAGCGGGAGCGAAGAGCTGAGGCGGAGCGGCTGTACCACGACTGGGTTGGCAAGCACTTGCACGGTGAGACCCCTGCTCCACCGAACGGCAAACGACGTTCAACTCGCCCAGCAAGCCCGAACGTCGAAGTGTTGTCCGGCAGCATCATTCAGATTGCCAGCGGGCTGATTGAGGCCGAGCGTGGGCGTGTCCGCAAGGACGGCGAGCGAAAGCGGCGAGGCACGATTGCAAAGGCTGTCTTCACGGATCGCAGCAAGCAGATTCGGGACTTTCTCGTCTACCTCAACGAGCGACATGGTGAGCGTGCCGTTGGTCGGATGCGGATTCAAGACCTCAGCATGGCTGACGTTGAGGCGTACAACGAGCACGTGGTGGCAAGCGGCTACTCGTCTTCGCAGGTGTCCAAGCGAATGCAGCTCGTCAAGGCCATCATCGACCGGGCCGGTCGCCCGGAGCACGGCGAACAAGTGCTAACCTGGAACTGGGAATCACGCGATGTTCGGCATGGGAAGCCGACACGCGAGCGGGTGCTCCCCTCTGTTGAGCAGCTCCAAGCACTGCTTGATGCGACCGACCTTCGTGGTCGTGCATTCATTTGGCTCGGAATCGGTCTCGGCTTCGGCCCTCGTGACCTTGCCGCTATCCGGGTCGGGCAGATAGCAGAGGACGCTTACGACCTGAGACGCGGGAAGACCGGAATCGAACGCTACGGCGATACCCCGCCATTCGTGTGGTCGCACGTACGGGCATACATCGCGGCAGAAGAGCGGGCCAAAGGCGATCTTCTGTTCGTGACGAGAAACGGCTTGCCGCTGGTTCATCAACGAAGCGATGCTGTCATGCTTTGGTGGTCGAGCCTGCGGAAGCGAATCGGACACACACCCAAAACGCTCGGCGGTTTCTATACGCTCCGGCACCTCGGGGCGACCGAGTTCGGATCTCGTCCAGGCACGTCAATCAGCGAGGTGAAACGGTGGCTCGGCCACACGGCGAGTTCCGCTATCGCGGACGTGTACATGAAGCCAGTCTCACCCGAGTACCGCGAGGCCATCAAGTGGGTCAGGAAGTCGCTGTCAAAGAAGCGACTCCCGTACAAATGACTTTCCTCAGCTTCGGCTTCGGTTCTTCAGCCGCATGCTGTTCAAGCATCTCGACAAGCATGGAGCAAAGAGCGGTGCTCTTTCGCGTCGCACTACCGAGCACGTGTCGCAGTTGCGGCTTGGCCTCGAAGAGTCGCCGAGTCAGCTCGTCAAACTCGCTGTCGCTTGATGCCTCGACCTTCTGCGTCAGCGTTCGCCGATACTGGGCTCGACGGTAGAGTTTCTCGCACGCCAGCTCGTCTCGCCGAACTTCATTGACGACCTCGGCAGACTCTCCCAGCTCTGCAAGAGCTTCCTCGACGAGCGTGAGACGGGTGTTTTCATCGCACGGAACCGACGGCATACGTTGAGGGACTTTCAGCCCGTCAGCGACCGCCTGCGCCCTCTCAGCCGCATTCCTTGCGGCGGCCTTGCGATGCAGATTCCGTTTCTGGAGCACTTCAGCAGTCTCGCTCGCGTGCTTGCGAAGATACTCAACCCGAGCACCCGTCCCTGCACCAGGAGACCAGCTCGCCCGCTTCATCGCAGCGTCAATCAAGTCAGCAACCTGATCACCGGCATCAACCAGCTCCGGAATCGCTTTCGGATGTCTTGGATCTACCAAATACGCCGCGTCAGAGAGCCCGTGCCGTTTCAGTGCGGTTTCCGCCAGCCGCCGGTTGCCATCGGCGGGCTTCCCGCTCATGTTCTCATCAGCAGCAGCCCCTTGCTGCTTGCTTGTTTTCTTCTTTGTCTCTTTATGGGTCACGAGTGACCCGACTCCTGGGTCACATGTGACCCGGGTAGCCGGACCAGTTCTGACCCGACCCTCGCGTTGAGTCGGGTCACATGTGGTCCGACTCTGCCTCTCCTTGCGGAGCAGCGTTCGTATCGAAGAGTGGCATCGGCTGGAAATCTCGGAGTATCGCAAGTCAGCCACACGGTACTCGGACCGTTTCCCGCTTCGACGCTCTACCTCGATGACTCCGATCCGTTCGAGAAGACCGATGGCTCGCTTGACGGAACTCTCGGAGTGCCCTGTGTCGATCGCAAGACGCTTTCGGTCAGGTCGCACATTGGGCAGCCTGCGAAGCAATCCAACGTAGACCGCTTGGACTGCTCTTCCGCCGGGCAGCGAAGCGAGCTCGTGCATCGCGGCAAACACCTGTGAGTCAATCGCGAATCGAAGTGCATGTTCGGCGTTGAGTGTTGTTGCCCCTGGCAACGCTACAACTCTCTGGGACGCGTGAACGCTATTTGTTTGTGCCATAGTCCCTCTCGATCTGAGTCTTGACACGACCATCGCCCATTGTCGTATGAGCTGGCAAGACGAAAATTCTCAGTGAGCCCCGCGAGTTGCGAAGATCGCAAGTTGCGAAGTTGTGAACATGCGGAGTTCGCAACATGCGAAGTTCACACCTTGAGACAGCGTTCTGTTGCTCAGGACGGCCGTGCGTCGTTGTGGACGAATAGCCACTGGTGTGCCACTTTCATCAGTGATACGGTCGAGAGGTGATGAACAGCCGACAACACCCACAGACTCGAAAGCGAAAGGCAGACGCCGCGACTGACATGGACCTCATCGAAACCGAAGAGGCGTGTCGGCTGCTCCGAGTGCATCGAAACACGCTCTACAGCCTGATTCGCTCCGGCGACATCCCGGCGTTTCGATTGGTCAGAGGCGGACGATGGCGGTTCAAGCGGAGCGAACTCGTCGAGTGGATCGACGCGAAACAAGCCAGGAGGATGCTTGGGTAGACCAGCGGTTGTCAGCATTGTCAATCACAAGGGCGGTGTGCTCAAGACTACGACCACCGCCAACCTTGGGGCCGCACTCGCCCGTGCGGGCAAGCGGGTGCTCGTGTGCGACTTTGACCCGCAGCAGAATCTCACCGCCAGTCTCGTCGGTCGCCTTCAGTATGACTCAAGCACTCCGACTCTCTATGACGCACTCATCGCCGAAGAGAGCCTTGATGGTCTCATCATCAAGACGGGAACCAAGGGACTTGACCTTGTTCCCTCCGCCGAAGATTTCTTCCACGCCGAGCTGAGTCTCGCTCCAGTTCAGGCCCGTGAATATGTGCTTCGTCGGTGCCTTGAAAAGACTCGGCGACTCGACCAATACGACTTCGTGATCATTGACAACTCGCCATCGCTCTCCCTTGTCACGGTCAACGCACTCGCGGTCAGTGACTGGTTTCTGGTGCCAGTCGCAGCCGAATATCTGCCGCTAACCGGGCTGTTGATGTTGGGCGAATCGATCGGTGATATCCAGCGAAAGCTCGCCCCGAATCTCGCTTCGCTCGGTGTCGTGATCACGCTCTACCACCGCAGCGAGCGGATCTGTCGCGAGGTTGAACGTGAGCTTGTTCGAGAGCTGGGCGACCTGTTGTTTGACACACGCATTCGTGTGAACACGAAAGCCAAGACCGCACCGAGCGTGCAGCAAACGGTCTTCGAGTTCGAGCGTTCCGAACGAGGGCGAGGCACCGAGGACTACTCGCAACTCGCCGAGGAGTTCCTGGAACGGATAGCAGCCGCTGCTCGTGGTGATGAGGCCGCAGCAAATGGCTAAGAGCCCGACCCAGCCGTCTGTTGCTACGAGCCTTGCTCAGAATGGCGGGCTGGGGACGTTCCGTTCTGTGGCATCGCGAGCAACCCAGGCGGACGGTCCGCTCGGTCCGCCCACGAAGACGGCAAGAGCGGACGGCATGGTCCCACGCCGCGTTGCCGAACCCTCGCAAATTCAAGCCAGAGCAGAGCCGCCGCAGTTTACGGAAACCGTGTCGCTTCCAATGACCGCTCAGTTGAGAATGCAAGGTGAGGCAGCCGCCAGAGCCATCAGCAACAACCGCACTATCCGTTCGACACGCGTGACTCCAAACTCTGTTTATCGCGTTGCTATCCAAGTCTTCTTGGAACGCCTTGATATCGGCAGCCTCCCTCCACTGAACTCAGAGAGCGAGATGCTCCAGTTCTTCCGCTCCCAACTCAAGTGAACACGAGAGCCCTCGGAGTGGCGGTAGAGAGCCCACCGGTGCGAGCTCTCGGAAGGGAACCTTCCGCGTGACTACCGGCATGGGCATTGTCGTCAAGACGAAATGCATGGGGGCACACCTGATGCATCGTGATGCCCAAGTGTGAAACAAAGCCTGGAGGCAAACATGGAAGAGAAGAAGAAACCAGAAAAAGTAATCAGAAGCGGAGCTGTGGCAGCTTCGATATGGAGCAGAAAAGGGAATCGCGGGTTGTATTGGGAGTTCACAATCAGCCGGTGCTTCAAGCAGCCGGACTCCGAGAAGTTCTGCTACAGCTCATCGTTCCGCGAGAGAGACGCACAAGCAGTCGCCCAGTGCATGGACGAGGCGTGCAGTTGGATTCGCGACCAGTACGACGTGAGGCCCAAGAGTCCCGAAACCGCTTCGCAGCAAGTACAGGAGCAAGAGACGGCTCATCATGAAGCCGTCAAGCCAACGTACGCAGCCAGATGAGAGCCGTTGACCGTGAGCCTTCTCGCGAACCGGAGAACGTGCTCGATACAACGCTCGGTGCTCCTGGAGAACACGCCGCAGCCAGCAGGCCATTTTCTCGCTGGCTCAGTGTTGACCAGATTCGCAAAATGCAGCGGATGCGACGAGAGACGGTGGTCGAAGCGATGTTGTCGGGCGAGTTGCCGTTTGAGCAGCGAGGGCGAAGCCGCTTCGCTCGCTTCGCCGATGTGCTGGCGTGGGAAGAGCGGCGGCTTCAATCGCCGGGGACAGAAGTGCAAGGCCGTATCGCTCCTGAGCTCTACGGCCTCTTGTAGAGGAGGGGGGAAGAATGAGAGAGACTGAGTTGGCGGAGTACACGAACGGGGAGCTGAGGGAGGCTAATCAGTATCAGGCGGAAGCGAAAGACTGGAATCGAGTTGTCCGGACAGAACTGGAGCAGCCGCTGACCTCGTTCGTGTCCTACCCCGAACGATGTCCGCTGTTCGGAGACGGTCGTTTCCGGGGAAACTGCGATGGCCGTTTGTTCTTGAGCCTGGTCTGGCACTACAAAGCACTGAGCGTCGCAGACCCGATGATGGGCTCCGGGACGACCAAGGACGGGGTGAACTGGCTCAACGCTCAATACAGAGGCTGCATCGAGTACTGGGGCGGCGACCTCTCGTCCGGATTCAACGCAACCGCCGAGAGCCCGCCAGGAGAGTACGACCTGGTCTGGCTACATCCGCCTTACTGGGACATCATCACCTACTCGGATGACCCCCGAGACCTCAGTGCCAGGGTGTCGTACGTGCAGTATCTCAGCAGGCTGTTTGAGTCACTCGCACAGGCCGCCAAGGCAGTCCGCCCTGGCGGACACCTCGCGGTCCTGCTTGGTGACATCAGGAGAAGAGGGAACTACTTCAATCCAGCTTGGGAGATTTGGGCCGGTGGACCGCCCGGGCTCGGTCGCCTCGCCTCGGTCATCATCAAGGCTCAGCACGCCTGCGGCTCAGACAGGGTCGGATATTCCAGCCTGCCCGACCCTCGCATCATGCACGAGACTTGCCTGGTGTTCGAGAAGCAGTGAAGCGCTGGTCTGCGGCATATGAGAGCCCTCTGCCTCAGAGTCAGAAATCGCTGAACGGGTACGGAAGGAGAATGAACCTGTGGCCCATGACTCCCGGCAATTACCCCTCATGAAGTGGCTGTGCGAAGGAAGAACAACGAGTACAAAAAAAGTATTGACAAAGAGACACACCCGATGCACCACAGTGTGTTTACTGCCAAGTATTTTGCTGCCACGTAAGCGCCTGAATACACTCGTGTTGACGCTGTACACAATCCGTATACGATGAGCCTAAAAAGGGCTCTTGAGCAACTGTCAGGCCCGTTTACCCGTATACGGTGCGGAGGTCGAAGATGGCAGCTCCGAGACAATCCAAATCCCCAGACCCGCTCAGCTTTCGCATCGGCAGCGAGTACAAGAACCGCCTCACCGAGCTTGCAGCCGAGGAGGGAGTTTCGGTAAGTCGGCTGGTGTGCCGGATGGTCATGGAGACCCTCGACGGCGACCGTGAGTTGATCGAGGTCAAGAACAAGCTCGACGAGCTGTACGACGAGGTGCAGGCACTCCGTCGGGGCGTGGCGACTGGGTTTGAGGCCGTGCTGCTCAACACGGTACGTGACCCAAGCGGTGCTCAGGTTCCTGCTGAAGAGATCAAGGCTTGGGTGGACAGCAAGCTCCGCTAGAAAGGCCGGGTCACATGCTCTCAATCTCCAGAATGTCATCCGGCCAGGAACAGTACTACCTCGACCTCGCTCGGGAGGACTACTACCTGGAAGGCGGAGAGCCCGAGGGTGTATGGCTCGGCAAGGGAGCGGCAGTTCTGGGTCTCAAAGGAGTCGTTCAAAAGGACGAGCTCCGCTCACTTTTCCAGGGCTTCTCGCCGACCGGCGAGGCCCTGGGGCAGATCGCCGGACGCAAGCATCGAAGGCCGGGCTGGGACCACACGTTCTCGGCACCCAAGAGCGTCTCGGTTCTCTGGAGTCAGGCGTCATCTGAGCTGCGGACGGATATCCAGAGGAGCCACTTCAAGGCGGTTCAGGCCGCCGTGGAATACCTCGAAGACTCGGCGGCATTCAGTCGACGCGGGCACGGTGGTCTTCAGAAGGAACGTGCCAAGGTCGTCGTCGCTGCGTTCGAGCACGGGACCAGCAGGGCTCAGGACCCTCACCTGCACACCCACACACTGATCCTGAACACGGCCTATCGAAAAGACAAGACTTGGGGCTCACTCGACAGCCGCGATCTCTATCGCCACAAGATGGCAGCCGGAGCTCTGTACCGGGCCGAGCTTGCGAGTCAGCTCCGAGCGATTGGGCTCTCCCTCCGTCGTGAGAATTCCTGGTTCGAAGTCAACGGCGTGTCCGACTCACTCTGCGAACATTTCTCGAAGCGGCGAGCGGAGATCGAATCGCTGCTTGAAGAGCACGGCGTATCGGGAGCGGTAGCTTCCGAGGCGTTTGCCCTGACCAGTCGCGAAGTGAAACGACACGTGGCCCGAGGCGAACTGTTAGAGAAATGGAGCGGTGAGGGTGCCGACCACAAGTTTGACATGCACGAGGTGCTTTCGCCTCGTCTTGGAGGCACGCCGCGTTCCTTGAAGGAAGGCATGAAGCGTGCAGAGCGGATTGCAGACCAACTCAGTCACTTCACCGAGCGAGACATAGTCCGCCAGGTAGCTGAGTCCTTGCAGGATGGCGGCGTTTCGGCAAACGAGATACGTGCCGCTGTGTCTCAAGCAGTCGATTCGTCAGACATCGTGTCGCTCGGGGAGGACGAGGGCTATGCCCAGTACACCACTGCCGAGCTCTACTCAGTCGAGTCGGAGTTGCTGGAACTCGCGGAGCAGTCGAGGTCCGATTCCCGCCACGTGATCGACTCGCAATCGGTTGAGAGGGTTCTCCGGTCGAGGGCCTGCTCGTCGCTCTCAGACGAGCAAGCGGAGGCGGTGCGTCATGTCACTGGCAGGACTGGTGCGGTGCAGTGTGTTTCTGGCTACGCGGGCTCAGGAAAGACGCGTTCTCTTGAGGCGGCACGGAAGGTTTGGGAAAAGAGTGGCCACACGGTCATCGGCTGTGCGATTGCGGGCAAGGCTGCTCGCGAGCTAGAGACTGGGAGCGGGATCAAGAGCCGGACACTCGCCAAGACACTCTGGCTACTCGACAACACGTTGCTCAATCAGATCAAGCACAACCTGTCGATGGATGGGCTCAAGCGGCACGTGTCGCTCGACAACCTCTTTCATCCCACACGTCGTGCTATTCGCAACAAGCCCCTCTTCGACAAACAGCTCAAGCCGATTCGACGCGGCATGACGCTTACTCCAAAGACGGTGGTAGTGGTCGATGAGGCCTCAATGGTGGGAACCCGTGCCCTCGCCAGGCTTGTTCGGCATATCGAACGTGCCGGGGCGAAGCTCGTGCTTGTGGGTGATTCCGCTCAGCTCCAGTCAATTGAAGCCGGGTCGCCGTTTCACACGTTGTTCGCACGGCTCGGAGGCTTCCAACTCAAGGACATCCGTCGCCAAGCACTCGTGTGGATGAACGAGGCGGTCAGAAAGTTCGCTGAGGGTGACGTGCGAAGTGCCTTGAGTGACTTCGCGGTAGAAGGAAAGCTCAAAGTCTCTCCGACTCGACCATTGGCCATCGAACAGCTCATCCAGGACTGGGCGGGCTCTCGGCATCACGGCATCAACGACACGCTCATCCTTACCGGTACGCGGGACGACACCGAGCAACTCAACACGCTCGCCCAAGCACATCGACTCAAGGAGGGCGAACTCGGGAAGCGGAGTCTCTCCGTTGGTGAGTCTCGATTCCACGAAGGCGACCGCGTGCTTATCACCAAGAACTCAGCGGTTTACGACATATCCAATGGCGACCTGGCAACAGTCATAAAGGTCCATCCCCGGAAGCACCTGCGGGAGCGAGGCTCGCTCACTCTGCTTGTTGACGACGGACGCACTGGCGGGCGACAAGTCACGGTCGCGATTGGAGACTACGACCACCTTCAGCTCGGGTACGCCGTTACCACTCACAAGGGACAGGGTGCGAGTGCTCTTGCGACATATGTCCTCGCGGGCGGTTGGATGAACGACCGCGAGCTTGCGTACGTGCAGATGTCGAGGGGAATTGAGGATACGATGGTCTACGTCAGCGAAGTCGAAGCAGGCGAGGATCTCGCCGAGCTTGGGCGACAGATGAGTCGGTCCCGCATGAAGCTGCTTGCTCACGACGTTGAGCACCAACAACTCAAGCAGTTGGAGCGGCTTGGAGTGGAGTACCAGATTCGATGACACAACGCTGGACCTTTGACGAGTCGATCCGTGTCTACGCGGTTCCCGCCGTAATCACCTTTGTGATTGCCGTTGTGTTCTACATCATCACTCGTCTGGCACTGGCTTTCGCAGGTGGCAGCCCAGACCTCGCGTACATCTACGCAGCGGTAATCGGTGTGGTGTGCTGGCGAATCATCGCGGTTGGTGGCCCGTTCTTCGACAACGACTTCGACGAGCGTGACGGCCTCTTTCCAAAGCTCCTGTATGTCATCATTGCGTGTGCATCCGGCCTGGTCGTGATGGTGTTCTTCGCGTCGTTCCTCTTTCCGAACACACCGACGATGACGATGTTTGCGTGGATAGGCACGCTCGTGCTGTTCTACTTCTTTCGAGAGCGACCAGACGACCCTGACAAGCACGTTCGCGGTCCCAGGCAGCTTGACGTTCTACGCCAAATGGCACATGCATCGAGACGCTCATCGTCGGACTTGGCACAACAGCCCCATGCCGAGCGGGCTATTGAATGGGGTGGTGTCTCCTTTCCC
Organism: Phycisphaerales bacterium; assembly: GCA_029260315.1. Taxonomy (GTDB): domain Bacteria; phylum Planctomycetota; class Phycisphaerae; order Phycisphaerales; family UBA1924; genus S146-42. The sequence continues at coordinate 1,635 of JAJDDM010000008.1, read as the reverse complement.
GCGTCCGTCGCACATAGTGCGGCGGCTCATTATGCGGTTGTTGGAATGACGGGCAGCGGCAAGACTCTCACGCTTCGGATGCTGATGAAGTCGGCGTTGCTTGATGCGAACGGCAGGCTCGCTCATCGTGCTGTGATTTACGACCCCAAGGGCGACATGCTCAGCATCCTCGGCGGCATGGGAGTCCCCGCCGAGCGAATCCATGTTCTCAATCCCTTCGACGAACGTTCAACGCGATGGGATATCGCAAGTGATATCAATGAGCCCGCACTTTGCAGCCACGCCGCAAAGACGATGTTCCCAGATTCAGAAGAAGGCGAGCAGTACTTCCAGAAGGCGGTCCGTCTGCTTCTCAATGCGGTGTTGATTGCGTTCAATCAGGACGCGAAGCACTGGACGCTTTATGACGCGATCGAGGCCCTATCCCACCCCGAAGTCATTCGGGGAATCGCTGAGTCGAATGCCGAGTCGCGGAAGCGAATCCGCTACGTCTTCACAGAGCTGCTCAAGGACGGTGGCTCACTGTCTGGAGACAGGCGAGAGGACAGTGTGTATGCCACGCTAGGAACCGAGCTCGAACCGTACCGGATCGTGTCGGCACTCTGGGAGCACGCTGGCCGGGAGTTGAGCATCAGCGGCTGGATGAAAGACCCCGAGCCGTCCATCCTTGTCATGCAAACCGGCAGCACCGAGACCATCAACGAGGCATTGCACGCGATCTACCGAGTGGTGTTCCAGCAGGTCGCGGAACACTTGATTGAACAGCCCGAGTATCCCGCGATGCACACGTGGTTCTTCTTGGATGAGGCATACAAGGCTGGCAAGCTTCCGAATCTTGATTCGCTCTTGACGATGGGCCGATCCAAGAACGTTCACGTCGCACTGGGTATCCAGGCAATCGAACTCTTCCATTCGCTCTACGGGGAAGACGAGGCGAACGGATTGCTTGGTCAGTGCGGGCACCTAGCGGCTCTCCAGGTCCGAAGTCACACGACCGCAGAGTGGTTGTCCCACGCGTTCGGGCGATTCGAGGCGTGGAGTCCAACGCACGGTACAACGCAAGGACGCGACGGCGTGAGCCACTCGTTCAACGAGTCGATCCAGGCAAGAGAAGCGGTGATGGCCTCTGAGTTCCAGACCTTACCGGCGACAAACCCCACCAACGGGATGTCAGGATTCTACATCGCTCCAGAGATGCCGGGGTGGTGGGCGACGCAGTTGGCTTGGCCGTCGATCATGGCGTTGACATGCCCGACTTCGAGCGACTACCCAGACTTCATCAAACGGAAAGACCCGACTCAGCAGCAGGGGCGTGAGTGGACGGACGCGGACCTTGAGAGGCTTGGCCTCAAACTTGAAGACCCGGAAGACGAGAGCGACGAGCACGAACCCCAAAACGTAGACCACGGATTCCGTGTTCCCGAGGACTAAGCATTCATGAGCGAAGACGCACCCAAAAAGGGATTGACCAACTGGCAAGGACGAAAGGCTCTTTACTACGTCACGGGTGCGTGTGCATTGCTCATCGTCGTGAAAGCTCTCTTCTTCTCGGGAGGCGGTGCACCAACGACTGTATCGGAGAGCGGCACGTCTGCTTCCGTGCCGGGAGTTGCATCGCAATCATCGACCGACCGA
>JAJDDM010000070.1 GCA_029260315.1 Phycisphaerales bacterium | reverse complement strand
CGCCGCCCGGCCGGCTACGCCCACGGCACCTCGTTTGGCGGTGTGCAAGCGAAATGTGGGATCAGCGTTGTGAATCGCGCGGTGGTGGTGCGATCTCGGGCGTTCGGCGTGGAAAGCTGAGCGGGTTGTGAGTTTTCTGCGGGGTTTGCTGGCGAATCCGGGGTCGTGGGGTAGGTTGGTGGTAGTTGTGTTCGTCGAGGGGTGTGAGCGAGCGGCTCGCTCGCCGGGGCGGTTGTGCCGTGGCGTGGAGACGTGGTTGCGCCCGCAGGGGTTGCTTTGCCCGGGAGGGGCTGCGGCCCGAGAGGGAGTTCGTGATGGTTTGGAAACAGCGTGGCGTTGGGATGTTGAGCGCCTTGATCGGCGCATCGGCGATGGCGGGGCCGGTGGCGCATGACGGGAGCGAGTCGTTTGTCGGGCCGGCGGGTCCGGAGACGCCGTCGATCGGGCCGAGCGAGACGGCGACGATGTCGTTTCGGGCGACGAATCAGAACGTGGGGGATCTGGGCTTTTACAACAGCGAGGGCGACGTGCCGGTGACGATTGGCGCCGGCCTGACGAGTTTGGGCTCGAACCCCGATGGCGTGGACATCCTGGGGTCGTGGGCCGAGTCGAGCCTGGGCGACACGCGTCGGCGGGTGCGGGCGGTATGGCAGACGGCCGACGGGAGCGCGCTGTTGCCGTTCGGGACGGAGATCAACGGTCGCCCGGTGCAGTTCCTGCGGTGGAACTTCGGTGTGAGCGATCTGGTGGAGTGGACGGAACGGGTCATCGATATCGATCTGGTGAGCGCGACGTTCTTCGGGAGCTTTAACAGTGGCCAGACGTTCGCGGATATCGAGCCGATCGGGGCCCTCTTTGATAACGGGATCAGTCAGTGGACGCTGGCGGGCGGGTTCGATCGGGGGGACAACCTGATCAGCGACACCGCGGGGCCGTCTGGGTACAACTTCGTGATGACCGAGTATGTGTACGACGTGGAGTTCGATCCGATTCCGACGCCGGGGACGCTGGCGGTGCTCGTGGGGGCGGGACTCGTCGGGGTTCGCAGGCGTCGCTGAGCGCCCTCTCAATCGTGCGTCTCACGCACGCTCACGATTCGGATAAGGCCCGCGGCGACGCGGGCCTTGTCTGTGTAGGGTGAGGGAGAGACGGAGAGGGGGAGCGTGCTTGAGGTGTGGGGTTTGGGGTGGGCGGCGGCTCGCAACCGGGGGGTTGGGGTGTGTGTAGGGTGGGGGATGCAGGAGGGCTCGATGATGTGGACGCGGGTGATGGGTGTTGTGGCGGCAGTGGGGGCGGCGGCCGCGACGGTGTGGGGGCAGGGCACGCTTGTCATCTTGAACAAGGCGGAGGCGAGCGCGTCGATCGTGGATCGCGACAGCGGCGAGGAGTTGGCGCGGGTGGAGACGGGGGCGGGGCCGCACGAGGTGGCGGTGAGCCCGGATGGAAAGACGGCGGTCGTCGCGGATTACGGGCAGCAAACGGCAGGCAACACGCTGAGCATCATCGACCTCGAGACGCGCGAGCGGACGGGGGTGATTCGGCTGGGTGACAACGCGCGGCCGCACGGGATCGTGTACACGCCGGACGGGGAGCGGGTGGTGGTGACGACCGAGGGGTCTCGGCGATTGCTGGTGATTGATGTCGCGGGGCGAGAGGTCATCGCGTCGTACAACACGCGGGCCGGGGGGAGCCACATGGTGGCGACGACGCCGGACGCGGGGTGGGCGTTCGTGGCGAATATCGGGTCGGGCACATGCACGGTGATCAACCTGGAGAAGAAGGAATATGTGACGCAGGTGACTACTGGAGGCGGGGCCGAGGGGGTCGCGGTGCATCCGGACGCGGGCGAGGTGTGGGTGACCAATCGGGCGGCGGACACGGTGAGCGTGATCGAGACGCGGACGTTCACGGTGAGCGACACGCTGGCGTGCGGGTCGTTTCCGATCCGGGTGCAGTTCACGCCGGATGGGTCGAAGGCGCTGGTGTCGTGCGCGCGATCGGGCGAGGTCGCGGTGTTCGATGCGCAGAGCAAGAAGCAGATCAAGCGGATCAAGATGGACCTGGAGGCGATGGATCCGGAGGGGCGGCTATTCGGCGATCGGTTCGGCGACAGCTCGGTGCCGATCGGGATCCTGATCCCGCCGGACGGGAAGCACGCGTATATCGCGAACACGCAGGCGGACGTGGTCGCGGTGATCGACCTGGGGTCGCTGGAAGTGGTGGGGTCGATCGTGGCGGGGAAGGAGCCGGACGGGATGGCTTGGTCGAAGCTGGAGTTCGAGGTGCCGGCGCAGGGAGATGCGGGCGCTGGTCGCTGAGGCAGGAACCTATCCGAAAACACTTCACCACAAGAGGGCACAGAGCCTGAGATCCAAGGGTCTTTACGCTGCGCCATCTGTAGTGAAGTGGCGGTTTCGGGATAGGCTCTATTGGCTCAGGCTCTTGACGTAGTGTGCCAGGTCGAGGCATTGCTGGTCTGTGAGGTTGGAGTTGCCGCGGGGGTTCATCGCGAACGGGTACTCCTGCGAGCTGAGCTCGTCCTTGGAGACGCCGGCGATGATGACCTGCTGGATACCCTGGATCGAGCCGTCGGAGTGACTGAAGTTGCCGGTGGTGAGGTTGGGGGCGCGATCGCTGCCGGTGGCGTCGGGAGTATGGCACTTGGCGCAGTTGCCGGGGGAGACGGCGAAGAGGATGCGGCCTTGATCTGCGCGTGTGGGGTCGGTTGCAGGCTGTTGGACAGCGGGTTGATCCGGCTCTTGCTCATTGTTTGGCGCGTTGTTCGGTCCGTTGTGCGGGGCCTTGCCCGGCGTAGAACTGTCTCCGTCTTGGGGCGGGTTCTTCGGCTCGGACTCCGAGCAGGCGGCGAGGGCGGCGAGGAGCGAGAGCGTGGCAATGGACGACTTCATGGGGCTGTGGCCTTTCCCGTGCTCGTTCGGATGACTCCCGGTTGGATTTCGAACCCTGCCGCCACGCCGACGGGGTTTGTATCGGGCGTGGGCGGGTCGCGTTGCGGGGAGTCGTGGCCGAGCGGGCGTGTGCGGGCGAGTCGGAGTCGCACTTTTCGATCGAGATTGGATCGAGGGCTCGGGTGAACCCGGCGATGATGGCGGCGTATGTCCGCCATGGAGGCCAGCTCAGAAGATGGACCGCGCACGGGCCGGCGATGGTCTCAATGGGTTGTGCTGGGGGCGGAGCTGGCGCTCGCGTGCGTGCTGATCGTTGCCTGGTATTGGCGGGGAGATTTCCGCGAGGAGTCGCTCGGGGGCGTCGCCTTTGCGTGGATTCTGTTCATGGTCCGGACGTGCATGTTCCAGATCGGCGTCGCGGTTGCGGTGGCGATGGTCGTGTTCGCCGCGGCTCGGGCGTGGAAGCTGGTGCTGGGGGGTGTGCCGGCGCTGGTCTTGAGCTTGATGCCGACGGGCGCGTTGTATCTGGGTGATGAGCGTGGGGCGGTCGAGGGCGAGCCGCTGCGGGTGATGAGTTTCAATGTGCTGGCGAGCAACGCGCGCACCGACCGGATCCTCGGGCAGATCGGCGAGCACAATCCGGACCTGCTGGTCGTGCAGGAGGTGACGCGGTGGCGGCACGAGGCTCTTGCGGGAGAGCTGGGCGAGGCGTATCCGTTTGTGTATCGCGTGGCGTGGCAGCCTTGGTTCGGGATGAGCGTGTTCAGCAAGCGGGAGTTGGTCGGGGCCGAGGAGGTCTTTGCGGGCCATCGGCGGCAGGCGTTGCGCTTCGAGATCGAGGTGGGTGATGGGCGGGCGACGGTGTGGGCGATCCACCCGCCGCACCCGCTGATGCCGAGGCTTGTGCGGATCGGGCGGCATCAGTTCGCGGACCTGCTCGAGGAGATCGACGCGACGCCCGGGGCGAAGATCGTGGTGGGGGACTGCAACTGGGGCAGGACGAGCCCGCAGGCGGCGGTGCTTGCGAGCCTGGGATTCCGCGATGCCTTTGACTTGGGAGGATCCGGGCGTGGGGTGACGTACGCGTTCCGGGGTGTGCGCCGGCTTGTGCCGGGGTTTCGGATCGACCATGTGTATGTGAGCGAGGAGCTGAGCAGCGAGCGGGCGTGGAACGGGAAGGCGGTGGGGAGCGACCATCGGCCGGTGGTTGCGGAGGTTGGGTGGGCAGAGTGAGGAGCGGGCCCTGCGTTGATTCATTGCAGAGATCGCGCGGCGATTCTCAGGGCAGGGGATTCTAACAAGACCGGTGCGGTACATGATTCGTGCCGCACGAGATGGCGGTTCGCTCGGGCGACGCTGGACGGCGACCGGGGTCAGAATCTCTTGTGTGTCGCGCGGTCGCTGGGCGGCCTCAGGCCGAGCAACGCCCTTGCGATGGCGATGTCGGCCGCTCTTGTTATCTTTATGTTCGCGGCGTCACCGTCGATCAGCATGACGCTCTCACCGAGTCGTTCGACGAGCGCGGCGTCGTCGGTGATCTCGCTCGCGTTGATGTTCTCGACGCCCTCGTACGCCCGGCGGAGCAGGCCCACCTCGAAGATCTGCGGCGTCTGGGTCGCGAACAGGCCCCGACGATCCAGCGTCTCGATGACGTCGCGGACTTCGTCGGCGCTTTCTGCGCCGAGGATGGCGGCGACGTGGTCGGCGGTGCCCTCCAGCTCGCGGGGCTCGCCGGCGCGCTTGATCGTGTCGCTGACGGCGAGGCCCGGCACGATCGCTTGGCAGGTCGCGGCGAGGCGGAAGAGACGCTCGATCAGGTGCTCGGGCGTGCAGGGGCGGGCGGCGTCGTGGATGGCGACGTGGGTGGCTGATTCGGGGACGTGCTCGAGGGCGGCGCGGACGGTCTGCCAGCGGTGGGTCTCGCCGCCGCGGCAGATCGACGCGCCGAGCAGGGCCATGCGGTCGGTGTGGCGGAGCTTGAAATCGGCGAAGGTCTGCTCGTCGTGGGGCCCGGCGACGATGATGGTCTCCACGGCCTCGTTGATGGCGGGGTTCTTGGTGAACAGCTCGACGGTGCGCTGGACGAGAGGGCGTCCGCCGAGGTCTTCGTCGAGCTTGCTGCGCTCGACGCCGGGCTCGGCGAAGCGGGTGGAGGCTCCGGCGGCGGGGATGATGACGGCGACGCGGATATCGGGCATGGCTCAGGGTATCACGCGTCGGTTCGTCTCAGAATTCGAGGGCGCGCGGCGGCTGCGCGAACAGATTTCGGACGGCGAGCGTTCTATGATTGTGATGGTCGCCGGCGGGTCGTCATGGGGCGATGCGCCGGAGGATCTGCTCTTTGACAACCGGGGCCGAATCGGTTTCGACCGGGCAGGGAAGGCTTGGCGTGGCGTGTCGAGGGGCGTGCCGGCCTCGTAAAAAGCACGCAACACTTATAACTGCCAACACGCAGTACGCTCTGGCGGCCTGATAGGCCGTCACGAGCACCGTCCGACGCCCGATGGGACGGTGCTCGATGACATCGGGCTGGTCCGCGCGTGGCGCCTCCGGGCGCGCGGATGAGAAAACTCCGGAAGCTGGGCCGAAGGGGAGGTTGTCGCTGACCGCCCCGACGCCGAGATCAAACCAGTGACTACACATGTAGAGGCGTCTTGCTGACTGTCCGACACGGGGGTTCGACTCCCCCCGGCTCCACTCGATCGCAAGGCTTGGCTCCACCATCGCGAAGTCTACCAGCGCGAAGTTCTTCGAAGAAAACTCGCATCTCTTGCCCGAAATCGACGAGGAGCGAGTATGTTTTAGACGCATGTTGCCCGGGGGGGTGGAGGACACCCCCATGCGTCTCGTAGCTCTCCCTCTCGTCCTGCTCCTCGCTGGCGTCTGTGCGCCATCTGCCGTGGCGGATGTCCTCGAAGTACCGGCGGAGTTCCCGACGATCCAGGCGGCGGTTAACGCCGCGGCAGATGGGGATGAGATCCGCATCGCCGGCGGGACCTATCACGAGAACATCGACCTGCTCGGCAAGGCTCTGCGGCTTCGGGGAGCCGGCCCGGCCGCAACGGTCCTCGACGGCACGAGCAGCGGGCGCGTGCTTCTCATCGAGAATCCGCGGGGTGGGGAGGTTCTGATCGAGGATCTCGCGATCACCGGCGGGCTCGCTCCCACCGGAGGCGGGCTCCTCGCGATCGATGCCGACGTGTGCGCATAACCCCGAATCCTGATCCGCGCATTGTGAGAGTCGATCGTGTAGATTCTGGCCTCTGTTAGGGAGGCTATCAGGATGAAGAAGACTCGATTTACCGAAGAGCAGATCGCGTTCGCGTTGCGACAGGCTGAGACG
>JAJDDM010000069.1 GCA_029260315.1 Phycisphaerales bacterium | reverse complement strand
AACACGGAGGGCCACGGGAGGGCCACGGAGGGGGGGATCACCACGACAGGGCGCAGAGGGCGGGATTGTTGCCCAAATCGCGTCACCGCGTCGATGACGATAGGGTATCGGTTGCGGGACATGTGACGGGGGTGCGTCGATGATGGGGCGGGCTGTCAAGCGTGAGTCGAAGCTGTTTGACGCCGGGTTCTCGCTGGAGGATCGGGCGCCGGCGGGGCATGTGCTGCGCCTGGTGGACGCGGCGGTGGACTTCTCGCTCGTTCGGCGGGAGGTCGAGCGCCTCTATGGCCACAACGGCAACGAGTCGGTGGATCCCACGCTGCCGCTCAGGCTCATGTTCCTGGCCTACTTCGAGAACATCCGCTCCGAGCGGGAGCTGGTGCGTCATCCGCCGATGCGGCTGGGCTGGCTCTGGTTCTGCGGGCTCGATCTGGACAGTGAGATCCCCAATCACAGCGTGCTGAGCAGGGCGCGAGCCCGCCGGGGTGTGGAGCTGTTCGAGAGGCTGTTCGTTGTGGTGCTCGAGCGGTGCGAGCGGGCCGGGCTCGTGGGCGGCTCTGCGGTGCATGCGGACTCGACGCTGCTCAAGGCCGGCGCCTCCGGGGAGGGGCGGGTTGCGAGGCGGCTGTGGGAGCAGATCGGTTGCTACCTGGTCGCGACGGTGCAGAACGTCAAGAAGCTGATCAGGGCGCGCCCCAACGCGGCGAGGATCGCCGCGCGAGCGATCCCGCGGCTCGGGCTCGATCCCATCATCCGGGGCAACGCCCACAGACCTCGCCACTGGGTCATCGCCACTGGATCATCGCCCCCGAGGGACCGAGTTGAGCAACAATCTCGAACACTGTGGTATTCTGGAGCCCCGAATGTCCGACGCATACAAGAAACTCGCCGCCCACGCCCGCAAGACCGAGAACTTCGAGTCCATCGCCCGCCTCGCCGCGTGGGACCAGGAGACCTACATGCCCGAGGGCGCCGCGAGCGCACGCGCCGACCAGATGGCCGCCATGGCCGAGCTCATCCACAACCGCGAGACCTCGAACAAACTCGCCGACCTGCTCGCCGCCGCAGAGGCCGACGGCGCAGTCAAGAGCGATTCGCGCCTGAGCGCCTCGGTCCGCGAGTTTCGCCACGACTTCGATCGTAAGATCCGCCTGCCCGCCGACCTCGTCGCCGAGATCGCCCGCCAGCAGAGCGCGAGCCAGCAGATCTGGAAGAAGGCCCGCGAGGCCGCCGACTTCGAGATGTTTCGTCCCAGCCTCGAGAAGATGATCGAGCTCACGCGGCGCAAGGCCGAGTGCTACGGCATCCCCGACCCCGGTCCCGCCGGCGAGCCCACCGAGCTCTACGACGCCCTGCTCGAAGATTACGAGCCCGGCGCACGCGCCGCCGACATCCAGGCCGTCTTCGACCCCCTCCGCAAGCGCCTCACCGACCTGCTCGAGGATCTCCATCGCGGCACGCCCCCCGACGACACGCCGCTCAACATCAAGATCGACGCCGACAAACAGCACAAGCTCGGCCTGCTTGTCTTGAAGGCCATGGGCATCGACCTCAACGCCGCCCGTCTCGATACGACGACGCACCCGTTCTGCGAGGGCCTCGCCCCCGGCGACACCCGCCTCACCACCCGCTACCGCGACGAGCGATTCACCGACGCCCTCTACGGCACCATGCACGAGGGCGGGCACGGCCTCTACGAGCAGGGCCTGCCCAAGGCCACACACGACGGCGAACCCCTCGCCCAGGCCATCGGCCTCGGCATGCACGAGAGCCAATCGCGCATGTGGGAAAACTTCGTCGGCCGCTCACAGGCCTTCTGGCACTGGCTCCTGCCCCACGCCAACCAGCTCTTCGATGGCGCGCTGTCGAGCTACTCGCCCGAAGACCTCTACCGCGCCACCAACACCGCCAAGCCCAGCTTCATCCGCGTCGAGGCCGACGAGGCGACGTATAACATGCACGTCATGCTCCGCTTCGAGATCGAGCGAGCGGTCTTCAAAGGCGATCTTGCGGCCAAGGACATCCCCGCCGTCTGGAACGAGAAGATGAAGGCCTACCTCGCCCTCGATGTGCCGAACGACGCCAAGGGCTGCCTCCAGGACGTTCACTGGTCCTTCGGCCTGCTCGGCTATTTCCCCACCTACACCCTCGGCAACCTCCACGCCGCCCAGCAGTTCGAGGCTATCCGCGAGGCCACGCCCAAGCTCGACGACGCCATGGGCGAGGGCGACTTCTCCCCCGTCCTCGCATGGACCCGCCGCAACATCCACGCCCACGGCCGCCAGTTCCGCTCAAACGAACTCTGCGAACAGATCACCGGCAAGCCGCTGAGTGCCGATCCGCTGATGCGACACCTGGAGGGTAAGCTGCGTCCCGTGTACGGCAGTTAACCTGTGCCACCAACCGCTGCTCTGAGCGGTTGGTGCCGATCGGCGACCAAGGAACCGTTGCGACCGATCAAGAGCCGGAATCGCGAGCGAGGTCTGGTCGCACACAACCTCGCTCGCGCTTCGGGCTCACCAGTCATGCGCCGGATCGATTCTCACGAACAGCCGACGCCACCGGCACAATCTCCCCCGGCGCATCGTCGCCGCGCCAAAGCTCCACACCCCAATACCCCACGCTGTGCCACGCCCCGAACTTGAACCCGACGCTCGGCATCTCCGCGACCTGACGCATCCCCATCGCCTCGTGCAGCGCCACCGACGCCGGGTTCGGCAGCGTGATCCCCCCCAAGAGCGTGCGATACCCCTGGGCCCGCAGGATCGCGAACAGCCGCTCATACAGCAGCCGCCCCAGCCCCTTGCGGTGATGGTCCGGATGGACATACACCGTCACCTCCACCGACCAGTCGTACGCGCAGCGCCCCTTCCAGGGGCTCGATCGCGCGTAGCCCAGGAAACTACCATTCTCGGCGACCAGCCACGGATACATCGCCCGCGACCGACGCCAGTCTTCGAGCATTGCCTCATCGGGCTCCGGATCAACAGAGAAATGCGCGACCGTCTCGCGGATCGCCCAGTTCGAGAGCGCGTTGATCGCCGGGATGTCACCCTCGCGGGCGAGGCGGACCGTGGTCATGCCCAAGGGTAGATCGGCTCTCCGAGCCGATGCGCATCCTCGCCTGCCGAGGAACTTGCCCAAGGGTAGATCGGCTCTCCGAGCCGATGTCCTGGCCGAACTCGCCGCGTGGCCCTCCCTTTGTTTGCTTACCATCTTCCCGTGCGACACTACCGCGTCATCGTGATC
>JAJDDM010000068.1 GCA_029260315.1 Phycisphaerales bacterium | reverse complement strand
GCCGGTCTTCCGGCCAGTGCTGCAATGAGTTGTTCGGGCTCCGGTCGCCCCCGCGTTCAGAAGGGGCAAAGCATAGCCCCCACTTGATCTGACGTGCCAATCGACCGGAATCTATCCGGTCCTACAGGAATGGGCCTCTCCGCCCCCCTGTCGCCAGTCCGCACCCTCCGGCGACATCACCAGACACAAAGAGCCCAGGAATCAGATCCCTGGGCTCTGGGTCATTTCTGGGGCCCCGAAGGGGCAAGCCGCCTACTCCTCCTTGAACCGCCTGGTCTGGCTCTTGCGCATGGCCCGGCGTTTCCGCTCGGAGGGCTTCTCATAGTATTCCTTGCGCTTGATGTCCTTGGTCAGGCCCTCTTTCTCGCAGAGCTTCTTGAAGCGGCGCATCATCTGCTCGACGCTCTCGCCGCTGCGTGACTTGATCCTGATCGCCATGCGTGTCCTCGCTGGGAACTGAGAAGGGGCCAAATCGAGTCCCCGCCCGAGTTGAGCGGGGCCCCAAGTAAAGCCGTGCAAAGGGAGCCGGTCAAGAACCGTACCCTGCGGGGTGCTCCTCATCGACGCCTACAACGTCCTCCACGCGACCGACGCCATGCCGGCGGAGTTCGCCGATATCGACGTCGCGGGCCTCGTCAGTCTGCTCAGCCGGACCCGCTACGCCGGCACTCCCACCACCATCGTCTGCGACGGCGTCCGCCCCGGCGCAGGGCACGCCGGGCCCAGCGCAACGACCATCGGCGACACCCGCGTGCTCTACGCCGGCGGCGGGCGGGAGGCCGACGACGAGATCGAGCGCTTGCTGGCAAAGACGAGCTTCGCGGGGCGGATGCTGGTGGTCAGCTCCGACAAGCGGATCCAGCGAGCGGCCAGACGCCGGCGGGCCGGCTGGACCCGCAGCACGACCTTCCTGCGCGAGATCGCGCGGGATCTGAGCCGCAAGCGCGTCGAGCCGCTGCCCAAGTGGGTCCACGAGATCCCGCTGGGGGCCGAGGGCGTCGCGGTGTGGATGGCGGAGTTTGGGCTGGGTGAGGACTGGGGGCCCAGGGTGGAGGTTGCGAACAAAGACCAGCGTCCACAGGAGCCGTTGAATGTGGCCGACCAGCACGCTACGAACGCCGAGGCACAGCCAGCCGAAGAGCAGCCATCTGAAGCCACTCGGACGCGGGGCCCCGAACTCGACGAGCGGACCCGCCGGCTCATCGAGGAGCACGCGATCGATCCGGATGATCTGGACATGAGCAGATGGCTCGCGAGCGACGAATAGCTGTCGTGTGGGATCTCAACGAGAGGTCGGCAGTTTCACCGAAGCGCTTCGACCGATAGAGAAACCGAGAATCTGCGAGGCACGCCGGTCGCGATCGCTCTTCCGCTGCGGAGCAGCGTTGCGATACTGGCGAGGGGCGCCAGCCCCTCGGTCCTTACGCGTCAGAAACTAGCCCCAGCGGGGCGCTCGAGCGCCGCTCCGCGGCTGGTGCGAGTTGCCAGTGCCTACGAGGGGCTACCCGCCCCTCGCCATGATCGGGCGTCCCTCCGGGACTCAAACGCGACCTCACAACTGCAAAGCTTGACAGTGGGCAGTTGCGATGCCGGGGCACCGCCTACCGATCCCCGATTGCCACATACGGCGCATCGTGCGGCCCGACATACTTCGCCGTCGGCCGGAACAGCCGATTATTGCTAAGCTGCTCGATCACATGCCCGCTCCATCCGCCGAGGCGGCTCATCGCGAACATCGGCGTGAAAAGATCGAGCTTGAGCCCGATGCAGTGGTACGTCGTCGCGCTGTAGAAATCGACGTTGGGGTAGATGCCCTTGGCGCCGAGCTCGCGCGTCATGACCTCCTCGATCTTCATGCTCTTGTTGAAGAGGTCCTGGTTGCCGGTGTCGGTCGCGAGCTGCTTCGCCAGACCCTGGAGCGCGAACGCCCGCGGGTCCTTGGCCTTGTAGACCCGGTGGCCGAAGCCCATGATCTTGTCCTTGCGCTCGATCTTGCCCATGATGAACGGCTCGACGGCGTCGAGATCGGGGATCTCGTTGAGCATGTGCATCACGCCCTCGTTCGCCCCGCCGTGCAGCGGACCGCGCAGGCTGCCGACGGCGCCGGTCAGGGCCGAATAGACGTCACTGAGCGTCGAGATGATGACGCGGGCGGTGAACGTCGAGTTGTTCAGGCCGTGGTCGGTGTGCAGGATCATGCAGATGTCGAACGCGCGGGCCATGGTCTCGGTCGGTTTCTCGCCGTTGAGCATGTTCAGGAAGTTCTCGGCAAAGCCGAGCGAGGCGTCCGGTTTGACGAAGTCGAGGCCGCGCCGATGGCGGTCGAAATAAGCGACCAGGGCCGGGGCCTTGGCGAGAACGTTCAGGGACTTGTCGCGGGCCGAGTCCGGGTCGTTGGCGTTGGGGTCGTTGTCGTACAGCGCCAGCTCGCTGATCAGCGTCCGTAGCACATGCATCGGCTGGGCCGTCGTCGGCAGCGCCTTGATCCGCTCGGCGAGCGCCCCGGGGATCTCATAGCGAGACCGCAGATCCTTGGTGAACGCCTCGAGCTCCGAGGCCTTGGGCAGACGCTGGTTCCACAGCAGGAAGACCGTCTCCTCGAACGTGCTGTTCTTGCCCAGCTCGCCGATCGGGATCCCGACGTACTCCAGCACGCCCTTCTGGCCGTCGATGAAGGACATCTCGGTCTCTGCGGCGATGATCCCCTCGAGCCCCTTGGCGTAGTCGCTCATAGCACCCTCTTCCTTGCTCTGCCTGCTGCACCCAACCCGGCCGTGCCCCGGCACAACCAGGCAATTTTTCCGTTTTCTCCGTCGCGGGCTGGGAGTATAGGGGCGCACGCCGAGAGGACTCCACGCCCCACCGCCACCCTCGCCCATCGGACGCCGGAGTACGATGCCGCGTGCTGATCCCGCTGGGCACAGATCGCCCCCGACGCCGATCGCCGGTCATCGCCCTCGGGCTGATCGGGCTCAACGTGCTCGTGTTCGTCGTCATGGCGACGTTGGAGCGGACCGACCCCGCGGCCCACGAGCGGGTGCTCCAATGGGGCTGGATCTGGGGACGCGACTTCGAGCCCCACGCACTGATCACCAGCGCCTTCCTCCACGCCGACCTGCTCCACCTGCTCGGCAACATGCTCTTTCTCTGGATCTTCGGCCCCAACATCGAGGACAAGCTCGGCAAAATCGGCTTTATCACGTTCTACCTCGTCGCCGCCGTCGCCTCGGGTGCTCTGCACGCGTTCTTCAGCAATTACCCCGCGATCGGCGCCTCGGGCGCGATCGCGGGCATTACCGGGGCCTACCTCATCCTCTTCCCCCGCACCACCATCAAGTGCCTGTTCTTCTTCTTCATGATCGGCATCATCGTCATCCCCGCCTGGTGGTTCATCGCCTTCAGCATCGCCTGGGACTTCCTCGCCCCGGCGATATCCGGGCGCACCGGCGTCGCCCACCTCGCCCACATCGGCGGCTACATCTACGGCGCGGGCGTCTCGTTTATCCTCCTCTGGACGCGCGTGCTCGACCGCGAGCCCTACGACCTGTTCACGACCATGCGCCAGGCCAAACGCCGGGCCGACCTGCGCGCCGCCCACGACTGGAGCCAGCGCGAGCAGGAGAAATCCCGCAGGAAGCTCGAGCGCGACTCCGTCCGCTCGGCGAAGACCGACGCGATCGCCGAGGCCCGGGCCGCCGTCAGCGCCGCGATCGCCGATGGCGACATGCCAAAGGCCTCACATGCCTACGAGTCGCTGCTCTCCAAGCACGGCGCCGAGGCCGCGCTGCTCAGCCGCCAGCGCCACTACGACCTTGCCAATCACCTCTTCCAAACCGGCAATCATCAGACCGCCGCCATCGCCTACGAGCGCTTCATCCTGGGATATCCCGGCGACCGCGAGCTCGCGCACACCAAGCTCATGCTGGGCCTGATCTCCGCGCGCTACCTCAACGATCCGATCCGGGCCGAACGTCTTATCCGCGAGGCGATGGCCGAGGGCCTCGGCCCCGACGAGAACGCCGTCGCCGAGCAGATCCTTCAGGACCTCGGAGCCACACGATGACCCCGCCGATGCGGACCCGAGCTAAAATCTGCGGCGTGCGAACGTCCGAGGCGATCGAGGCCGCCGTCGACGCGGGCGCGGACGCCCTCGGTTTCGTCTTCGTCAACAGCTCGCCCCGGTTCATCCAGCCCGCCAAGGCCTGGCCGCTGGTCGCGAGCCTCCCGCCCATGATCACCAGCGTGGGGCTGTTCCAGAACCACTCGCTCGAGGAGTTCATCGAGATCGAGGAGACCTGCCCCACCGCCCTCAGCCAGCTCCACGGCGACGAGCCCGCGAACCTCGTCCGCGACTGCGGCCCCGCGGTCATCAAGAGCGTTCAGTTCGACCCCGAGACCATCGCCGAGAGACTCGTGCTCTGGGACAGCGTCGAGGAGGTCGACGCCATCCTGATCGACGGTTCTCCGGGCGGGCAGGGCGAGGCGTTCGACTGGCAGCAACTCGCCGAGCACACCGGCTCGATCACAACGCCGATCATCGTCGCCGGCGGGCTCACTCCGGACAACGTCGGCGAGGCAATCCGGGCCGTGCGTCCCTACGCCGTCGACGTCTCCAGCGGCGTCGAATCCGAACGCGGCGTCAAGGACCCCGCCCGCATCCGCGCCTTCTGCCAGGCCGTCCACGCCGCCGACGCCGAACGCTGACGCAACGGTGCCGTGGTCTGAGCGAGTCTTCGAGCGAAGGCCACGCGGACAACACAGCGGACTTTCACACTTGCACCGTGCGGACGATCCGAGTTGGCTCCCAATCAAGCGGGCGCGCCATTGCGCGATGTCGCGGCCTTCGTCGCAAAGCCTCCTCAGACCACGGCACCGCGGGCGCAACTCGCACAACCCGCGCATCCACACTCCGCAGCGACGCAAACCGCGACTCGCGCCCTCGCCGGCACTCGATCGGGCCGATACCCCACCCGGAGGAGAGCGACCGATGGAAGTCATCCTCGCCGCCGGCATCGGCGCGACCGCGACCATCGCCGGGGCCTACATCACGACCCGCCCGAGCAACAAGCGCAAGCGCGCCCTGACGCGCAAGGAACGCAAACGCCGCCAGGTCTGGCTGCTGGCAACCTCCCTGCTCGTCACGGCGTCCCTGTTCCTCGCCGCCGCCCCGATGGAATCTCCGCGAAGCACCCCGCTCCCGGCGGTCGCGTCGCTCATCGCGCTGCTGCTCTCCTACGCCACACCGATCCGCCCGCGCTGGGCGGTCCCCGCGGCACTCGCCATGCTGATCGCGACCAGCGCCGCGGCACCGCTCGGGGCGCTGACCCGCCACCAGCCGCTGACACCACACCTGTCCGTAGCGACCATCGCCACGACCGGCGCTCTGGCGCTCGCGACCCTCGTGCTCGTTGCGACGCTCAACAAGCTCCGCTGCGCCTGATCAAGCCAGTTCAATCAGTCCCGTCAGCTTCTCGACCAGCTCGTCCTCGCTGAGCCCGTCGACCTCGACGACCACGCCGGCAAGCTCGCGGTACAGCTCATCTCGTATCGCAAACACCTGCTCGATCTCTTCGGGCACGCCCGCCCCGGTCAGACTCGGGCGATCATCGTTCTCCGCGGCGCGCAAACGCTCGCGCAGCGTCGCCGGCGTGGCGCGAAGGTACACGAGCACGACATCGCCCCGCTCCTGCGCCCTGCGCAGTTGATCCGACGCCCCCGGCGCCAGCGGCGTCCCACCCCCCAGCGCCAGCACATCCGGCCCGCCGATCTGCCGGCTCAACGCCTTGGATTCTCCGAGCCGGAACGCGCCCTCGCCGCCGCGCGCCCACGCCTCGCGCACGGACTCGCGCCCGAGCAGAGCCGCCGTCCGCTCGTCGAGATCCACGAACGCCGCCGCCAACTGCGCCGCGACCAGCCGACCAAGCGTCGTCTTGCCCGAGCACCGCAGTCCCATCAGAACGAGCTGCGTCCTTCGAGCCTCGCTCTCATCCCGGACCCGAAACCCAAGATCCGAGACCCCGGAGGCCATATTCAGTCCTTCGCGCGCGACATGTACGACCCGTCCGCCGTGCTCACCTTGATCTTCTCGCCGGTCACGATGAACGGCGGGACCTTGGTCTTCAGCCCCGTGTCGCACTCGGCTTCCTTGAGCTGGTTCGTCGCCGTCGCGCCCTTGATCCCCGGCGGCGTGTCCGTCACCGTCACCTCGACCGACGCCGGCAGCTCCACCAGCACGGGCCTCTCATCGTGGAACATCACCATGCAGTTGGCGTTGGGCGCGAGATAGAGCAGCGCGTCGCCCAGCGTGTCGCTGTTGAGCTCGGTCTGGTCGAACGTCTCGAGGTCCATGAACGTGCCGCCGCCCTGCCCGTCGGCGTAGAGAAACTCCATCTCCCGCCGATCGAGCGTCGCGCCCTCGACGTTGTCCGAGCCGTTGAATCGCTTCTCCAGCGTGCCGGATCCGTCGATCGCCCGCAGCTTGGCCTGGAGGTACGCCGGGCCCTTGCCCGGCTTGACGTGCTCGGTCCTGGTACACACCATCAGGCGTCCGTCGATGTTCACCGCGACGCCGGGCTTGATCTCATTGGCTTTCATGCACCGCTGTTCCTGGAATGCCATGAGGGCGAGAAGCCGGGCGGAAATCCCCGCTCGGTGCGCCCTCTGTTCAGTCGCCCATGGTAGCCTTGTCGGAAGATTCAGCCCCGAAAGGACCGCGACATGACTCTTCCTCGACGCACCGTGCTGCTCAGCGGCCTCGCCCTTGCCGCCACCCCGTCCATCGCCGGGAGCCTGCTCCGCAGCCGCGCCCGCGCACCGATGTTCGAATGGAAGAAGCTCCGCGATGGCGTCATCGCCACCGGCGGCATGTCCACCGGGGGCAACGTCCTGGCCGCCCGCAAGGGCGACGCCGTCCTCTTCGTCGACGCCAAGTTCGCCGGCCTCGCGCCCACGCTGCGTGCCGAGGGCGAGGAGAACCTCGGCGCAAACGCGGCCATGCTCATCAATACGCACCACCACAACGACCACACCTCAGGCAACGTCGCCTTCGATGGGCTCACGCACCTGGCGCATCGGAACGCGCGCCAGCGCATCCGCGATCAGCACGAACGCTACCTGCGCGACGTCCACGGCGCGGCCGAGCGCGTCAAGCAAGCCGGCGGAGATGAGCGGGCCCTCGAGCGAGCGCAAGCCCTCGCCGCGTCTTCGGCCGACTTCGAGGCCAGATCCTGGCTGCCGACCAAATCCATCGACGCCGCCATGTCCAGGCACGATCTCGACGGCCTCCAGATCATGCTCCACCACGTCGGCAACGGCCACACCGACAACGACCTCATCGTCCATCTGCCCGACCTCAACGTCATCCACGCCGGGGACCTGCTCTTCCACCGCGTCCACCCGTTCATCGACAAGTCCGCTCAGGCGACCACCCTCGGCTGGATCGACTCCTGCAAGCACATCGCTGAGCTCTGCGACGACGACACCGTCGTCGTCCCCGGGCACGGCGAGATCACCGATCGCGCAAGCGTACTCCGGCAAATCGAGTACTTTCATCGCGCCCGCCAGGCCGCCAAGATGGCCATCGACGCCGGCACGCCCCGCGACGAGTTCGCCAACACCCCGTTCAAGTTCGCCGGCGACTACGGCTTCGAGCAGCTCGGCCCCAGAACCCTCGGAACGATCTACGACGAGGTCGCCGCGGGGGAAAGGTAAGAGCGCGAGCGGGCGATCGCCCTAACATCTCCCGTGGACACCGTCCTCTCCCATCTCGCGTCCTGGAAACCCTTCCGCGCGATCGTCGTCGGCGATTTCATGCTCGATGAGTTCGAGTTCGGCGACGCCGAGCGCCTCAGCGCAGACGCCCCCGTGCCCGTCCTGCATGTGACCCGGCGCGAGCATCGCCCGGGCGGTGCCGGCAACCTCTGCCGAGACCTGATCGCGATGCAGGGCGAGGTCGTCGCGATCGGCGTCACCGGCGCCGACGCCGCCTCGGCCCTCCTCCGCAAGTCGCTCAGCGACGAGCACATCGCGATCGACGGTCTCATCGAAGATCCGTCGCGCCCGACCACCGTCAAGCGAAACCTCATCGGCCTCGCCCAGCAGCGCCACCCGCAGAAGATGTTCCGTGTCGATTTCGAGTCTCGCGACCCGATTCCGAGCCAGATCGAGCACCAACTCTTCGAGGCTTTCAGGCGCGCCCTGCCGTCTGCCGATGTCGTCTGCATCGAGGACTACGCCAAGGGCGTCTGCTCGCCCGAGCTCTGCGAGCAGGTCATCGCCCACGCCAGAGAAGCGGGGATCGAGGTGCTGGTGGACCCGGCGATGCAAGCATTCGATCGGTATCGCGGGGCCAGCGCCATCACGCCCAACCGCAACGAGGCCCAGTACGCGACACATCTGGCGACAGACGCCGACGGCTCGGTTGAGATCAACGGACGCGTCGCACGCTCCATCCTAGAATCGCAAGGTCTCGACGCCGTCGTTCTCACGCTCGATCGCCATGGCGCACTGCTCCATGAGCGCAACGCCGAGCCACAATCGGTCCCGACAATCGCGCGCGACGTCTACGACGTCACCGGCGCGGGCGACATGATGCTCGCCGGCCTCGCGGCGGGTAGGGCCAACGGCATGTCCTGGCTCGACGCCACCCGCTTCGCTAACGCCGCCGCCGGCCTCGAGGTCGAGATCTTCGGCGTCGAGCCCATCGCTCTTGAAACCATCCACCAGCACCTGCTCGACGTCCACGCCCTCGAACGCGGCAAGGTCCGCACCCGCGCAGAGCTCGTCCGCGAGATCAGCGCCCGCCGAGCCCGCGGCGAATCCATCGTCTTCACCAACGGCTGCTTCGATGTGCTCCACGCTGGGCACGTCCACCTCGTACAGGAGGCCGCCCGCCTCGCCGACTTCCTCGTCATCGCGATCAACGACGACGCGAGCGTCCGGCGGCTCAAGGGTGAGTCCCGCCCGGTCAACACCCAGGACGACCGCGCCCGCGTGCTCGCCTCGCTCGAAGGAGTCGGGGCGGTGACGATCTATCCCGAGGACACGCCGATCCCGCTGCTGGAACTGCTCAAGCCCGACGTGCTCGTCAAGGGCGGCGACTACGACCGCGCGGGCGTCGTCGGCGGCGACCTCGTCGAGAGCTACGGCGGCAGGATCGAACTCGTCCCACCCATGGAAGGCCGCAGCACCAGCTCGACTATTCAACGCATGCGCGGGGGTTGACGTGCCACCAACCGTGGCCTTGCACGGTTGGTGCCGCCTGCAACATAAAGGCCCCGACATTCGAAGCACCAACCGCCCAAAGCAGCGGTTGGTGGCACGCCTCACCGCCAATCGATCACAATCTTCCCAAACTGCTCCTGCGCCTCGATCCTCTCATACGCCTGCACGCACTTCTCGGGCGTAAACAC
The DNA here is from genome assembly GCA_029260315.1 of Phycisphaerales bacterium. Taxonomy (GTDB): domain Bacteria; phylum Planctomycetota; class Phycisphaerae; order Phycisphaerales; family UBA1924; genus S146-42. Next base: position 15,035 of record JAJDDM010000068.1, on the reverse strand, counting down.
CTGATCCACCGTCGCCGACAGATGTCCCGCCCGCAATAACGCCGCGATCTCCCGAAACTCCTCGTTCGATCCCATCGTGCTCCCGAGAATCCGCAACTGATTCCAGAAGATCCGCGCCAAGTCCGTCGTCGCATCCGCCCCGGTCGTACACCCCGGCGTCACATATGCCCCGCCCCGCGCCAGACTCTTGAGACAGCTCAGGTGGGTCGCCTTGCCGATCGAATCGACCGCCATATCCACGCCGCGCTTCTGCGTCCAGCCCCGCACCTCCCGCGACCAGTCAGCCCCGGCATCCAGCACACAACGATCCGCCCCAAGCTGCTTTGCCTTGTCCAGCTTCCACTCGCGCCGGCTCGTCACGCACACCGCACAGCCCATCCACTTGCAGATCGCCAGCGCGCTGGTCGCGACGCCGCCGCCGATCCCCGTGATCAGCACGCTCTGCCCCGGGCGCAGACCGCCCTTGGTCACCATCATCGAGTACGCCGTCAGCGTCGTCAGCCCGAACGCCGCGGCTTGGATCGGATCCACCCCATCGACCGCCGCACAGTTGCCCACCGGCATTGTGAATCGCTCGCGGAACATCCCGTGATGGTGCTCCCCGACGAGCTCATACTCCGGCGCAAGCGTCGAGCCCGGCGGATCGCCCGGACGAATCCGCTCGCCCTGGCGCACCGCCGCGTTCACAATCACCTGCCTGCCGATCCACGCCTCATCGACGCCCTCGCCGACCGCCACAACCTCGCCGCAGGCGTCGCACCCCGAGACCCTCGGATAGCTCAGCTCCACGCCCGGCACGCCCATCCCCACCCACAGATCCATGTGGTTGAACGCGCTGGCGAGCGTGCGGATCGCGATCTCGCCCGCCCCCGGCGGCGCGTCATCCGCCCAGCCATCGCGCAACGCGATATTCGGTGCCACGGGCTTGCCCTGTTTCGTGCAGACAATCGCTCTCATGCGGGAGGGTAGCGGCCTTGCGAATGAGTGGCGGTTGTGCTGAAGTGCCTGGCCTGAAAGTGCGGACAGAAGTGAGAGTGCGGACAGAAGAGTATTACCGCGGCCCCTCCGGGCTGGGGTGCCTTTAGGAGCCCGGAGGGCGCACGCATGTTGCCAGGGACTTCAGTCCCTGGTCGGGACGCTTTCGTCCTCTCGCCCGGAGAGCGCACGGTTCGAACGGCGAGTTAGAAATGTTCGATTGCACGAGTGCTCTCGTGCGCGGCACACTCCGCGTGCCGCGCGTCCGCCCTCCGGGCGGGAAGCGATATGGCCCTCAATCCAGGGGCCGAGGCCCCTGGCAACGGGCGCACGCCCTCCGGGCGGATATTCCGTCGCGCGTTCCACCCGCCGCTGATCGGTCGGCGGTGCCCGTGCGGGAAGCCGCCGGCGGTCCGTCGGTGGTTGGAGAGTTGTTCGCGAGACGGTCGATACGAGAACTTTGGATCGGACGCCTCGGGCGTCCGGGAGAAAGGAACGGATCCGGTGCGGTGGATCGCACCGCCTGGGCAGGAGGCCCCATGAGCGTCTTGACACGCATCACGCGATTCCTCGGCTTCGGATCGGCGCGTCTGCAATCCGCCGGCGGGCCGAGATCGATCCACGCCGCCCAGACGATGGACCCCCCGCGCAGAACTGCCAAGCCCACGGCGCGCCCGCGCGAGCCGGTGCGCGTCGAGATCGAGCGTGAGATGCCCATACACGCCCAGTCCAAGATTGCGCAGTCCACGATCGCGCACACCCCGCCCTCACGCCCGTCCTCCAACGGCTCGCCCGAGCTCGAAGACGAGGACGCCCGCGCCGAGTCCGCGATTGAACAGGCCACCCTCCCCAGCGCCCCGAAGAACAAGCAGGAGCTCCTCGCCGAGCTTCGCCGCAACTACGCCGAGGCCGTCCACCTGATCCGCAAGGTCGATAGCCACCTCGACGCCCAGGCCCGCCGATCCGACCGCATGCTCGACCTCGCCGAGCGCGCCCCCGAGGGCGTCGAGCACCTCGGCGCGATCCGCGCCGCCCAGGGCGAACTCGCCGAGCTGACGCGATCGATCCGCGACGCGGCCCGCGAGGGGCTTCTCAAGGATGAAGCGAGAATGGAGCGCCAGCGCGACATCCTCGAACGCCAGGCCGGCACGCTCGGCCGCATCGAGGTCCTCTTCGAGCAGAGCAGCAATCTCGAACGCGAGCTCGGCTCGGCCCTCGCCGAGTTCCGCACCGCCATCGCCCACATGAGCGCCTCCAACCACCGCCTCGGCGGCGCCATCGAACTCCTCGACCAACGCGAACGCTCCCACGAGCAACGCCTCGATGCCATCAGCGAACGCGGCAGGACCGTCACCAACGCCCTCATCATCCTCTGCGGCCTCGCCGTCGCCACCGCCGTCGCCACCGCCATGGTCGCCGTCATGGGCATGCTCTACCTCATCACCCGCTGATCCGAGATCGTGCCACCGACCATGGCTTTGCATGGTCGGTGCTTCGCACAGCTGATTATCAAAGCACCTTTGCACCAACCGCTCAGAGCAGCGGTCGGTGGCACGAGATGCGTCACCCCACCATATTGATCGCCGTGATGATCACCGCCATCAGCGTCCCGTTGTGCAGGAAGTGCGCCGTCATCGGCGCGATCAGCGAGCCGCGCCACTCCCGCAGCATCGCGAACGTAAACCCCAACGCGATCAGCGGCGGCGTGAACAGCGGCCCGTATGAGTGCAAAAACGCGAACAACAACCCCGTCAGAATCGCACCCGCCAGCATGCCCACACGCCCGCGCATGTGACGCAGCAGCGCCCCGCGAAACACCGTCTCCTCGACCAGCGGCGCCCAAAGCACCGCCAGCGACACCGTCAGCGCGATCAGCGCCACCGACTGGGTCTGCACCAGATCGAGGATCGGGTTGTTCGGCTGCACCGGCTCCTCGCTGCCCGTCGCAAGCTGGATGATCGCCTGCAGCACGATCATGAACACGATCGCCCCGATGAAGATCGGCAGCCCCGCCAGATACCCCACGATCCCCGCACCGATCTCACGCAAGACGCCCTCGCCTCTGTGCAGCCCAAGATCCTGACGCATCCGCGACAGCGGCACGCCCCGCAGCAGCGGCCACAGCGGCACCGCGATCAGCATCCACTGCCCCACCAGCGTCGCCCAGATCCCCGCATCGCTCCCCGCCGCCAATGCCACGAGCGCGCCCGCCAGTTGCACCAGCACGAACCCCGCAAGAAACACGGCGAAGATTTCCAGATACACGCTCCCACCCGGCGCGGGAGCAACGAATCGCGCCGTGATGCGCCGCTGGGCAAGCCGAACGATCATCACGACCGCCGACGCCAGCGCCCCCGCCGCCACGAGCAGCCCGCCGACTCCGATGACCGCCACGAGGACGAACATCCGCCGCCCCGCCTCGATCAGCGCCGCCCGCTCCAGATCGTCCGCCCCGGCGTCGTGCAATCGCGCGAGCTTCGCCCACCACCCCAGATAGTCCTCGGCGTCGGTCATCTCGGCGCTCAGATTCGCCTCATCCAGCGACCCCTCATACACCCGCCGGAGATACGCAAGCGCCCGTTCTTCGCCGACCGCGGGCTCGGGCGATTCGCCGTTCTCATCGCTCTGCTCGGGCGGCTTCATCGCCTCGATCTGGGCCACCATGTCAAGCTCTTCCATCGCCCGCTCGGGCCCGACCAACTCGCCGAGCATCACCACCCGCTGCGCCTGCGCGAGGGTGTCCTCCGAGCGATCCGGGATCCGGTCCGTGTAGACCGCATCCGGCGCCTGCCAGCTCTCCTTGGCGTAGACCAGCAGGCGCGTAACCGCGGCGACCGGATCACTCCGAGTCGCCTCGAAGTGCGCCTCACGCTCCTCCGCCGTCCACTCTCCCGCCGGCGTCTCCGCCGCCTGCTGGCTCATCATCGTGGCCTGGAGCATGTTCCCGCCCACGATCAGCCCGTACAGCACGAAGATCGTGACCAGCGCGAGCATCGCCGCGGATGGAGTCCCAGGATCCCGCCGGCTGCGGGCCTTGAACTCCTGGTCGATGGTCCCCGGCTCATTGCCGGCGACCTGGGCAAGCTGTTCGTGAAAGTCCATGGCCCATTCTTCGGCTGCAAGACGGACAATGTCACAGGCGACACGCGGAATCGACGGGCCAGACGCTCGTGCACCCCCGCCATCGCCCCAGATTGACTCCACCCGCGAACACCTCCTATCCTCCCCGGCTCGATACGGACCACACCGTCCGATCTCGGGCCCGAGTTTGGAATCCTGTCGGCGGCCTTGGCTCCAGCCAACCCCCGACCCGTCCCGCCCGGGAGGCGGCGAGCCTGACCTCGTTGGCAACCGCCAATCGAGCCTCGGAGGTGTCGCGATGAGACGCCAGACGTATTTCGCCAAGGCGGGCGATGTCGAGAAGTCCTGGCACCTGGTCGACGCGACCGACGTGCCGCTCGGTCGCCTCGCCTCCGACGTCGCTGTCGTGCTCATGGGCAAGCACCGCCCCGAGTACACCCCCCATGTCGACACCGGCGATTTCGTGATCGTGACCAACGCCCGCGGCATCGCCCTGACCGGCAAAAAGGCCGAGCAGCGGTTGAACATGCACTACACCGGCTATCCCGGCGGCCTCAAGGCCCGCCCCTTCGGAGAACTCCGCGAGCGTCACCCCGAAAAGCTCATCGAGGACGCCGTCCGCAGAATGCTCCCCAAGAACCGCCTCGGGCGGGTCATGCTCAAGAAGCTGAAGGTCTATCCCGAATCCGAGCATCCTCATCAGGCCCAGCAGCCGACGCCGCTGAGCGTCGGCTGAGTCCCGATCCCCACAGAGCCCAATCGCGTGAGATCGAACACCCACACGGACGCGAACCGAGCACAAGCGAGTTTCCATGGCTGAGAACGAAGTCAACGAGCAAAGCAGCGACGCCCTCGGCGAGGCCATCGGCGTCGCCATCGCACCCAGCGAGACGCCCGAAGAATCGCCGATGGTCCGGCGCGAGCCCAAACTCGCCGACAAGCACGGCTGGTGGTGGGGCACGGGTCGCCGCAAGACCGCCGTCGCCCGCGTGCGGATCAAGAGCGCCAAGCCAGACGCCGCCGGCCTGAGGATCCAGGCCTCGAACAAGCGGTTCCGCACCATCGAGGACTACTTCTCGGAGTTCCGCGATCGCGAGGACTGCGTCGCTCCGCTCAAGCTCACGGGCACCGCCGACCAGTTCGAGGTCATCATCCGCGTTCAGGGCGGCGGGCCCACGGGCCAGGCCCAGGCCATCCGCCTCGGCATCGCCCGGGCCCTGCGCGACTTCGACCCCAACCTCGAACACTCGCTCCGCGAGAAGCACATGCTCACCCGCGACGCCCGCAAGGTCGAGCGCAAGAAGTATGGCCAGCCCGGCGCGCGCAAGCGGTTCCAGTTCTCCAAGCGCTGATCCACAGGGATCATCCGCGATCTCATCGCCATCCCAGATCGCCAACCCCAGATCCGCGCTCCGGCGCGGGTTTTTCTTTGGCCCTGGGCCCCGCCCCGTTGGACTCTGCGCCCCCATCGCGCGACGATGATGGCGGATGCCGCCCCGCACGTCGAACAAGAACACCAGGTCCAGGAGACGCCGACGAAGCCGATTCCTGCGCATCGTCCTGGCGATCCTGGTCATCCTGCTGATGACCCTCGTCGTCGTCGCAGCCGCCGGCTATCGCCTGACGACCCAGACCCCGCGCTGGTGGGCGTCGATCGATCCGCAGGACGCCGGCGTCATCGATCGGGCCGAGCGCGTCGAGAACGCCCTGACCAGCGAGCTCTCACGGGCCGATCGCGAGGGGGTCTCCGACGACGGGCACTGGCAGAGCGAGATCTGGGAGATCCGTCTGAGCGCCGAGGAGGCCAACGCGTGGCTGAACGCCCGCCTGCCGCGCTGGGCGGAGAACCGCCTGGAGGATTTTCAGTGGCCCGCCGACGTCCGGTCGATCCAGGTCGCCTTCGAGCCCGGCGCCGTCCGCCTCGGCGCGAGCGTGGTCCTCGACGAGCGTGAGCGTGTGCTCTCTGCCGAGCTGATGCCACGCGTCGCCGACGACGGCTCGGTCTGGCTCGACGTGGGCTGGATGTACGTCGGTCGCCTGCCGGTGCCCGCGGGGCTTTTGTTGCAGACCGAGCTGTTCGACCTCGCCCCGCCGTCGGTCGCGGATGATCCGGGCCTGGCGCGCCTCGCCGAGGCACTCGCCGGCAAGCACGCGATCGTGCGCGAGCCGATCATCGCCCTGGGCGACGGCCGACGCGTCCGCATCACGTCGATGGAGCTGCGCGACGCCGAGCTCGTGCTCACCTGCCGCACCGAGCACGGCGACCGCTGACCAGCAAGTCTCTCAGCCCAACGCCTCGAACTTCCTCGCAAAGCCCACCAACCGGTCATACCTCGGGTCCGTCTCTCCGACCAGCGAGGCGATCCGAAAGCTCGAGCTGAACGCGACGTGCTGGGTCGCGATGTTCAGCGTCGGGATCGTCGCCGCCGCCAGCACGCCGAAGGCGAACGACGGATCCACCATCTCCCCAATCGCGTCGGTCTGCTCGACGAGGAACGCGTCGGTCCGCCGATGGATCTCGCGGGCCGCCGTCAGATCACTATCCACTGAAAGGATCCGCCGCTCGGGCCACACAACGCCCGAAACCTCCAACACGATCAATCCCGGGCGCCGGGCCCGCTTCAAACGCCCCGCCGACGACGAGACCGCGGCTTCGATCAGGTTCGATGACTCGATCCGCTTGCAGGCCAGCCCGATCCGCCACTTGCTCAGATCCGCCTCGCCGTCCAGCTCGCTCTGGGTCGGCTCGATCCGGATCCCCGCCCGCACGCACATCGCGACGAACTGCAAGCGGAACCGCCGGTCCTGGAGCGTCTCCGGGCTTGCGTCGCTCTCGATGGCCCCCAGAATCCGCGGCCCCCAGAACTCCCCAGCCTTGGTCCTCGGTCGCGCAAGCGCCTCGCAGATCTGGGCGAGCTGCCCGGTCTCCAGCCCCGCGGCGTACACCTCGCTGTCCCGCGGGCGGACCACCTCGGCCTCGGGATCCTCGGCGAGCATCAGCAGGTCGCGAAAAATCCTCTCACAGCGAGCCAGGCGATTCGCCGACGCCGGCTCCAGCCCCAGCGACCGGACTCGCTCCAGCGCCCCCGCCGCCATCTCCCGCAGGCGCGCAGAGTCCTGGCGCGTGAACGTCGGCTGATCGAGCGCCTTCCTCGCCTGGGCGGCGTCGCGTTCCAGCAGCGTCTTCAGCGGCGATACCTTCGGATCAGTCTCGGGCATGGTGCAACGCTATGCGGGCCGCGGGCGCGATCAGTTCCCCCGTGCCACCGACCATGGCTTTGCTGGTCGGTGCTACTCCCGTCGAATACACAACAGCACCGACCGCTCAAAGCAGCGGTCGGTGGCACGCGGGGCACGAGCGTCTACCCGATCCTTTCAATCCCGCCCATATACCCCCGCAACGCCCCCGGCACCGTCACGCTCCCATCCTCGTTCTGGTGGATCTCCAGCAGCGGGATCAGGATCCGCGGGCTCGCCGCGACGGTGTTGTTCAGGCTGTGGCAGAACACCGTCGCGCCCTTGCCGCTCTCGCCGCCCTCGCGATACCGCATGTTCAGCCGCCGGCACTGATAGTCGTACAATCGGCTCGCCGAGTGCGTCTCGCCGAACGCCCCCAGCGTAGATCGGCTCTCCGAGCCGATGTCCCCCTGTGTAGCCCCGCTCTCCGAGCCGATGTCCTGCTTCGCATCATTGCCAGACGCATCGGCTCGGAGAGCCGATCTACCCCGCCCCGGCATCCAGCACTCGACATCGATCATGTCCGCGTTCTTCGCGCCCAGATCCCCTGTGCAGCACTGCAACAACCGATACGGCAGCTCCAAGCTCTGCAAGAACGCCTCGACGAACCCCAGCATCTTCTGGTGCCACGCCCGGCTCTCGCCCTCATCCGCCGGCAGGATCACCACCTGCTCCACCTTGTCGAACTGATGGATGCGATACAGCCCGGCGGTGTCCTTGCCCGCCGCCCCCGCCTCGCGACGAAAGCATGTGCTCGTCGTGCAATAGGTCAGGGGCAGGTCCGCCTCATCCAGAATCTCGCCCTGGTGCAGCCCCATCAGGCTCACCTCGCCCGTGCCGGTCAGGAACAGATCCTCGCCCGCGCCCCGCCGGGTCTCCTCGATGTGGTACGCCTGATCGCGCCCGCCGGGGAAGAACCCCGTGCCGACCATCATGTCCTCGCGGACGATCACGGGCACGGACATCGGCGTGAACCCGTGCTTCTGGATCATGAAGTCCATCGCGTACCGCAGCACGGCGTAATGCAATCGCGCCCCGAGCCCTTTGAGCACATAGTGGCGGGCCCCGCCGAGCTTGACGCCCCGCTCAAAGTCCGCCAGCCCCAGCTCGTGCACCAGCTCGATATGCGACTTCGGGCTGAATCCTTTGTTGTCTTCGAACAATCGCGCGAGATCGAACCCCGCCGAACTCCATCGCCGGATCTCGACATTGTCCTCACTCGATCTCCCCACCGGCACGTCCGGATCCGGCGGCAGCGGCACACGCAGCAGGATCTCCCGCAACTCCGGCTCGATTTCAGCGATCTGCCCGTCCAGCTCCTCGATCTGCTCCTTGAGCTTCTGCGGCCCGGCCTTGAGCTGCTCGACCTCCCGCTCGATCGCTCCGCGCTGCTCGCCCGACGCCTTCTTCAACTGCCCGATCAGCCGCCCGATCTGCGGCCCCATCTCCTTGCTCAACCGATTCTGCTCGGCCTTGAGCTCCTGCTGACGGGTCGACAGCTCCCGCTGGCGGGTGTCCAGCTCGAGCAGGCGGTCGATGTCCACGTCCGTGTTTTTTCGGCGAGCCCCCTCGCGGAACCGCTCGGGATCGTCTCGCAGGGCCTTCAGGTCGATCATGGGGCGGAGTCTAGGAATGCGGCTGGGGTCTAGTGTCTGGGGCCTCAGAAGCGAGCGCGCGGACGCGCCGGAGAGGAAATCGGGCACCCGCCCGACGGGTTTGTCCGTATGATGTTCGCAAGCGTCCGGGCCGTCCGTCCCGAGGGAGCTTTGGTCTCGATGGGGAGTTCCTCGACAAATGTCGTCACTCTGCGCCTCCGCCCCGCCCACGGGCGCGGGCGACCCACCAAGGTCGGCGACGAGCCCATCACCCTCGGCCGCCACCCCGACAACACCATCATGCTCAAGGACGACAAGGCCAGCCGCTTCCATTGCAAGATCGAACGCACCGACGACGGCGTCATCGTCCGGGACCTCAAGTCCCGCAACGGCATCCGCGTCAACGGCGAACGCACCGTCTTCAGCCCGCTCCAGGCGGGAGACCTCCTGCGCGTCGGCAAGAGCGAGTTCATCGTCGAAGCAGAGGGCGCGCTCGCCAACGAGGTGGGAGCCAAAAGAGCCAAGGGTGCCGAGGAGCCCGAGCCCGAGTGGGCCCTCGAACTCAAGCGAATCCTCAAGGATCTGCCCCCCAAGCAGGCCCAGCTCGAGGGCGTCAGCCTCATCAACGCCGACGGGCAGCCCACCGACGTGCTGCGCACCTCCGGCGAGGGCCCGCGCGCCATCCGCTACCTCCTGCGCGTCGCCAGCAAGGCCCACGCCACCGACATCCACATCGAGCCCAAGCGCGACGAGTTCCACGTCCGCATGCGCGTCGATGGCCAGATGATCTGGATCGTCGAGCTGCCCCACAATGTCGGCGAGCTCGCCCTCGGGCTCATCCGCGCCACCTGCCAGATGAAACAGGCCGCCCGCGACGCGGTGCAGGACGGGCACTTCTCCGCCAAGTTCGACGACCGGCGCACCGAGTTTCGCGTCAGCATCACGCCCAGCGTCCACGGCGCAAAGGGCGTCATCCGCGTGCTCGACCATCGCGACATCCCACACTCGCTCGAAGAGCTGGGCCTGCTCAGCTACATGCACCAGCGCATCCGGCGCATCACCCGACAGGACCACGGCCTGCTGCTCGCCTGCGGGCCCACGGGCTCGGGCAAGACCACCACCCTCTACAACATGCTCCGCGAGGTCGATCGCAACGCCCGCAACATCGTCACCATCGAGGATCCGGTCGAATACACCCTCGAGGGCGTCACCCAGCTCCCCGTCGACGAGGACAAGGGCAAGGGCTTCAGTGACCTGCTCAGAAGCGTCCTCCGCCAGGACCCCGACGTCATCCTCGTCGGCGAGATCCGCGACGAGATGACCGCCCGCACCGCCATGCAGGCCTCCATGACCGGGCACGTCGTGCTCACCACCGTCCACTCCAAGGACTCGGTCACCAGCATCTTCCGATTGCTGGACCTCGGCGTCGAGGGCTACCTCGTCGCCAACAGCCTCGATCTCGTCCTCGCCCAACGCCTCGTCCGGGTGCTCTGCGACAACTGCAAGGCCGAGATGGACCTCAAGCCCGGGCAGGTCACCCGCATGGGCAAGTTCCTGGGCGGCAAGACCACCGCCTACGCCGCCGTCGGCTGCAAGCGCTGCCTCGGCACCGGCTATCGCGGACGCCGAGGCGTCTTCGAACTGCTCGACGTCAACGACGAGCTGCGCGACATCATCCTCAAGGAGCCCAGCGTCCAGGGCATCAAGGCCGTCATCGAGCAGGGCCTGTTCACCACCCTCGCCCAGTTCGGCTGGCGCCTCGTGGGCGAGGGATCAACCAGCGTCGACGAGGTCGATCGCGTCGCGGCGATTGGGTGAAGGTTGAGAGACAACGAGCATTCCCGTACGGAAAACTCCGGACAAATATTCAGTTTTTGATCCGATTTGTGGGTGATTTGCCGGATTTACGCCACACCCTAAATCGATGAAATAACTCCGAGTTTTTTGTTGCCGCGACCCAAAACTCTGTATGCTGTCCAATGGCCAGGAGGCGCAAGCCTCACCGAGATTTGACGGAGTCGTGTGTACGCCGGGCTCGGTAGGTCGTTGGAGGAGATAGACATGAAAAGTGGTAGTCTTTCGAGTGTGGTCGCTTTGGCCGCTATCGCCGGCGTTGCATCCGCAGACATTTGGGACAACGGTGATTTCGGCGCGAACATCAGTTCTGTCGGTGGGGCGAGCGGAAGCGACGTCTATGGCCAGAGCTTTATTGCGCCGGCTGACAACGTGCTCGTGCAGTTCGGGATGTGGCTTGCCGGAGGCGGGGCTGACGCGCCCGCGGTCCGCATCGACCTCTGGGCCGATGATGGCGCCAACAACCCCGACGAGACCAACATCCTCGTCTCGGGGACAGTTCACCAGGGTGATCTGGCTGACTTGACTCGCATCGACACCTTCACCAGCTTTGCGCTTACCCCGGGCGATCGGTATTGGGTGGTCATCAACGGCATCATCGACCAGAACAGTACAGGTGTCTATTCCAGCACATGGGACGGCGGGACCAACACCATCCCCGACGGCAACATGACCTGGTCCAACGACCTCGGCGGGTCTTGGAGTGGTGGCATCGCCAACGGAGACTTCGGCGTCTACATCGAGACCGTTCCCGCGCCGGCCAGCCTCGCGCTGCTCGGGCTCGGCGGACTCGTCGCCACACGCCGGCGCCGCTAAGCAGGCACACGCGACGCGCGTAAGAGAACGATTGGTGCATCGACCGCCGCCGAAGCGATTTCGCGGCGGTTTTTTCATAGATGCCTCCTGCCAGGAGGTGGGATGTCGATCCGGGGAGTCGACCGCCGCCGAAAGGGCGTCAAGAGTGTCCATGAACTCGACCGCGTCGCGCCGATCGCGTCAACTCCACGCACGGTTCCTGGGGTTTCCCTGAGATTGAAGGCGCCGCGGAATAGACGTGTGTCCGCGGGTGTTCGCTGTGCGCTACGGGAAGGTGGCCGGCGCAGAACAGGAGCCGGGGCAGAACAATAGGAGAACATCAGATGCAAAGCACTCGATGGGCGGGCGGGATCGGTCTTGGCTGTGCGACGGCGCTGCTCGGTGCATGCGCCGGGATGGGCGACAACTCCAACCCCACGCTCTCGATCGAGCGCGCGACCGTCAACGCCAGCAGCGCCGCGCTGCACGTCCTCGTGGTCAACCCGGGCAACCACGACCTCACGCTCACCGCCATCGACTATGAACTCGTCCTCGGACCCCTCCCGGTCGCCAGCGGCAGCTACAACGGCTCCCACGCCCTGCCGCCCGAAGGCTCGGCCAACTTCAACCTGAGAATCCCCTTTGACCAGCCCGCGCTCGACCCTGACGCCGGCGAACTCTCCCTCACCGGCGTCATGCGATTCGAGGACAAGAGCGCCGCCGGCAACATGAGCATCACCTCCGCGAGCTTCGAGGCCAGCGCCCCCGTTCAGTAGACTCTGGACGCACACCGCCAGCAACAGGATCCCGCGCACCTTGAAACATCCCATCCGAAACATTATCCTCACGCTCTGCGGCTTCGTCATCCTCGCCTCGCTCGCGGCCTACCTCGCCACCGGTGCCGCCGCCTTCACGCGTTATCCCAGCGAGGAGATCGAGCAGAGCAACGAGCAGGACGACCTCGCCGCGCTGTTTGACGAGGAGACCGGCCTTAGCGACGAGCACGGCGAACTCAAGGGCGTCGAGAACCGCTTCACCCTCGGCCTGCTCCCCAGCGGGCCCGGGCGCGACGGGCTCAGTGTCGCCACGACCGCCGGCCCGGCCCTGGCGATCATCGCCGGGACGCTCCTGCTCGCCCGGCGCAAGCGCGACTCGCAAGCCGAGGGAGATGGGGACGACGGTTCGAGTAAGTCCGACGGTACGAGCGAGATCGGATAGCCACGCATCCGCACCACCCGCCCGTGCGTCGCAATCGGCCGCGACCGCGCGCAACCAAGGAGAACCACCATGCGCTTGAAAGCATTGCAGACGATCGGGATCATCGGCCTGGCAGCCGCCATCGCCGCCGCCGCCCCGCCCTTCGCCAAGACCGCCGACAGCGGCAAGTCCCTCATTATCCCCGCTGACCACTCGGCCAAGGGCGTCGTCTACCACGCCCTGCCCGCACGATCGCGCCAGATCTACTTCGAGTCCAACGCCCCGCTCGAAGATATCAAGGGCCAGAGCAACCAGGTCATCGGCTACGCCATCGCCACCCGAGGCGGCACCAACCTCGTCGCCGGCGAGTGGCACCTGCCGGTCAAGAGCATGAAGACCGGCATCGACCTGCGCGACGAGCACCTCGCCGGTAGCGACTGGCTCAACGCCAAGGAACACCCCAACATCGTCTTCCAACTCACGAAGACCGAGGGCGTCAGCCTCGTCAAGGAAACCGACAACTTCAGCACCTACGAGGGCACCCTCGTGGGCGAGATCACCCTGCACGGCGTCACCCGCCCGGTCCGCCTCGAAAAAGCCCGCTTCACCTTCATGCCCGCCTCGGATCGCACCGCCGGCGTCGCCAAGGGCGATCTCCTGGCCATCCGCACCAAGATGTCCGTCCGCCTCGCGGACTTCAACGTCTCCCACCCCGTCATCGGTGACAAGGTCGCAGAAACCGTCGAGATCGACGTCTCGCTCATCCACGCCACGATCGCCCCCGAGCGCCAGCCGGGCCGCTAACGCCCATCAGCAGAAGGCCATGCAAAGGGGCAACCCCGCCTGGGGTCGCCCCTTGTTCTTGGATGGGCAGGCCGCCCGCGCGAACTCAGCTCTACCTAATGGTCACAGCCCTCGGCGAACTGGTCGAGGAAGTAGAAGAAATCGTCGGAGTTGATCCTGCAATCCGGCTGCCCATAGCGCGCGTCGTCGGGGTTCGAACTCCCCGTCAGATCCGCCTCGAGAAGATTGTCCGCCGCGAACATATCGAGGAAGTAGAAGAAGTCCGCCACGTCGGTCTGCCCATCTGGGCGACCGTAGCCCGGATCACTGGGGTCGCTCGACCCGCTCAGATCCCCGTCGCAATGGTGCAGCGACGGATCCAACTGGTCCGCCGTCATGAGCGAGAGCCAGCCCTCGACCTCCGCGGAGAGCATGCCCGTCCCCACCAACGCCGCGCTCGGCTGGATCCACCCGTCGTGAGTCATGGGCAACGGCTTGACGCCCTGCCCGCCCGTGCCATCGGTCGCGCCGGCCCCCGGGCTCCCGTTCGAGAGCACGATCGACCCCACGACCGCCGCGTCGTGTCCATCGCCGTCGCCGTTGGGGTCCGGGTCGATGACCGAGACGACGTTGGCGTGCTGGTTGGTGGTGTAGGCGTAGTACCCGCCGCCGAGCTTCGCGCCCCAGTTCACGCCGTGCGTGCCCGCGGGCGTCGGCACGAACGCGACGACCTCATTCAGCTCGGTATCGATGATCGCGACATGGTCCGCCTTGCCCGTGTTGGCCCGCGCAACCGTGGTGAGGCTGAACACCGCCGTCGCCACCCAGCGCTCGTCGGGGCTCACCGGCGTCTGGATCGGCACCTGCAGCGTGTGCGTGAGGTCCAGCCCCCGCTCGCCGTCCGGCGCGAGCGTCACCGGGATGTTCCTCACCAGTTCCAGCCGGTCGACATCGATCACCGTCACCATGCCCGATACCGCGTTGGCGACATACGCCGTGTTCACGCCATTCACATGGCACTCGCCGACGGCGATGGGCATCAGCAGCGCCGACGCGAGCGGGTCGTTCGGATCGTGATCGAACTCGCGAAGCACCTCGCCGGTCGCGGTGTCCATGATGCTCACCGAGCCCGCGACCCCCATCCCCTTGAAGACATTGGGCACGATCGTCCGCGTGCCGTCGCCGCAGGTGATCCAGTGCCCGTGCGGATGGGTCTTTCCGTCGCCGGTGGGCTCGCTGCCGATGACCTCCAGCCCGTCCGGCCCGTCGAAGACCTTGACCATGTCGTTGTCGGCGCTCAGCGGGATGTTGAGCACGCCACGCTCGCCCTCGCACACGCTGGAGCTGGTGATGATGTGCGTCGGCGCCTCTCCCACCGTCACGCTCGACAGGATCTCGCCACTGTTGCGATCGATCTTGTTGATCCACTTCCCGAACCAGTTGCCGTTGTACACCGCGTCCAGCGTGAAGTTCGCCCACATGTTGTGCGGGTTGTTCCACATGCCGTCGGCCTCCAGG
>JAJDDM010000067.1 GCA_029260315.1 Phycisphaerales bacterium | reverse complement strand
CTTGCGTTTTCTCGCCAGGTACGTCGCAAGTCGCGCGGACAGCATCGAGCACATCCGCCGCGTGTTGCACGACGGGCTGGTGACGGCGACCGGCAAGAACCTGTTCGCGGGCCGATTCAGCTACCTGAACACCTGCGGGCTCACACCGGCGCAAATCTTCGACGAGACCCTGGCGACGCTGTTCAACGCGCCGGCCGGCGGCGCCCTGCATGTCGAGAATCTGAAGGGCGCTGCCGGCGAGGTAGCCGTTCGCATGGGCGACAACGATCCGTTCGGCGTGATCAACGTCGGCGATGACACCAAGCTGGTGAAACTCTGCGAGGTGAATGGCCTGAACGTGGCCGAGCGCGAGTTCGCCGGATCGCTGTTCCACGAGCTGGGCCAGCCGCATTCCACTGTCAACGTGCTCATCGGCTCGAAAAAGTTCACCGAGGGCTGGAGCAGCTGGCGCGTGAGCACGATGGGGCTGATGAACGTCGGGCGCGGCGAGGGCGCACAGATCATCCAGCTCTTCGGGCGCGGCGTGCGGCTCAAGGGCGTGGACATGAGCCTCAAGCGCAGCGCCCGCGCCACGCTTCCGGAGGGACTTGAGCGGCCGAGGCATATCGACACCCTCGAGACGCTCCACATTTTCGGCATTCGCGCCGACTACATGGCGCAGTTCCGCGATTTCCTCGAGGAGGAGGGCCTGCCCACCAACGACGAGCGGATCGAGTTCATTCTGCCGATCATCAAGAACCTCGGCACGCGGCCGCTCAAGACGATCCGTCTCAAGAAGGAGATCAACGGCGTCAGCACCGAGTTCGGTGACGCCTTCCGCAAGCTCGGCCCGATCCCGACGGTCAGGCCGCCGGACCCGACACAAGAGCAAGCGACGGCCTACCTGCAGAAGAACCAGGTGGTGCTCAACTCGTATCCGAAGATCCAGGCGATGAAGTCCGCGGGGGTTTCGGGGGGAGACGACGACGGCGCACCCAACCAGGCCTGGCTCACCGCCCGCCATGTCGCATTCCTGGACCTCGACCGGCTCTACTTCGAGCTGGAGCGCTTCAAGGCAGAGCGCGGCTGGCACAACCTGAACATCACGCGATCAGGCATCGCCGATCTGCTCGCGGACACGAGCTGGTACCGGCTCTTGATCCCGGACTCGGAGCTGGCGTTCGACTCCTTCGAGAAGGTGCGCGCCTGGCAGGAAGTGGCACTGGCCCTGCTGCGCAAGTACGTGGAGCGCTACTACAGCTTTCGCAAGCGCGAGTGGGAGCTGCCGCACCTGGAGTACCGGGACATCGATGGTGATGATCCCAACTTCCCGTGCGTCGTGCGCGAGACCGGCCCCGAGTACGGCTACCGGATACTCATCGAGGAGTCGCAGCAGGAGATCGTCGAGAAGCTGACCGAGCTGAAGGGCGCCATCGAGGCGGGAGATCTCAAGGCCTGGGAGTTCAGAGGCATCAAGGCGATCTGCTTTGGTCGGCACCTCTATCAGCCCCTGCTGTTCCTCGACGGTGGCGTCGTCGACATCTCACCCGCGCCCCTCAACAAGGGCGAGCGGCGCTTCGTCGAGGACCTGAGAGCGTTTCATGACGCCAACCCCGATTACTTCGCCAAGCGGGAGCTTTATCTCCTGCGCAACCTGAGCAAGGGCCGCGGTGTCGGGTTTTTCGAGGCCGGCAACTTCCACCCTGACTTCATCGTCTGGCAGCTCGACGAGACCAGGCAGCGTGTCGCCTTCGTCGATCCGAAGGGCATAAGGAACGTGGGCCTCAAGGACCCCAAGATCAGCTTCTTCGAGACCGTCAAAGAGATCGAGAAGCGGCTTGGCGACCCAAGTATCGTGCTCGATTCCTTTATCGTCTCGAACACGCCGTCGCACGTCATGGGCAAGCAATGGGGCATCGCGAAGCCCGAAATGACCAAGCGGCACATCGTGTTTCAGGACGAGGACAAGGACAGCTACATCGGGGCGTTATTGCAGAACGGCGTTCGAGTTGGTGCGTGATGTCGATCCCGATAGCAAACGAGCGAACCTGCGGACGCATCCCGGCAGAGGAGGTCCCCAGTGGCTCCGGAAAGAATGCCGTGCACGCACGATTGAGATGAGATTGAACCGACCACCGCTCTGGCAAAGGCTGATGCGGCTCGTGGTTACCGGATATGTGCCGGTGGTCGCTCGGGCCTCGTGGCGCAGGCCGCTCCGCCAAGTGCCTAGCCACCCCCGAAAAGCCAATGCCCATCCTGATGAAGCGGCGAGGCGTGGCGAACACGGTGCCTACCCCGTGAGGGCCGTCTTGAGAAGCGTGAGGAGCATCTTGAACCTGCCGCCGGCCACAATGGTGTGGGGGATGCTCGCCGGGAGGTCAAGGCACTCGCCGGGACGGAGCGCATGGCTCTCGGCGCCGACCAGGACGTTCAGTGGTCCCTCAAGGAGCAGGAGGGTGGCGTCGTTTGGGTTGGAGTGCTCCGTGAGCCCCTGTCCCTCGTCGAACGCGAAGACCGTAAGCGTGCCGCCGGGATTGCGGAAGACGACACGACTGATCACCGCGCCCGGTTGGTAGTCAACAAGCTCGCTCAAGGCGGCGGGCTTCGAAAGCGCTGTACTCATCGTGACCTGCCTCCGTAGGTGTCATCGATTGACCGATACGTCCGCAGCCCGGCGGCGCGGCATCTCCTCGGGCTGAGCCAAGACGGGGGCACGCGCTAGCCGGGTGGCCCGGGTTGGGGGAGCACGCCACCTGCGGTGCCGAAGTGCGGGATGAGGCCCTGATGCTCCAGGGAGGCGTCGGGACCGGGGAGTTCGAATCGGTCTCGCGCCGCCGCATAGTACAGACAGCCGGCCTCCGCCGCCGGGCGAGATGCCACCAATCGTTCGGCGCTGTCGAGCGCCGCTTGCCACCGGCCTTTGGCCAGTTGGAGATCAAACGGTTCCACGAGCTGGAGCCGACGAAAATCTTCCACCCGATACCGACCGCGGCGCTTCAGGAGTTCCAGCAGCGAGAGGGGGGAGAACCCGGGGTCCTTGCCTACCGCGGCCCAGACCAGCCCGCCGAGCGGAAGCACCTGTTCGTGCAGGGCGAGGATGTCCACGAAATCGCGGGGCTCGTCCCTCCCTGCCAGCGCAAGCGTCTTGTTGATCGCGAGATCGATGGGATGCAAAGTGAATCCGCCGATCGCGTCCCGGACCGGCGGGAGAAATCGCCAGGCGGAATCGTGCGCCCAATCGATCCGGGTGGCATCACCGCCCTTCTGCACGATAGCGCGGATGAACCCGGGTTGACTGAGTTCGAGGAGGATCTCGTACCCTGCCGCGCGGAGGGCCTGCTCATCGTCCCGGTAGGCCGTCGCCACCCGTTCCACGGAGTCGTGGAAGAAATCGAGATCGTCGCTGAATCGTGTCGAGTGGGGCTCGAGGTGGAGCGCGGCTCCCCCCGCAAGATAACTGTCCGGCGAGCGATGGCGGGCAACCAGGGCCAGCACGTGCCGTTGGACGTCGGTTAGGGGCACACCCGTCTCCCGATCAGCCACGCTTCGCGGTTGCCGTGCTTCATCAACTGTTCCGCGACCCAGGGCAGATCGTCGCGCGTTATCACCAAGTCCGGGCGGTACGACCAGAAACAAAGGGTATGAAACCGCCGGTATGCCCTGCCAGCCTCCCGGACCATGACCATCTGACGTGCGGTCTCCGAGTCGAGGGTGCGGCGACTGCGTGCGCCCCCCTTGCGACCGATGGCGGCGAGATAGCGACGGATCGGTGTCTCCATGCAAATAACGTAATCGGGTTATGTTGGTAAGTCAATTGTTTATAACAAGATGACGTGTAAGCCCACGACCTTCGGCCGGCCCTTCCACCACCCCCCAGGAACTGCGGCCGGCCCCCTCTTCTTCTTCACAGGACTCGCCACCACGGTGCCGCCAGGACGTCCGGGGCGAGCCACTCGAGCGTGCTGCCGGTGTGCAGCAGGAGGGCGGCGCGTGCCTTCCTGCCGTACTCGGATCCGAAGGTGCGCAGGTGCTTCGCGTCCCCGAGGCGCGGGCGCCCGGTCGCCTTGATTTCGATCGGGAGCAGGCGCCCACCCGCCTCGATCACCAGGTCCACCTCTTCGCCCACGGCCGTACGCCAGTAGAACACCTCCGCGCGATCGAGTCGCGCGTCGCGCCAGGCCAGAAGATCGTGGAGCACGAGGTTCTCGAGATGCGCGCCGCCCGGCGCCTCGTCTTGGGCGAGGTGCAGCGCCAGTCCGGTGTCGCCCCAGTAGAGCTTCGGCGATTTGATCAGGCGCTTGGTGCGGTTCACCGCATACGCCGGGAGCCGCACGAGCAGGTACGACGTCTCGAGCAGGTTCAGGTAGCGATGCACGGTCGGCTGCGCCAGCGACACATCGCGGCCCAGCTCGGTCTGGTTGAGAAGCCGGCCCATCCGCAGGCAGGCGGCGCGCATCAGACGGCGGAAGTCGGGAAGCGCCGCGATGGCCGAGAGGTCCTGCAAGTCGCGCTCGAGGTAGGTGCGCACATAGCCGTCGAACCAGACCGCCCGCTCGTGGGCCGTCCCGAGGTGGAGCGCCGGGGTCGGGAAGCCTCCACGACGCGCCAGGGCGCGCCAGTCTTCGGGGGTGTCCGGCTGCGCCGCGAGCAGGTCGAGCCACTCGTCATCGCGCGCGGCAAGCAACTCGTCCCACAGGCCGCAGCGGCCCAGCCCCGACTGCTCGCGACGCGTCATCGGCCAGAGCGTCAGATAGGAGGCCCGACCCGCCAGCGACTCCGAGACCCGACGCATCAGCAGCAGGTTGGCGGAGCCGGTGAGGAGGAACCGGCCGGGGGTGCGCTTCCGGTCGATGGCCAGCTTCACCGCGCGCAGCAGGTCCGGCTCGCGCTGCACCTCGTCCAGTGTGACCGGCTGGGCGCCGCCGACCAGCGCATCGGGGTCGCGGCGAGCGGTGTCCACGACATCCAGGTCGTCCAGCGACAGGTAGCGCCGGTTGCCGGGCGCGAGGTCCACCGCCAGCGTGCTCTTGCCGGTCTGGCGCGCGCCCATGACCACCACGGCGGGCATGACGCGCAGACGGGCGTCGAGCGCACGAGCGACCATCCGGGGGAGCGTGGCGGTATCCACGGTGTGCATGATAATCATTCACGGCGTGGATTGCCAGCTCTCACCCCGGTTCTTCCGCCCGCGCCAGCAGGTCACCCAAGTCGTAGTTTACGCCGGTCACCCCAAAGTCCGGCTCGCACTGGAAGGGGCGGCGCAGGTTATGCAGCAAAGCCGGCATCGATGATCCAAGAGGGGATCGTTATGACATGCCCCGGTGCCTGAGCTTCTTCTAACCAAGCCGAACCCAAATCTCGGCTAAAGGAGCACCTCAAGAGTACCCCTGCGACAAATAATGAGATACCGCACTGCCTCCCCAACGCATAGGCGCTACACTACTTGGTTAGTCATCAGGTCGTCCTGAATCAACACCTATCGCTTCAGGATTTCGTACAGTCGGACCATCTCGAGACCGAGCTCGTCGCGCCATACACCAAGCACATAGTCGTCCCCGATCTCCAATTGTGGGGCTGTCGATGCGTGCGTCCCTCGATCCAACCCCGCCGGGAGGCGTACCCCACCCAACCACCTCCCCTCCGTTCCGAAGATGAGGAAGGCCCCTGGGCCAGACCCCGGTCGAGGAAACGGCTCAACCCAGATATTCCCCACCGCATCGAACTCGATCGCACGGAGGAACGGAAGGACCTGGGCCCTCGGTCCAGTCCGCACCCGCTTTCGAAAACGGGCAACGGCCCCTGCGGACATGCCCGCCGGCCAGTGACTCAGTTGGTTCTCGATATACGCCTCGACATCGGATGATTACCGCGCCAGCTAGCGAACCGCTAGGATTGTTGCCAACAGCTCGATAATAGAGGTTGAATCCGTCGACGTACACGAAGGTGCGTTGAGAGCCGATTTCATAGTCCGAGAAGAAGCAAAAGCCACTGCGGAGTTGCCCCCGAGCGGCCTTTGGGCCGGCAGCCAAGCTACCGGTGAGTAGTATTCATATACTACACTCTTTCACCATTCTGTCAAGATTTCGAGTGATCCTCAATAACACCTCAAACCTTTGCAATACAATAGTTTAGGGAGACTCGTCGGCGCTGGTGCTGGTAATGCGCTACTCCGTTCGAGAGACCGGGAGGTCGATGGCTTCCATGGCGAACGGCGGCGTGCTGGACGGTGCCATCATCACTCGGAAGCAGGAACCGATTCATGCAGGTGGACCATCTTCCAGCCGCCGGCCCGGCGGGCCCACACCGTGGTCATGATGAGGCGCAGGGTGTCGGAGTGCCCATCCCGGTAATCGATGGTATACCCGCCCTCTCGCACCACGTAGGCAGCATCAGGTGAGAGCACATGCGCACTCAGGGTATCCACCATGAACGTCGCGCCGGTCCGCTCGGCCACCATTCTCTCACACTGCTCCCGCAGAGCGCCATCGGTCCGCACCACGTGACCGTTCGACACGAACACCGGCTCCTGGCCCTCTATCGAGGTGAATCCCTCGTTGCAATCGAGGCCGTCGACCGCGAGGTTCAGCGCATTCTCCAGCCCAATGACGGTATCCCGAACAGCACGGGCATCGGCCTCGGTGAAACTCTCCGGTAGAGGAGCGGAACACCCGAGCAGGGCCAGCAAGAGGATGGCGCCCTCCGGCCTTGTTGGTAATCGGTGCCAGTTCTCCACGGTTACTCCTCGTTGGGGGATGTGGTCAGCAGGTTTCGTCTGCAGGTACCGCAGGTCGGCCGGAACGCGGCCACGGCACCGTCTCGCTTGGTGTGGAATCTTTGTCTCTTCCGCTGCATAATGTACTATATAACTGTATTATGCTGCGAGGGACGTGGTACGCTTGCAGCCCACTTATTAGTTGGGCGGACAGACATTGGCTCCCGATGCAGAGAGGAGAAGCGTTATCCACACGATGTTTGTTGACAATCCGGAATCCGACCTTAGCCGGGGGGGCACTTCAGGGAGACAGGTGCGATCGGGTACGATAGCGCTGCCACTCTGGTGCATCGTGATCCTCGGTGTCGGGGGCGCCTGCGTGGCGTCGACGGCTTCCGATCTCCTGGGTCCGAGGGCGGCCGAGGTTCGGGAACTCGTCACCAGCATTCTCTCCACTCATCCGGAAGGTCCGCGTCTCGCGACGGACTCAGCGTTCGTCGGCGCGGCCGCCCGACTAGAACAAGTAGGTGATGGACTCGATATCGCCTCCTATGTCGTGCAGCTTCATCGCCTGTTCTCGCTCGTTCACGATGGGCACACCGCGATCCTCTCCACGGAGCTGCCCGAAGAGCCCTTTACGCTGCGCACTCCAATCCTGGTCCACCCGTTCGTCGACGGGGTCTGGGTGCTGGAGGCGAAGGACGAAGGGATGCCCCTCCTAGGTGGCCGGGTCGTCAGCGTGAACGACGTCCCGATCGATCAGATCCTCGCGGCCTACGTCGAAGGGGCGCCGGCTGACAATCCTGCCTTCGCGATGCGATGGTCGCCGTTCCTTCTGGCATTCCCGGGATGGCTCCATGGACTCGGCGTCGCTGAGGGTCCGTACGACTCGCCCATCGCCGTCGAGGTTGTGACGCCGGCGGGCGAAACAGTGCGGGCGGAGCTGCAGCCACGCGAGGGCGCGAACCTGGGACGGTCGCCTCTGGAACGACGACTCTCGGTCGCCGAGGAGATGGCCGCGGAGGAAGAGAGTCCCAATTTCGTCCGGGTCGTGAGCGAGCGGAAGGCCCTGTACGTGTCCATCGACGCTATGGAGGACACCGAAACCAAGAGTTTCGCGGAGTTCACGCGGGAGGTTCGGGAGGCCCTCGGAAACCCCGAAGTGGCTCGCGTGATCGTGGATCTGCGTCGCAACGGCGGCGGTAACAACATGCTGGCAGAGCCGCTTCGACGCACGCTGGTCAAGTCCCGCTTCAACCAGCCTGGCGGAATCTACGTTCTGGTCGGCCCACGCACCTTTTCCGCCGCCATGAATTTGGCAACGCGGCTGGAGCGGGAGACGGACGCCTTGTTCGTTGGCGAGCCGACGGGAGGCCGCCCCAATCACTACGGCGACGCCGTCATGCGGACCGGCTCGGCCACGGGCGTTCCGTACCTCGTATCCACGGTACGCTGGCAGGACTCGCCGCCGTTCGACGAACGAATCTGGCTGCTGCCGGACATTCCGGCACCGCGGACATTTGCTGAGTATACGACCGGGCGGGATGAGGCGCTCGAGATAGCGATGTCCCATACTCCTCCGACTGACTGGCCTGGCGACCGGGAGGCGATGCCCTGGGCGCGGCCATCGCAGCGGGCGGGCTGGCGTTTCTTCTTCGAACCGGGATCGGGTGGGGTCTCTGGGCCGGCGCACTGACACGGGGCGGATGGATTGGATTCTCGCCTGCAACCCTAGACGCGGGCGTGCACCGATCGTCGCCGAGTGCCGCCCAACAACCGGTTGCAGTGGGCGGCGCTGGCGCGCCGCCACTGAACCGGACCGTTAGATGGCCAAGGGGAGTTGATGAGTGAACAAGCAACAAATCGGGAAATGCGGCGAACTCCTTGTTCAGTATCAGTTGCTCCGTCGAGGGCTTGAATCTGCTCCGATGACCACTGACGCCGGCATTGACCTTGTCGTTTTCAATCCAAGCACAACCAGCGCTGTCACAGTCCAGGTCAAGGCCAACGAGGCCCCCAAGCCAGGAGGTGGCAAAGGCAAGCTCGCCCTAGATTGGTGGATTCCCCACGATTGCCCAGCCGACCTAGTGGCGGTCGCTGACCTATCCACAAACCAAGTGTGGTTGTTCAAGACGACCGAGATGAACACGATTGCTCAACAGAGCTCTTCTGGGCGGTGGCATCTCTACATGTACACGGACGCCCGCGTCCAGACTCGTAGCGCAAAGCCCACAAAGATCGGGGAATTCGATCCTTACCTGCTCCACAACAGGGTAGCCACTTTATTCCCCGTCATCTCGCGCCGGCCATCTAACAAGCGCTTGGACGCCGACGGGCGCGCCTGATTTGCGCGGCGGGGCGGCGCGCTTCATCTTTGATCCTGTTGGTTGCGCCGCCCCGCTGGCGCATAGCGCGCCCGCGGGTCAAGCGCGGTCCGTTAGACCGCGTCTGATAGGATAGAGCGAGCGTTGCCTGTACGGTCGA
This sequence comes from Phycisphaerales bacterium, assembly GCA_029260315.1. Lineage (GTDB taxonomy): Bacteria > Planctomycetota > Phycisphaerae > Phycisphaerales > UBA1924 > S146-42. Next base: position 1,037 of record JAJDDM010000067.1, on the reverse strand, counting down.
ATGAGTTCCAGCGGCTAATCACATTCATCGAATCGCAACTGGCACCAGAGGGTGCGATTGTGACCCCGTCTGCCATGCTCGACCCGACCGACGGTGGGGAACCCCGTGAGATTGACATCTTGATCGAGCACAAGGTCGGCCCCCACCAGGTACGTATCGCAATTGAATGTAGAGGACACGCGCGGCGTCAGGGCCTTGAGTGGATCGAGTCACTTGTTGGAAGATACGAGCATCTTCCAGTGCACAAGGTGATCGCGGTGTCGCGCTCCGGATTCACCAGGTCTGCTTCACGGGCCGCCTCGCATGCTAACATCGACATCGTCACGCTCGCTGAGGCCTTGGCGGCCGATTGGCCTGGTGAAGTTGCGCGCTTCAAGGCCGGCTTCGTCCTGTGGCGCCATCCCATCACAGCTGCAGAGGTAAACTACCACGACGGGCCGAAGCTCACCCTCACTCGGGCACAGTTGCTAGAGGCCAAGGTTCATGATGCGACGGGCAATGTGCTAGGTACTTTCGAAGACGACATCAAGCACTTGTTCACCACCTTTGCGTCCGAGGACGTTCGCAAATGGACCCATGAGAATGCTAAAGAGCTGTACTCGAAGCCTGCAGGAACAGTATGGCCCGTCCGGCTCGCGTACGTCGCGCACAATCGGTATCTTGTGCCGCCGGACGGCCCCAGGCGGAGGATCAAAGCAGTCACATTGTCTCTGGACTGTTCCTATAGGTTTGAGCCGACGCCGCTGGAGTATCATCGCTATCACAACGTTCTGGTCGGCTCAGGGGTCGTAACTCCACTGGGTCAGGAAAGTAGCTACCGGGTTTCTCTTTTGTTTGGTCCCGACGGCAAGCCGAAAGCCCTAAATGTTCGCAATGAAGGGAGTGGGTCAAACAAACGCGCGGTCTAACAGGCGCATGGACGCCGACGGGCGCGCGCTATTTGCGCGGCGGGCTGGCGCGCTTCATCTTTCTTCTCTATTGATGGCGCCGCCCCGCTGGCGCACAGCGCGCCCGCGGGTCAAGCGCAGAATCGTTAG
>JAJDDM010000066.1 GCA_029260315.1 Phycisphaerales bacterium | reverse complement strand
CTGCCGTTCTCGTCGGCGATCAACTCGCCGTCGGCGTCACGAACAAACTCGCCGGCGTCGCGATCGTACGCGAACGTGAGGCGCCTGCCCTTGTCGTCGGTGACATACTCGCTCTTGTACTCGATCACGGTCTCGACCATGGAGATGGGCGCGGGATCGAGCGGGCTGTCGACGCGCCCGATTTTGCCGACGGCGATCTCGACCTCGGGCACGCTCATGATGCGCAGGTCGAGCTCCTTGAGGATGTCGGTGGCCTCGCCGATGGACGCGTGCGGCATGGTCGTCGGCATGTACAGGAACGCGCCCTCGTCGAGCGAGGGCATGAACTCGCTGCCGAGCCCGTCCCAGGACTGGGCGACCGTCCACTTGAGTCTGAGGTTCGATATCGGGCTCTTGCCCGCCGATCGGCGTTTGTCGTTGAGGCGATCCAAGCCGTCCCAGCGTGTCTTTCGCAGCGAGTGCAGTTCTTCGGAGCGACGCCAGCCGCGCATGGTCGTGTCCGGCTCGGGAACGCCGATCCCCAGGAGCATCGTCTCCATCTGTGTCGGCGTCTGTCTGAGCGCGTCCTGCGACCACAGGAGCTTTCCGGCGCGCAGCTCGATGAGCCCGGAATCGAGCAGCGTCTTGAGGTGCGTGCCGTCGTCCTCCGAACTCATGCCCTTGACGGTGCTGGAGGGGCCGAGCACGCTTGCCGGTCCGAGCCAGGAGAACGCGCCGAACAGGACGACCGCGAGGGCCGGTGTGAGCGCGACGAGCTTGTGTTTCAGCGCCCAGCCCAGCACAAACGGGAACAGGATTCTCACGAGCCAGAACGCCAGGAGCAGCCCGCCGATGATCGCGCCGATGAACAGCCCGTTGCCGAGCGTGCCGGATTCGGGGCCGAGCGGCTCCCAGGCGTCGGCGAGAGCCCTCAGCACGACGAGCACGACGACCAGGTTCGCCGACCATTGCAGGGCTCGGGCGACCTGCGTGGGCAGCGCCGGGCGCGCCAGGTGGTACGCACCGAACGCCGCGAGGATCGCGCCGGCGAGCGGGTACCAGCCGATCGCCAGGACGATGCCCGCGATCGTGAGCAGGGCCGAGGCGCCGATCCGCGCCGCACGCGCTCGGATCCGGAATCCCATCAGCACCTGGGCCGCGGCGGGCAGGATCGCGAGCGCCACCACGATCGAGGCGATCAGCGCGAAGGTCTTGGTGTACGCCAGCGGCTTGAAGAGCTTGCCCTCGGCGGCCTCCATGGTGAACACGGGCAGGAAGCCGACGACGGTGGTCGCGACGGCGGTGAGCACCGCCCCGCCGACCTCCGCCGAGGCCCGGTAGACGACCTCGAGGCGCGGCTCGGTGGCGTCGGCCTCGTCGAGCCTGCGCAATATGTTCTCGCTGAGGACGATGCCGACATCGACGATCGTGCCGATGGCGATGGCGATCCCTGAGAGCGCGACGATGTTGGCGTCCACGCTGAAGAGCTTCATGCCGATGAAGGTCATGAGCACGGCGATGGGCAGCATCGAGCCGATCAGCAGGCTGCTGCGCAGGTGCATGACCATCAGCACGACAACGATGATGGTGACGAGCACCTGCTGGCTGATCGCCGAGTTCAGCGTCTGCAATGTCTCTTTGATCAGCCCCGTGCGGTCGTAAAAAGGCACGATGGTGACCCGGCTGGTCGTGCCGTCGGCGAGCACCTTGCTGGGCAGGCCCGGGGCGATATCGGCGATCTTGTCGTTGACGCGCTGGATGGCGGCCATCGGGTTCTCGCCATAGCGGACGACGACCACGCCGCCGACCGCTTCGGCGCCCGCCTTGGTCAGCACGCCCCGGCGCAGCGCCGGCCCAAGGCCGACCTTCGCGATGTCCTGGATGAGGATGGGTTGGGCGTCGCGCGCGGTGATCGCGGTCTGTTCGAGGTCGGCGACCGACTCGATGAACCCCACGCCGCGCACGATGTACTCGGCCCGATTGATCTCCAGCGTGCGCGCCCCGACGTCGAGATTGCTCTGGCGAACCGCGGCGATGACCTGCTCGAGCGAGACGCCCGCGGCCCGCATCGCGTCGGGGTTGACGTCGATCTGGTACTCGCGGACGTGCCCGCCGATCGAGGCCACCTCGCTGACGCCCTCGACGCCCGCGAGCTTGTAGCGGACGATGAAGTCCTGGATGGAGCGAAGCTCGTGCAGGTCCCAGCCCCCGGTCGGGTTGCCGCGCTCGTCGCGCCCTTCGAGCGTGTACCAAAAGACCTGTCCGAGCGCCGTCGCGTCCGGGCCGAGCGCCGGGGAGATCCCCTCGGGCAGCGTGCCCGCCGGCAGCGAGTTGAGCTTCTCGAGCACGCGCGAGCGCGACCAGTAGAACTCGGCGTCCTCGTCGAAGACGACGTAGATCGTCGAGAAGCCGAAGACGGAATAGCTGCGGATGTCCTTGACGTTCGGGATGCCGAGCAGGGCGACCGTCAGCGGGTAGGTGATCTGGTCGTCGATATCCTGGGGGCTGCGCCCGGGCCACTCGGTGAAGACGATCTGCTGGTTCTCGCCGATGTCGGGGATGGCATCCACCGGCACCGGATCTCGCGGCAGGCCCCCGGTGTTCCAATCGAACGGCGCAACGAGCACGCCCCAGAGAACCGCGACAAGAAGTATCATCGCGACGACAAGCTTCTGTTCGAGGCAGAAGCGGATAATCCGGTTCACCGGGCCGGATGTCTGGGGAACAGGTTCAGCCATTGTCGTGCCCCTCGCCATGCGTCTGGACGTCACTCTCGGGCTGATCGGCTTCGGGCTCGCCGAGCGACGGGAAGGACTCGCGGATCTCGCCGCACTGAAGCATGGCCTCGCCGAAGTACGGGTTGTTGATGGTCTCGCCCCGCTGGAGCCAGTCGGCGCCCTTGAAGTCAAATGCCATCGGGCAAAAGGCGATGTTCCATGTCTCGCCGGCGGCGTGCCCGAATCGGCGCTGCAACTCGATCACGCCGTCGCTCATGGCCTCGAAGCGGGCGCGGGCGTCCTCGATCGTGGTAATGGACGGATCGACGCGCAGCTTTGCCGAGGCGGTGCGCCAGCTCGCCAGCGACTCGCCGGCGAGTCCAAGCTCCGTGATCGCGCCGAGCTTGGCGTTGAGGTCCATGGCCGCGTCGAGGAACCCGGCGAGGTCATCGGCGGCGAGGCGTTCCTGGGCCTCGAGATACGCGATATAGACCGGGTCGAGGCTCTGGATAAACGACTCCGGCACATCCGGGGACGGTTGTGCGGGGGCCAGCGTCAAGCCCTCGTGGTCATGCACGGGCGCGCCGCCGCCGTTGGGTGCCATCATGCTGGGCTTGGCGGCGATCTGCATCGCGCTATCGACGCGGAATGAGCCGTTGGCGACGACCGACTCGCCCTCTTCCAGGCCGCTTATGACGACGTAGAACTCGCCGGCACGCGGCCCGAGGATGACCTCGCGCACCTCATACGTCGGCGACTCGGCGTCCTCGACCTGAACGTAGACCACCGATCGCGCGCCCGTGAACAGCACGGCGGATCGGGGGATCACCAGCGGGGCCTCATGCGACGCCGAGTCGCTCACCACGCCGAACGTCTCGGCGGGGACGAGGTCCATGCCGCAGATATCGCACGCGCCGGGCCCGTCCTTGACGATCGTGGGGTGCATCGGGCCGACCCACTTGCCCGCGAACTCATCGCCGATGGCGACGCCGGCGGCGCTGACCTTCGGGCGGATCACCGCCGAGGCGAACATGCCGGGCTTGAGGCGGAACTCGTCGTTGTCAACCGCGACGCGCACCGCGGCGGTTCTGGTCTGCTCATCGACGATCGGCTCGATGAACGAGATCCGTCCCTCGAAGCGCTGTCCCGGGTGTGCCTCGACGGTGAACGAGACCGGCTGGCCCCAGCGGAGCAACGGGAGCTGGGACTCGTAGGCCTCCAGATCGATCCAGAGGTGCGAGAGGTTGGCGACCGTCGCGATGGGGTCGCCCGTCCCGACATAGTCGCCCTCCCGGATCGCGAGACTCGTGACGACGCCGCCGATCGGCGCATAGACCGTGAGGTGATCGGAGTCGTACGTCCTGTTCTCGATCGACTCGATCTGGTCCTGGGTCAGTCCGAACAGCCGAAGCTTGTCGCGTGCGGCCCGCAGCGTGCCGCGGGTCGCCTCGCGGACCAGCTCGCTCATGCCCTCGGACTCATCGGACGAGCGGCTGGACTGACGGAGCTCCTCGAACACCGCGAGCAGCTCCGGGCTGTACAGCTCGGCGAGGTGGTCGCCCTTGGCGACGGGCACCCCGACGTAGTTCACGAACAGCCGCTCGATGCGCCCGGGGAAATAGGCGCTGAGGCGGGCGACCGATGTCTCGTCATAGGTGACCTTGCCGAACAGACGGACCTCGGCGGTGGGGAAGAACCGTCCGACCTTGGCGGTCTCGATCCGGCTCATGGCCCGGGCGGCCTCACTGATCGTGAGGCGCAGCTCGCTGCCCTCGCCCCCAGCGCCTTCGGCGACCGGAATCAGATCCATGAAGCAGATCGGACACTTGGCGTCCGGATCGGGCAGGCGAACGGATGGATGCATCGAACAGGTGTACATCTGCGGCTCATCGTCGTCGTGCTCGTGCTCGCTCTGGACGATCTCACCCTCGGGCTCGGGCCCGGGGCTGGCGACCTTGTATCCGAGAACCAGCGCACCGACAATCAGCACCAACGCGACGAACGCGGAAGTGTGGCGCCACGTCCACGCGGCGACCTCTCGGACTTTCTGGAATCTCGTTGTCACGGCCGCACCTCCTCGGTGTTCTCTGTTGGGATATCTTCGTTCTGCGCGCCCTCATTCTCATCTACGATCCTGGTCGGTACCTGCTCACCCACGAGCGTGTGGAGCCTGGCCAGCGCCTTGCCCCGCTCTGACCGGGCGCGCTCGGAAGCGATGGCGAACTCCAGCAGCGTCCGCTCGGTGTCCAACAGGTCGAGCAGGCTCGTCTCGCCCGCGCGGAACCCCGCGAGCGAGGCGCGCAGCGATTCGGTCGCCTTGGGAATCAGCGTCTTGTCGTACAGGCGGACGCGCCGGTCGGCGTCGGTGTGCTCGAACCACGCCCGATGCAGCGCCGACGCGATGCGGTTGGCCTCGTCGGCCCGTCGGCTGGAGACCGCGAGCCGCCGGGCGATCGTCTCGCGCACGCCCGCGTTGTACTTGTCGCGCCAAAGCGGCACATTGACGCCCAGTGTCAGCATGATCGGGTCGTCGCCGCTCTCAGCGATCGCGGAGTTCGATGCCTCGTCGGTGACGAGGTAATCCAGCCCGATGGTCAGGTCGGGCAGGCCGTCGGCCCGGGCGACCTCGGTCAGCAGGCGCTGCTCGGCGATCTGCTCGTCGAGCGCCAGCAATCCCGGATTCGTCCGTCTTGCGATCTCGGCGAGTGGGGCGGCATCGCCGATCGCGACGCGGGCCGGCAGGCGATCCAGCACGGGCACGCTCGCGGTCGCGTCGCGATTGAGCAGCGCGTTGAGCTCGCCGACCAGCGGAGGTCGCAGCGCCCTGAGCTGAAGCAGGCGGTCCTCGAGCTGGCCCAGCTCGACCTGGGCGCGGACGAGCTCGGGATGCGAGCCCACGCCGACGCGGTAGCGTGCCCGGACCACTTGCTCGAACGAGCGGAGCAGGTCGAGGTTCTCCTGGGTGATGCGCGTCGAGGCGTCGAGGTAGGCAAGCTCGTGGAGCGCGGCGACGACTCGCTCGCTGAGCGCAAGGCGCACGCCCTCGAAGCGTCGCCAGGAGGCCATCGCGGCCCGCCCGGCGGCGTCCTCCCGATCCGAGAGTTTGCCCGGCCAGGGAAACGTCTGCTGCATCCCCAGGCGGGCCTGCTGTGCGCCGGTTCGCGTCTCGACCTCGTCGAGGAAGAAACCGACGCTCAGGCGCGGGTCGGGCAGCGCCGAGACCTGCGGCAGGCGCTCGCTCGCCGCCCGCCACGTCTGATACGCGCTCTCGACCTCGGGGCTGTGGAACAGCGCGTAGCGCACATAATCGTCGGGCGAGGACGCGTCATCGAGCGTCGGCTGCGATGGGCCCTCGTCAGCGGAGTCTTGTCGGTCCCGATCGCGGAACGACGACGCCGGCGCGGACTCGATGGTGTTGAGCGTGACTCGCCGGGGCGTCTGCGCGGGTTCGTACGATGTGTCGAACGGGCTCGAGCACGCGCTGAGCACGCCGGCGGCGCTCACGGCGCACGCGCGAATCGGGATAAGTAGGGGACCGGAACGCCCGATGAACGGGCATGCGGCGCTCACGGCGCACGCGCGAATCGGGATGGCCATGGAACGGCTCCTGGGCTTGATGGCAAAGCGGTGGGAACGGGTGACTGCGAGAGCGCGACCCATCGGGGCGCGCAGCTTCTCCGCGGATCTCCGGTCCTAGGTTTGCCATATGCCCAGGAGGGCCTGCGCCTCGTTGTGCGTGCGATTCGCACGCAGCGCGGCAAGCGTTGTCTCCGCCCGACGGATGGCCAGGACTCGCTCGGTGGTGACCACCTCGCGAGAGCGAGCGGCGTTTGCGGCGAGCATCAGGTCGCTGCCGACGCGAGGCATCGGGGCGGGTACCGCTGGCTGCGAATCCTCTGTTGGCTGGGCCATGCAGGCGCACGAGCCGCCGGTTATCGGACACGAGGCGTGGGTCGCGGGCACAACCTCGATCGTCTGGCCGCAGCAGGTCTCGACGACGACCGGCTCGCAGCAGGCGAGGGTTTCGCAGGGGGGCTGCTGAGATTGCGGCTCGACAGCGGCCACACCCAGCCGCGGCGAGGCGGCGAGGATCAGCGTCAGGATGGCAAGCAGGCGCATCGGCACGTCGAGTCTCTGAAAGCAATCACCCCTGAGCTGCGAATCCTATTCCGCCGACAGCGGTCGGGGGCCATCGGAGGCTATCGGCCGACCCGCGTGGGATATCCAGTGCCCACAACTCCCAGACGCACGCGCCAAACGGTGGAATGTCCTGCCCATTGCGTTGAGGGGAAACGAATGCGGGCGCCCCCAGAGGGGGCGCCCGCATGTGAGTTGACAGCCGAGCGCGCGCGTTGGTGCTCTGTCAGCAGCCCTGCGCAAACCGGTCGAGATACCCGAAGAAGTCGTCGGCGTCGCAGTCCCCGTCGCCGTCCACGTCGCAGACGGTGAGGTCGCCGGAAGCGAAGGCGTCGAGATAAGCGAAGAAGTCATCGGCGTCGGTGTCGCCATCCCCGTCGAGGTCGGCGGGGCACGCCGGTTGCTCGCACTCATCGGGGATGCCGTTGCCGTTGTCGTCGGTGCTGTCGCCGTTGAGCAGGTCGATCACGTCGTCCATGCCGTTGCCGTTGCAGTCGACGAGTTGGTAGAAGAAGCCGATGCCGGTCTTGTCGGTCAGGTCGATCTCGGGAATATACACGCCGTCCAAGTCCGCATCGACGACCAGGTTGTACTCGCCGTCGGGGATCTCGCGAGCGAAGATTGCAAAGAGCGAGCCATCATCCGAGACGCGGACGCGCTCGACCCCGTCGCCGCTGCGATCCTCGAGGCGCTCGCCCTCGACGAGTCTGGTGTGAGGCTGGACCATGTAGAGATCGACTTGCTGCCCGGGCTTGAGCGTCTGGGGCGAGACCGAGGCGAAAGCCGGCTCGCCGGGCAGGAAGAAGCCCTTCTCGATCCCGGCGTCGTCGGTGACGGCCACGCGCGGGTCGCCCGTGGCGAACTGCACCAGCACCTCGTCGCCGAGATCACCGTCGAAGTTGTTGTCCAGCGGCGTGCCGACCGTGTCCCGCGCCAGACGCCCGTCGATCACCAGGGTGTACTCGGTCGCCGGAATCAGCGGCAGCAGCGGACGCACGATCATCGTGTCGCCCCGCCATTGCGTCTCGGTCGGCACGGGCGGGAAGATCCGGAGCGCCGCTTCGGCGCTGAGGCGGTCCATGACCTTGGAGAACTCGATGACGATCGGTGCGTCGAGCTCGACATCGATGTGCGAGTTGCCAGGCGTCGTCAGCTTTACAAACGGCGGAAGCTCGCTGTATGTGCGATCGATCGGGATGATCGGCGCGAACTCCTCGGGCGTCGGCGGATAGACGCTCAATACGTCGGCGTCGCGCTCAACGACGACCCAGCTCGCCACCTCACTGCCGTCGGGGTTGCCGATGTCATCGAGCAATACCTGGGCCCAGACCTGCGTGCGCCCGACGTTGAGGCCCACGTCGTACAACTCGCCGGCGCGAACGAAGCCACGCCGGTCGTCCCAGACGCGCAGTTCGCCCTGGGGCTCGCCGGCGTCGTCGAAGGTGACGCGCATCTCGTACTCGGCGCCGATGGTCGGCCAGTCGGGCGAGCCCGTGTCCAGGTCGTTGTCGGTGTCGAGCGGGAAGCGATACGCCAGGCCCCGGTTCGATTCGTCGGAGGGCACGGGGCGGGCGACGAAAGAGCTCGACTGGATCTTGGCCTCGTCGGGCTGGCCGAAATCGCTGCTCATCGGATCCTCATGGGTCTCGTCGTCGCTGGGCGGATCATCCTCGTGGACATGGGCGCTGTACTTATTGAAGACCGACCCGCCCGAGATGACAAAGTCCATCTCACCGATGATGTCGGGAGGGTCGATGCCGTGATCCTCGTAGTTCTCGCCATCCTCGGCCTCCGCCGAGACATCGTTCCACAGATTCGTAGCCATGCTCTCGAGCTCGATCGTTCGCGTCACAGTGAACATCGACGTGCATGGATCGGGGAAGGACATCTGGCCTCGAAACTTGCCGACCGGATCGTCGGCGTCCTTGGTCAGCACGTCGATCAGTGTCGAGATGGTCTGCGCGATGACCCCCGCGATGCCGCCGGTGAGGTCCTCGTCGGCCTCCGCGTCGTCGATGGCGTCGGCGATCTTCTGCACATAGTCCTTGAGTTCCTTGTTGCTGTCCTCCTCCCAGACCAGCACGTCGAGCTCGACGTAATTGGGCACGGGGCAGTCGGCCTTGGCGAACATAAACCTCGCGGCGAGCTCGACCGTCGCCGGCTCGATGGTCTTGCCGCCGTTGCCGTCGTCGACGATCGCGCCGGAGGGGAACTCGCTCGTCCCGCCGATCGGGCCCTCGGTCACGGTGCCGGGGTTCTTGCCCTCGCAGACCTCGACGGGCCAGTAGGCCCAGGCGGTATAGAAGATCTCGCCGCGGCCTCGCCCGTTCTCGCCCTGGTCGGCGTTCCATTTCAGCCGCATCTCATCGGTGCTGACGATGATGTACGCCTTGGGATCCTGGGACGGGCCGCCGCGCTGGGCGAGGGCCGCGGGCGCAAGCCCGGCAAGAACGGCGAGGACCGCGGCGCGACAGCGAGCCTTGGGGCGGCGGTACGGCTGTGGCTCATTGGACATGGCGTGCTCCTACTCAATAGAGCGGGTGTTGGACCGGAGTTCTCGCGTCACAGCGGCGCGTTTCCTGCACTCTGGCCTAAGAGCGAACGGAGCCGCCGGTCGTCGCTCACGCGCAGCGGCAATAAAAAAACCGCCCCGTTCGGCGCGGGGCGGTGTGCGATGCTACAGAATGATCTTTCGGGTATCCGGACTCAGCAGCCCTGGGCGAACAGGTCCAAATAACCGAAGAAGTCGTCGGCGTCGCAGTCCTCGTCGCCGTCGATGTCGCAAACGCCAAAGTCGCCACTCGCGAAAGCGTCGAGATACGCGAAGAAATCGTCGGCGTCGGTGTCGTTGTCGCCGTCGAGGTCCGCGGCACAATCCGCGTCGGTGCCGATCACGACGACGTCGCCCCCGTTGCCGAAGGTGTTGGCGTGCACCGCCTTTCCGCCGGCGATGACCAGCGAGCCGTCGCATAAACAGTGGTAACAAGGGGTCCGTGTGGCATTATCGAATCATTCAATATCACGCCCCTGGACACCATCAAGCGTGTGCAAGCCGCCTGGACCGTCCGAGAAGTGGTGTGATCCGCCGCCGAAACGCCCGTCGCCGCGTTCGTAGCCGCTGCGTATCCGCCCGAACGCGACGGACTCCGCGTGCCCATCAACGAAGCCGATAGGGAGCCTCAGGCGGGATATCCGTTCCAAGCCGGGCCGGATCTCGATAAATAGCGGATAGTATGCAAAGAGCAACCCCTTATACGCCGGAAAAAGGACACCGGCCTGCCTGGTGGAACCCCACTGCGACGGCCCCGTTCGAGTCGCGGGATTCCAATATGCTGGGCGAGCGATGAACGCACATCCATAATAATATGGGCTGATGCCAGCCCGTACGGCGTTCTCGCCCAGGCCTCGTGGGTAGTTGGGTGGATAAAACGAGTCATTATTGCAGTCGCCGTCATAATACCCATTGGCGAGCGCGAGATTCCATCTCGAGTAGGAAAACCAGTGGTCTATTGTAATCGCGACACCACCGCATCGCACGACAGCTTGGGCGTCGCGATAAACGAAGTAGGGGAACCGGCCCTCGTGATCGTTGGAGTAAACCGAGAATACCCCTGTGTGCTGCCGCAGATTGGACAGAGAAACGGCGCGCTGTGCCGTCTTTCGTCCCTCACCGAGCAGAGGGCTCAAAAGAGAGATAATCACCGTGATCAGGGCGATGGTCACCAGGAGTTCAAGAATCGTAAAGCCATCATTGCGGTGTGAATCGGATAGGTGGCCGCGGCTTGGAGGTGGCGGCGTTGTTCGCCCATATCCCAGGATGCCGCCGGCAAGCAGCAGCGATAGAAACCCCACGTTTCGCAGAACGACTCGCTCGGCGGTGTCGATGCGGCTGTAATAAGCGGTGAGCACTCCGAAACAACCGCAGTCCGGGGCTTCTGTCGATCCAATATATGTTAAAAATACGGCGATCGAAACGACGAGGCCAACCGCCGCAGCGCTGAATGCGGTCCGTGGGAATAGCCTCAGAAACCAGCCCAAAGCGATGGCAAGCTCAAGATTTGCGACGGCGAGGGCGACTGGAAATGTAGCCCAATGCGGCACGAGTGGCCAAGTCAGCACGGCATCCTCAAACCGAGGGATATCGGCCATTTTTAGCAAGCTCGCGATCAACAGCAACAACATGAACATATCGACCAACCGGCGTCCGGCCCATCGCCGGACACCAACTCGCGGTCGCGAGGTGTCGGCATCTCGCATTTGGATAGACTGTCCGGTCAATCAGGTCACCCTGTGCAGGGGTTACCCGCCAGAAAGGTGTTTACGCATTCCTTTTCCAGCTCCGTGGCGACACATGTGTTAGGCGTGGCACCACACGTCCGGGAGGTCTCAACGCAAGGCTGAGGGGTGCCGCTGTCATGATCATCCTGACCCGACTGGCCCGGGCCCGGGTCGGTCACGGCATCGACCTCCGCCGGTCCATCAAACGTGCCCTTGCAGGTCCAGTATATTGTGCCAGCGGCACCCCCGGCCGAACAGCTTGCACCGGTGCCGGCAGTGCAGCAGGGTATTGTTATGTGCTTAAAGCACAAACTCGCGAACGTACCACCGACAAAGACAAACGGCACGGAACAGCAAGCCCATGCCAAATAACGAACCTGCCGTGGTCGTGGGGGCGTGCGGTAGTTGTTGGTGTCCATGGTTGTGTTCTCCTTGAATAAGAGCATATGTGTTCAGTGTGCCAACTCAGTGTGTCGTCGAACGACGGTGGATATAGAGAACAACGAGCCCGGTCGCGAGCGCGGCTGCCGAGACCCAACCGAGCCAACTCCGCCAGATACTCGGCCCGCCCGGCTGCCTGATTGGAACGGCTCGGGCGAACTGCTCCTGTGCGTTCTTGCGTTCACGGACCGCGTTGCGACGATAGTCGACGAGGCGCGTGAATAAGAGCTCGCCACGCACGGGATCAGTCGCATTCGGGCTCGGGACTGCCAGTACCTCTTCGAAGTCACCCTCGCCACCCGGTCGCCAGGAATCGAAGACATACGCACGTTGCACCCGACCGCCCGGCGTCACGTCTTCTACCCTGCTCGCAATCCACTGATTCAGTGGCGCAACAAGTTGCCAGTCAGAGTATCGATACTCAGTGCCGACCGTCTCCGGCTTCGGAACGCTGATAGTGATGATCTCGCGCTCGACAAAGCCGCGATCGAGAGCATTGTCCCAGCGGCCCGATATCACAGACTCAAAGTTCGGTGCGCCGTCAGGGGGTCCGAACGACATGGTCACTCGCCACTCTCGCCCGTCCCAGCGAAGCTCGCCCCGACGAATCCCAGATATGACGCCATGGCTGAGGCCGCCGAAGACCAGACGATTGACCTCCGGCCAGAACGTGTAGAGTTCGGACATGACGGTCTGCATTGCCGGTTGAGTCTTGTCGGTACCGACCATCAGTTGGCTATGGGAGAGACGCCAGACAGTGTTGCCTGCCATGGCGGTGTCGGCGAAGGCGCTATTACCAAAGGTGGTGTTGACGCGCCAGTGGTCCTCGTTGTGAGCCCACAGACAACGTAGCCTGTGCGGAGGATTGCCTGCGAGAATCCTCTCTATGCGAGCAACTTGATGCCGAGCGGGGTGGTCGGGGCGACCCTCAACCTGCTCCCGAAGGTTGGCGAGCTCTTTTTCCGGATTCGCGGGGAGATCCCAAAACTCTACCCGCCAGCAGAGCGACCCGTCGCCGAGATTCGGCATCTGCTGCGCGCGATCCCATTCTCGGTCGAACCAGGCTGCCACATCCGCCTTGGTAGGCGACTGCGCCGCTACGGTTGTGCCGAGCGACAAGGCACACGACACCACCAACCAGACAAGCCATCGCGAATCCCGCTGCTGGTTTGTCCAAATCGGACTCATCAACCCAAATTACTTGGTTTATCGGATGCTGTCAACTGCAATTCGCAGATGAGCATCTGCCTCTGTGACAGGGCGATGTTAGCATCCCTGGGCAAATCTGTCCAGATACCCAAAGAAATCGTCGGCGTCGCAATCGCCGTCCACGTCAATGTCGCACGTCGCCAGATCGCCCGCGGCGAAGGCGTCGAGGTACGCGAAGAAATCATCCGCGTCCGCGTCGCCGTCACCGTCGAGATCCGCGGCGCAGCCCTCGCAGACATCCGGGATGCCGTTGCCATCGACGTCGGGCTCGCCGTCAAGGATGTCGCAGGCATCGAGCGCACCGTTGGCGTCGCAGTCGGCGATGCCACGGAAGATGTACGCGGACCCGGTGTTGAACCCGCCGTCGTCCTCGTCGAAGATGGCGCTGACCAGCGCAACGTTGTCGCCCAAAGCCACGGCCGTGCCGAGCTGATCGAACGACTGGCTGTCGGAGGCGGTCAGCTTGCTGAGCTCGACCCACTCGTCGCCATCAAAGCGATAGACGTAGGCGCCGCCGCCGTTCGAGTTGACGGCGTCGTCCTGCTCGGCGCCGACGATCGCGAACTCGCCCCGGATGTCGACGACGTTGCCATAGAACGCGCCGAAGGAGGCGTCCGAGGCGTTGATCTTCTGCTCGAAGAGCCACTGGTCGGTGTCGGGATCGAGCTGGAAGATGTACGCCGAGCCGGCGCTGGGCGCGAGCTCGCTGTCGGCCTCTGCGCCCATGATGATGCGATCGCCATCGATCGCGACGTCGGCGCCGAACCAGTCGAAGACGTCCCGGCTGTCGGGCGCGACGAGCTTCTGGGTCTCGACCCACTCTGCGCCGTTGTGCCTGTAGATATAGACCGCGCCGGCGCCGTCGTTGTTGCAGCCCGGGGGGCACATGATCGTCGTATTGCTCTCGCTGTACGCGCCGATGACCGCTGTGTCCCCCTGGATCGCGACGGCCTCGCCGAACTGATCGCGCACCTCGGTGTCCGACGCGACGAGCTTCTGCTCCTCGACCCAGGTGTTCCCGTCGAAGCGGATGATGTACGCCGCGCCGGAGTTGCAGTTCTCGCGGATGAGCGGATCCGGATCGTCGTCACACGCGGTATCCTCGTCGCGAGCGCCCGAGACGATCACGTCGCCGTCGATCGCGACGTCGTACCCGTAGTTATCAAAGATCTGCGCGTCCGAGGCCATGAGCGTCGCGGTCTCTGTCCATTGCGCGCCATCGAAGTCGAAGATGTAAATACGACCGACCCGACGAAGGATGCCGCCGCCGTCGAGAAACTCGTCGTGGTTCGGAGCGCCGACGACGATCGTGTCGCCCTGGATCGCGACGGTCTCGCCGAAGTTGGCGAAGTCGACGCCGTTGGAAGCCGTCAGCTTCTGCTCGAACGTCCACTGCTCGTTCGAGCGCCGGAAGACATAGGCCGCCCCGGCGTTGGAGCCCAGATCGTCGTCGTTGCGTGCTCCGATAACGATCACGTCGCCGTCGAGTGCCGCCGAGCGCCCGATGTGCTGCTCGTCGGGTACGTCCCGTGTCAGCTTTTCATCGACGGCGATGTCGCACTGGGCGCTCGCGCTGCTGACCGCGATGGCCACGCCCGAGACGCCGACGGCAAGGAAGGAAACGATGGAATTGCTGGGTCGATGCATGGTCTCTCTCCATATGCGGAATTCTGCGGATCTCAACGTCCGCCCGGCGCGCATGCACTCCCCAGCGATGCTCTAGGTGATACGCCTCCTCGGAGTGCCCGGTTGCCCTCGTTAGTCGCAGCCCTGCGCAAACAGGTCTAGATACCCAAAGAAATCGTCGGCGTCGCAATCCGCGTCGGCGTCGAGGTCACAGATGGACAGCTCGTCCGCCGCGAACGCGTCAAGATAGTCAAAGAAGTCGTCGCCGTCGATAGCTCCATCGCCGTCGAGGTCGGCGGCGCACTTGGGAGCAAGGCCGTAGAAGACCCGGATCGAGACATCGCCCGAATACCCGACCGCGAGGTCCGTTCGCCCGTCGCCGTTGATGTCGCCGAAGGCGATCGCGTTGGCGACCGTCGAGGCGTCGTAGGTCCAGCTCGGCTGGATGGCAAGCTGCCCGCCCTCGTTGAGGTAGATGTGCGTGCGCCCGTCGGCGAAATGGACCTCGCCCAGATCGAGGTCGCCATCATGATCGACATCCGCGGCCTTGACCTCCTGCGGGCTGTAGAACGGCGCGTCGGACTCCCAGTCGAGCGTGAGCACGCCCGCGTCGTTGGCGTACTTGCGCGTCGGCTCGTCGTGCCCGATCACGAGATCGGGCCAGCCGTTGCCATCGAAGTCGCCCCACGCCGCGCCCTTGTCGGTGCCGTCGTCGCCGGTCGTCCAGATCGGCGTCGCCTGGAGCGTCCCGCCGTCGTTGCGATACAACCCGGACTCAAAGTTCACCCACTTGGCGACGCCGATATCGAGCAACCCGTCGCCGTCGTAGTCCGCGGCGCTCAGCCCGTTCTGGATCGACTCCTCGGCGCTCAACCAGCTCGGCGAGGTCTCCAGTCCCGACCCGTCATTGCGAAAGAAGTGCATCGGGCGGAACGGGTTGGGCGAGATGCCCTGGTTCGTCGTCACCGCGTCGAGGTCGCCGTCGTTGTCGGCATCAAACAAGATCCCGCTGGTCGCCCAGCCCGATCGGGGGGGAGAACTCAGCCAGCCGGGCGACGTGCTCGGGCCGCTCTGCGAACCGAAGTAGATCCGCACCGGGCTGAACGCGCTGCCGCCGCTGATCGCAAAGACGTCGAAAAATCCGTCGCCATTGATATCGCCGATGGCGAGATCGCCCGTGTGGATCTCGTCGTCTGCGATCCACGAGGGGCTGGCCTCGAGCTCCGTGCCGGTGTTGTAGTAGATGAGATCGTGCCAGTCGTCGTAGGGGGGAAAGCTGTTGGAGCGGAAGATTCCGACGACCAGATCGTTGAGCCCGTCGCCGTTCATGTCGGCGATCTGCAGCGCGCCGACCTGGCGGCGGATGTCGTTCTGCCAGTCCGGCTCACTGGGAAACGGCGCACCGGCGTGGGCGATGCCGCGAGATTCGCCCGCGGCCTTCATCGTCGCAACGCGCAGGTGTCCGTCCTCGGAGGTCTCGAACGGCGGCGCAGCGGCCGATGACGCCGCGATCAATGCTGCGGAAAGCGCCGCGGGGAGTGAGATAATCAATGAAACAGGCATGGGGCCCTCCTCGTGCGAGATCGTACACAGGAGGAGTTCCGATCCCAAGCCGATCGCCCCAGGATGAGATGTGCCCAGGGGCGTCTGATATTGGCCCGAGAGTTGACGAAGGGCGTTCTGCTTCGTTCCGGAAACGAGTGAGCGTGGGGTCAAGCCCCCGGAAACAACCCGCGCCCCGCCGAGATCGCGCGAGACGCGGGTGCTCGTGTGGATGGTCGCGGGCCAGACGCTCGCTCAGCAGCCCATGACGAACTCATCGAGGTAGGCAAAGAAGTCGTCGGCGTCGATGGTGCCGTTGCCGTCGATGTCCGCCCGATCGTCGTCGGCGGCGAACAGGTCGAGGAACCCGAAGAAGTCGTCGGCGTCCGCGTCGCCGTCGCGGTCGATATCCGCGGGACAACGCTCGATCACGATCGGCTCGAGGATCAGGTCGTCGTAGTAAACGGGACTGGAGCCGAACGCGAACAGGTCGACCGCCGCGATATCCAGCGCGCCGCCGCCGTCGCCGAGGACGCCGCCGGTCCAGGAGTACTCGGTCACCAGTTCATCGTCGTAGTAGATCTGGGTCCAGTCGTTGTCGAGGTCGACGATTGTCTGGATCTTGACCCAGCGGTCCTCGATGAAGGGGACGTTGACGGTGTCGAGATCGTCGCCGTGGAAGACCTTGAGCATGTTGTCGCGCGGGTCGGCCTGGATCTGCACGGACCAGTGATACGGCCCCCCGTCGTTGTAGATATTGAGCAGGTTGAAGTATGATCCGGTGAAGCGTCCGTTGTCGCCGCTCTCGAAGTCAGAGGGGATGTACTGCCAGGCGGTGAAGGACCACGCGCCGGTCTCGGCGTCGTCGAAGAGGCGGACGAGATCCGCGTCGCCGGCGATGACGACGCTCTGCTCGCCCCGCCGGGCGTTGGCGGTGGTGACGGGCGCATCGAAGGTGGGGTCGTCGTCCCAGCCGCGCCACGCGTCCTGCCCGTGCAGACCGAACTCCTCGTCGAAGGCCTCGAAAGCCTCGAGCCAGCGCCCATCAACGTTCCAGAGATACTCATCGACGTCGCCCCGGTCGGGATCGAACGTGTAGATGGAGTAGCGGCTGTCGGCGCGCTCCAGCGTGTGCAGCGAGAGCGAGTACGCGTCCAGCTCCGTCAGGCCGAAGCCGTCGCTTGTCCAGCGCACGCCGCCGATCGGGCGGGGCAGGCCGTTGGGATCGTTGAACACGACCTGCGGCGTCCAGTTGCCCGTATGCTGCTGCGCGAGGAACTCGTGGGGTCCGATCGGGTCGGTCTCGCTGGACTCCGGAAAGATCCAGACCTCGGTGATGCGCAGGGGCTCTTGCATCCAGCCCGGCACGCCGAACATGCCGTCCTCGATATCGAGCGTGCCCGCGTCGCCATCGCCCGGGCCGCCCGAGGCGCTCGTGGCACCCGCGCACTTGGAGTCAACGTCGGGCGAGAGGATGTAAGCCTGCGCAGCGCCCGTGAGGTTCTTGTACTTCACATACTCCCATTCGGGGCAGCCGTCGTTGAAGACGATGCGTTGCTTGCGGATGCCCTTGATGGCGAAATGCCCGTTGATCGCCCCGCCGTTGTTGGGCAGGTATCCGATCGAGCTGGCGGCGCTCAGCGTGTTGGGATTGCCGCCGGTGTAGGTCAGGTTCACCGTGAGGACCTTCTTCTGGCCCGCGGTGTCGCGGTTCATGAACCCCAGCCATAGGCACCCGCTGTTGGCGACATTGACCGGGAAGTTGTTGCCCCCCATCCGAGTCCAGCCGACGGGGTCCGCGGCGGGGCTCTGCCCGTTGGGATCGTCGGTCCGGTAATATGTGTCGGGCCCAGCCCATGCGGGACCGATCAACGCCGCCCAGGCGACGAGCACCAGACTCATGCGGCACGCTTTGCGAGTTCTCATCGACATGGCAGGCTCCTTTTCCCGTGTGAGGCCCCCGAGCTCGGGGCGCCACCTGAGGAAAACGAGAGAAACACACCACACTCACGGCATGAAGAGAGTGGATGAAGAAAAACCCCCTCGCCAGGGCCGCTGAAGAGGGGTCGTGGTGTTGAGTTTGCGTTCGTTGAAGCGAGTCGGCTTGCTAGCAGCCCTGGGCGAACAGGTCGAGGTACCCGAAGAAATCGTCCGCGTCGCAATCCTCGTCGGCGTCGATGTCGCAGATGCTCTGATCGTCGCTCGCGAAGGCGTCGAGGTAGGCGAAGAAGTCGTCGGCGTCGGTGTCATCGTCGCCATCAAGGTCCGCCGGGCAGCCGCTATTGCAGGGCGTCAGCGTGGCCATCCCGCGTGCGGGGATGGGATCGCCCTCGCCGACGCCGGTGACCGGGTCGAGCCCGCCGACCTGGGAGAAGTTGCCGCCGACGATGATGCCGTCGCTGGCTGTATACAGACCGAACGCCGAGGAGAAGTTGCCATTCACCGGCGGGTTATTGATGCCGCTCTGCGCGGGCTCCCAGACGCCGTCGGCGAGCTTGGCGAAGTAGTTGACCTCGAACATGGCGGTGCCGGCCATGTAGAGCGCCGGGCCCGACCCGTCGTCCCAGACGGCAAGGTCGGTGGCGCGCCCGGAGAGGGTCTGGCCGACGCCCGTCCAGCTCGTGCCGTCCCACTTGGCGCAGAGATAGATCTGCCCATCGCCCGGCACGCGGAACTGCTGGCCGGACAAGTAGAGCGCCTCGCCCGTGCCATCGTCAAACGTGGTGAAGGCCGTGAAGTTGGCGAGTGAGCTGACGGGGTTGAGCCCGCTTCCGACGCGTTCCCATTGTCCGGTGACGGGGTCATAGCGCGCGACGTTTCTCGCCGAGACGCCGTCGACGCCGTCGAAGCGCCCGCAGGCGTAGAGCTTCAGACCGTTGCCGTCGTCCCGGGTGAACAGCGACTGGACGAAGGGGCTGAAGCTCCCGAAGAAGCCGTTGCCCTCGCCGACCTTGGCGAAGCTCTCGCCGTTGTACGAAGCGATCCTGCCGGCGGCGATCCCGCCGATCGTCTCGAAGTTGCCGCTGATGTAGAGCATCTCGCCATCGCCCAGATCGGCGGGCAGCGCGTCGTAGGTCGCCGTCGCGGAGTTGGGCTCGAAATCGGAGTCCAGGGCGGACCACTCGTCGCCGTCCCAGCAGGCAAGGCTCTTGGTGCCCTCGGCGTTGCCCGCCGAGAAGTAGAACCCGGTGACGAAGAGCTTCTCGCCGCCGCCGTCGTCCCAGACGCACATGCTGGTGAGGAAGGCGTTGGTGTTGCCCTGCTGGATCCCTGGGCCGACGGCCGACCAGGTGCCATCGGCGGGGTCGTACTGGGCCAGGTAATCCGCCTGCGCGACGCTGCCGATGTTGTTGGCGCTCCCCCCGGCGTAGATCTTCTCGCCCGTGCCGTCGTCCCAGGCGATGATCGGCTCGATGTATCCCGTGCTGACACCCGGATTGCCGAGCGTGACGTCCCAAACGGGCTCGCACTGAGCGCCGGCGGACCCGGCGAGGAGGGCAATGGCGGCAGATGCGGCGAGTTTCATGGGGATCCCTCTTTCTCGATTCAATCTTGACTCTTGCTCGTTCGACAACTTGCCTGCGTACGGGTCAACTGCCCGTCGCTGATCGGAACCCGGCGTCAACCGCCCGGCGCGGTCCATGGAATCACGATACCGCCTCTCCCTGGGGTAGTTCAAGCGATTCCTGGATAGTCGAGTAGAGCCGGCTCAGCACCCTTGGGCAAACAGATCGAGGTATCCGAAAAAGTCGTCGGCGTCGCAATCGTCATCGCCGTCGATGTCGCAGACGCCGAGGTCGCCACCCGCGAAGGCGTCGAGATAGGCGAAGAAGTCGTCGGCGTCAGCGTCACCGTCGCCGTCGAGATCCGCGGCGCATCCGCCGCCCTCGATCATGACGCGGTAATCGTCGATGAAGGTGCGATCCTCATCGGGCCCGCCACCGGCGTAGCCCCACATGCCGGCGATCACCAGCTCCTTGCCGGGATCGAGCTGGCTGGTCGCGTCGAAGAATGTCCAGTCCGACGAGTTGTGCGAAAATGTCCACTGTTCGGTCGAGCCGTCGGCGTACTCGAAGTAGAAGGCGTTGATCGTCGATTCGGGGTTCTTGACCCACGCCGAGACCTCGAGAACCGCCGAGGTGGGGATCGGCTCGAACTGCTGCACGATGAGCTTGTTGCCGAGGTTCGTGGTGCTGAAGCTCCCGGAGTTGGCGTCCGCGTCGGTCACGTTCCAATCCTCGGCGCCGCCGAAATCAAACAGCTGAAACCACGGGTCCAAGTCGCCGGACTCGAACCCCGGATTCTCCAGGACATTCACCTGCGCCGACGCGCCCGCCGACAGGATTCCGATCGCCGCAATCGCCATTCTCATCTCACACCCTTTCGTAGAGGGAATCTCCACCGACCCGCGGACCGCGGGCTCACCTCGTTGTCGAGAGTACCGGGAGACCCGCCGCGCTGCAAGAGTCCTTCGCCAATCGATTGCGGGGGAATCACCCCGCCCCCCGCTGCGCCGGTCGTCGATCGAACCGCACGCCCGTCCGCCGCGATCGCGGGAGACCCTCAGCAACCGACGGCGAACAAGTCCAGATACGCAAAGAAATCATCGGCGTCGATGTCCTCATCGCCATCGATGTCCGCAGCCGGATCGCCCGAGGCGAACAGATCGAGGTAGGTGAAGAAATCATCGGCATCCGCATCGCCGTCGCCGTCGAGGTCCGCGTCGCAGCCGATAACCTCAAGCTCGACGGTGAGGTCATCGAAGAACGCGCCCACGCCGAGCATGACACTGTTGCCCTCGTTGGCGGCCTGGAAGTCGATGCTCTCGATCGGGCCGAGCGGCTCGTTGAAGATGCGCCCGATGGTGTCCACGTCGGCGCGGAGCTCGGTCCACTGGCCGATCTCGGTCGCGCCGAGCGTGACGAAGTCGCCGGAGACGCTGCGGACGCCCATGATGCTCGTCGGCTGATCGCCCACGAACCCGCCTTCGAGGTCGTAGATGCGAACGCTCACCGAACGAACCTGCATCCCCTTGGGAACATCAAAGGTGACGATGTCGAAGTTCGGCACCAGATGCAGCGTGAAGTTGTTCGGATCGACCGGATCTCTTTCGAAGTCCCAGCAGCAGTTCTCGAACTCGAGCACATGCGTGAAGAACGGATTGACAAATCCGTCCTCGAATGTCTCGATCTCGGTCTGGGCGGTGGCGACGCTCGCGAGCGTGCCAGCGACAATCAGCGTGCGGATCATGTTCGATCCTCCATTCCCAAGGTAAACACCGGTTGCGGGCTCCGCGAGGAGCACTTGTCCATACCACACAGCTGCGCGGGCGGTTCTGGATCTCTTTCCCACAATGTCGCCGGCCGGCCGCGATCGTGCGGAGACCGCTCGATTCCAGCTCGCGTCTAGAGGTCACACCGGACAAACAGGTCCAAATATCTGAA
The DNA here is from genome assembly GCA_029260315.1 of Phycisphaerales bacterium. Taxonomy (GTDB): domain Bacteria; phylum Planctomycetota; class Phycisphaerae; order Phycisphaerales; family UBA1924; genus S146-42. Next base: position 17,868 of record JAJDDM010000066.1, on the reverse strand, counting down.
GAAATCCTCCGAGTCCCACACGCGATCGCCGTTGATGTCCGCCCGGGGATCCCGGGCGACGAAGAAATCGAGGAACGCGAAGAAGTCGTCGGCGTCCACGTCGCCGTCGTGCCCGACGTCCGCCGAGCAGAAGATCGTCGGGCGGATCGCGTCGACGCCATCCAGAAACGGCTGGCTGACAATGGCGGTGTTCCAGAAATCGCTGAGGTCAAAGTCCAGCGCGTTGCCAGACGTTGGCCACCGGCTCTGCACCGACGTTCCGGCCCCCGCCGCGCTGTACTCCAGCAGCGTCGGCTGCGTCTGCCCGTTCGCGTTGACGAGCGCAAAGAACCGATTCGAGTTGTCGCGAAACTGAAGATCACGGATCAGGCCGCCATCGGCCGGCACCTGGGCGACCACGCCGTTCGTGGCCTGGTCGATCACATACAGCCCAGACCCGCCGTTGGGGTTGTAATCGCCCACATACGCGAACGCATCAAGAAAGTCCGTCACGACCGTGAGCGGCCGATCCCCGCCCATCGCCGCGATGTCGATCGTCGCGATGGCCGTCTGCCCCGGCACGTCCACCACCGACACCGTGTCGCCGTTGATGTTTGTCACATAGCAGCGACTGCCGCTGCGATTGAACGCCGCGCGGATCGGGAAGTCCCCGACCGGCACGTCCGCGATCAGCGACTGATCAGCGGTATCGATCAGCTTGAGGTTGTCATTGAACGAGTCGCACACCGCGAGGATCGCCCCGTCGTCGCTCAGCGCAAGCCCCGATGTCTCAGAGTACTGCGCGCCAAAGCTGCTTCCCGTCTGGCCCGCGCTGATGTTGCCCACGACCCGGCTGTCGGCCCCGTCCAGCTCGATGAACCAGATCCGGTCGCTGCCGGCCACGTTCAGCACATACGCCATCGACGAGTCCGGGCTGATCAGCACCCGCCCGGGGCGCGTGTTGATCGGAAGTTGCGCCACGACCTCGACGTTCGCCAGATCGATGATCGACACCTGGTCCGAGTCCCCGTCGCAGCTCACGCCCCACAGCCCGTCCGGCGTGATCTCCACGTCCATCACCCGCCGGCCGGTCTCCACCAGACCCCGCAGCCGCTGCGGCGCGACCTCGATGATCGCCACGTTCCCACTCAGCGTCATGCCCACCATCGCCACCGCCCCATCCGCCGAGACGTCCACGTCGAACGGCGCGTCGCCCTCCGGCGGCGGCCCGCTGGGCAGCCCCGCGAGCAGCGATCCGTTCGCGCCGTCGATGTCGTACAGGTGCGCGTTCTCGCCGAAGCGGTTGTTGAGCCCCACGGCGTGGTGATCCACCGGGCTTGTGGCGCTGTCGGCCGTCGGCGCGAAGGAGATCGTTCGCACGAACGCCTGCGAGGCCAGATCGAGCAGGCGGCTATTGAAGTTGGCGATGAACGCGATCGCGCCGTCGAAGGACAGCTCGATGTCGCCGACGCCGCCGGACTGCTGGCGGAACGTCTCGGCACCCGTCGCGAGCTCGAAGATCAGCGTGTCGTTCAGCTTGTGCGTGATGACGTGCGAGTTGTCCGGATAGATCCGGATGAACTCGTCGACGTCCGCCGCGATCGTGCCCGCGACCGTCCTGGTCGTCAGGTCCACGATCGTGATCTGATCGCCATTGCCGATGTGCGTGACCGCCGCGAGCGTGCCGTCGTCGGAGATATCGACGCCGCGCGCTCCCGTGGGCAGCCCGCCGAGCGCGGCTACTTCCGCCCCTGTCGTCAGATCGAACAATCGGATCGTGCTGTTGGGGTTGGCGGATTCTGGCAGGACGATGGTCCGGTTATCGGGCGCGATGGCGAAGCTCGTGAACAGGTTGCCGAAGATCGGGAATGTCGAGTTGAAGAACCCACCCACGACGCCCTGCGATCCGCCCGGGAAGGACCGGACCTCGCTCAGCGTGTCCAGGTCGATGACGCTGAACGTCGCGTCGTTGGCGTTGTTGATGACCCCGACGACGGCGAACGCCCCGTCGGCGGTCGTCTCGACCCGGTACGGCTGGCTCCCGGTCACCGCGACCTCCGTCACCGAGAAATCCGAGAGGTCGATCACGCTCAGCGAGTCGCTCAGCACGTTGGCCGTGATCACAAATCGCCCGTCCGGCGTCGCGGCGATATGCACCGGGAACTCGCCTACCGCCACCGTCCGCACGATCTCCCGCGATGCCACGTCCAGGAACGTCACGTTATTCGAGTCGCGGTTGACGATCGCCGCCGCCGAGCCGTCGGCAAGGAATGCGACCTCGCGGGGCATGTCGCCGTCGATCCCGCCATTCACGTCGATCAGCGATTGCTCGTTCGCGACGCCCAGCCCGCCCGCGCCGGTGATGCGCGCGAACGCCTCCGGATCCACCGGGCGGGCCGCGACGAATCGCTCAAGGTCGATCCCGGTCGCGCCCTCGTTTTCCACCGGATCGCCCGGCACGGGGTTGCAGATGGCTTGTGTCGGGAGGGCAAGCGCCGCTCCAATCGCGAGTTTGATAGAACGCATGATCGTTCTCCTCTGTGTCATCCCTATCCGGTCTGTGTCATCCCTATCCGGTCGGCGCGGACGGCCGCAACAACCCCGCAGCCGGGGCGTCCAGATTACTCGAAACGGGTCGAAGACGGCTCCAACAAGCGGAAAAGATCGGTCGAGTCGGCCGTGCCGTCGGGCACGCACTCCTCGGCACCGGCGAGTTCGGCGTCGCAAGTCCAGTTGTGTGGAAGGATCTCGGAATCGGCACGCGAACCGGCGAGCCAGTTCGGCGTGGAGATTGTCGCATGATCGTGGTCGGCGACGGTATCTCGCACCGCAAGATGGGTCTCGCTGCAACAACAACTTCGACGCGCATCGGCAGACCCGCTCAACATGAGCCCGCGAGACGAACAACGGGCCGCCTCGGCGACGGTCCGCCTCAACGAGTGTTCCTGCCGCCGGCTCGCGCCCCTACTCACAACCCGTCGCGAACAGGTCCAGATAGAAGAAGAAATCTCTCCCGTCCAGAATCCCATCCGGCACGCCGGGCTGATCGCCGCTGAGATCCGCGTCGTCGCGTCTCTCCGCGTACAGCTCAAGGTAGTAGAAGAAATCGGACCCGTCGATCTGGCCGTCCGGCACCCCGTAGCTCGGCTCATCCGGATCGTCCGATCCAGTGACATCGGCCCGGCACCGGACGATCTGGGCCCAGAACAGGTCGGCAAGATTGTGCGCACCGGCACGGTTCGGGTGTATCCCGTCCACGAGCCAGTCGGCCGACACCGGCTCGCCGAGGATCTCGGCAAGGCTGCACATCGCGATCCTGTCCTCACTCACCCGTGGCGTGCCCGATCGCGCGATCTGATCAAAGTATCTGCTGATCATTTTGGCACGAACCTGAGAGATGCGCCTGGTTGTGCCGTACTGGCCGACGAGCAGAAAGCTGGGCTCGATGCCGTTCTGAGCACTGACCCGATCGAGCCGATCGATCAGTTCGACGATCTGGTCTCGCCACTCGGTCGGAAACCGGGTGTCGTTCGTGCCCAGATGGATGTGAAATAGATTCGGGTGACCGGTCGCGGCCAGGTACTCGCCGAGGCGCTCATCGGTCGCGAACCTGCCGTCACTCAGAAAGTCAGCGACGCCCGCGCCACCGACGGCCGCGCAGTTGAGGCTGAATCCCGTGGCGTCCGTTCGGCGGACCCATGTCGTGAGCCAGATGAGGTGGTCCGGACGCGCCAGCTCGTCATACCCCTGACCGCTGATGAGCGAGAACTCCGGCAGGCCACCGCCATCCCCCAGATCGGGCGCCGGGATGCTCGCAATGCCGAGCGGGCCCGCGGGCTCGATCGCCGGCGTCGTCACGCTCTCGCCTCCCTCGCGGCTTGACCGAGCGTGCAAGACCCCGACCGTCTCGGGCGTGCGCAGGTACACGAAATCGGCGGCGAGGGGACCGCTAAACCACGGCTCATCAGCCCAGGCGTCGCCGTCCATAAGCCTGTTCCGAATGATGACCCATCCAGAGGGGAAGTCCTCCACGTCGAAGAGAACGTCGAGAGTCGGCGCGGAGCTGAACCGCTGGTACCCGTAAGAAAAAATGTTGCTCTCATCGCCATCATTCACCAGCGTGCGCGTGCGCACTGTTGCGCGCGAGTTCTGAATGCGGGCCAACTGGATGTTCGGGCCCTGGCTATTGCTCGGCGTCGCGATGCCGACCCATCGCTCCGGCTGCCAACGCCGGACAATCGCCCAGAACATGGACGATTGCCCGGACTCGTCCTGGCTGTCCGAGTTGCGATTCGAGATGCTGTCGCCGATCATCATCATCCGGCAGTCGCCGGCTCGAATCAGCTCGCTGATCGGACGACCGAGTCCGAGACCCTCCGACACCCAGGGCCGCCGGCCGGCGTCGGCAAAGTCCAGTTGGTCGACGGGCTGGCCAGCGCCCAGCGCAATCGCAAGGAATGTCATCACGCCGGGCATCCGCGTCCCTCCGCAGGGGTTCTATCAGCCTATCCATCGGACAGACGCGATGCAAGATTCATTCGCCGCCCATCCCGGCGGTTTTCCCCGGGGATAGAGGGTTTTCAGACGTCGCACTTTGTTGCGAACAGGCAGGTCCAGGTAGAAAAAGAAGTCTTGCCCATCCAGATTCCCGTCCGGTACCCCGGAGTTCGGATCGTCCGGGTCGTTCGATCCGGTGAGATCGACGATGTCCAGGTTGCCGCCCGCGAACGCGTCGAGATAGAAGAAGTCATGGGCGTCCTTGAACCCGTCCGGCACGCCGAACGCAGGGTCGTCGGGATCCTCCGAGCCGCTGAGATCGCCCGGGCAGACGGGCCTCAGATCACGATACGCCGGTCCTCGCCGGCGAGCGGCGTGAAGCCGACGCGCGCGACTGCCTTCGAGCCTCCAAGTACTCGCGCGTTGATGGTCGGGATCTGCCGCCTAACAGCCCGCGGCAAACACGTCCAGATACCCGAAGAAGTCGTCGGCGTCGCAATTCCCGTCGCCGTCGACATCACACACCGCCAGGTCGCCATCGGCGAACGCGTCGAGATACGCGAAGAAGTCGTCGGCGTCGGCGTCCCCATCGCCGTCGAGATCCGCCTCACACGCCTCGCACGCGTAGCCGCGGTACGAGATCGCGTCGATCGCCGCCTCGACGACGCTGGGAATATCGTCGTCCGTCGCGATGAATCGCACGCGAAGGGTCTCGCTCGCCCCGACCGTCGCGTCGATATCGACCGACTCCAGGTGCCAGTGCGCGTGCGCCTGCACATGCTCGGCGACCCGGAACCACGACCCGCCGTCATCGGTCGAGAGCTCGACGAAGACGCCGTCGCCCGCCGTCAGCTCGCCCTCGGACGTGTCATTGAGCCAGTAGGCGTACGCGATCGTCCCGCCGAGGCTCGCGTCGATCGTGGGGCTCGTCAGGATCACGCTCCCGTCGTTGACATCCGATGCCTCGTCGATATTCCAGGTGAGATAACAGCGCCCGGAGAAGTCGAAGTCGAAGGGAGGATCGCCCTCCCGGTTGTTCACCGGCACGCCCCGCTCCCACTGCCCGCCGGTCGCGTCGCCGGAGACCTGCCAGCCAAGGTCATCCTCGAAGTCATCATCGAACGGCACGCCCATCTCCGTCGCGACCTCGATCCCGAGCGTCTCGACCGGGGCCCGCACCGGCACGCCGAACGCCGGCCCCTCGACGCTCGGCGCGATCAGCCATATCCTCGCGGTCTGCCCGCACGCTGCGCTCGGCGTCGTGAACGAATACTCGTCGCCACCCAGGCTCGACGGCGCGAGCGCCACGGCACCGTTGGCGTCCTCGAACCACAGGCGCGTGTTCGCGATATCCGGCGTCAGGCCGACGCCCGAGATCGTCGCCTCGATGACCGTGCCGCCCGGCTCGATCATGTCCGGAACCCGCAGGTCAATGGCGACCCGATCGATCGCCAGGCGGGCGAGCACGAGCCCCTGGTCGCGATCGGTGATCGGAATCGTGCCGCTGGGCAGGTAGGGGTAGCTCGACCACGCGCCGCGCGTGCTCGCGCGGTCATCCAAGCGATATGTATCCACCCACGCGATCTCGACCGGGCTCGTCGGGTCCGCCGAGGCGTCGAAGACCCGCAGCCCCGAGCGATAGTTCGCCTCGAAGATCAGATCGCCCTTGGTGTACAGGTTGTGGTCTGTCGCCGAGTTGCCATTGGTGAACGTCCCGAGATCGAGCGGGTTCTCCAGATCCCGCACGTCGATCACATGAGTCGAGGTCGGCACGCCTCGGTTGATCTCGTCGAGCTCGTCGTCGAGATAGAACAGCGTCCGATCCTCGCTGAGCCAGCCCTGATGCGCGTAGTTGCGCTGCGAGTACGCGACGCTGGACATAAAGAAAATGTCCTGCTTGTCGGTGACATCGATGATCCACAGTCGGGTGTCGTCCCAGCCCCCGCCGGGCCCGCCGCATGTGAACACGAACTCGCGCCCCGCGTACGGGCCCTCGGTGTACGTCACCGCCTGCGCGTCATGAATATAGATCGAGACGGTCCCGTCGCCCGTCCACTGACCAAGGTACACGGGATCGAGCGGATCGGGATTCAGGTCGTAGATCCGGATCCCGCTGTCGTCACCGCCCCCGCCGACGCGGTAGAGATATCCCGAGACCTCATCGACAACGACGTTGTGCGAGCTGTCCGTCCCGTCGCCAATGAGCTGGTTGACCATCGTGACGACGCCGGCGTCGATCTGCGAGAGATCGAAGACCTTGAGTCCGATCTGCGCCTCGCTCACGCCGTACGCGGCATCCCCAAACACCTTGATATCCCGCCAGGTCGAGTGGGGGCCCTGCTCGACATGCACGATCTGCGGCCGCAGCGGGTCGGTGACCTCGACAAACGCGAACGCCCGACTCAGCCCCACCAGCGCGTACTCACGCCCGGAATCCGACACATACCCCCAGCAGTCATTCGCGTTATTGCTCGGGCCCGGAAAGTCCGTCGGCGGCACCCACCCCAGGATCTCCATGTTGTGCGAGCGCATGTCGCGAATCCCGAACCCGGCGTTCCCGCCGCCTCCGGGGTTCATCCGCGAGTCGCTGTTCGCCCGGGGCAACTCCGGATGCTGCGCATTCGCCTGGCAGGAAAGTCCAATCATCGCGATCCCGACGACAAACGAGCGGCAGTACATGCAGATCCTCCGGTGGCGCCTCAGACCAAGGCATCATCGTCGAGTGGTGCCCGGTATGTCAAGCGCAATCCCCCCCCCTCACAAACTGCCCACCCCGATGGATTCGGCCGCGCAGGCGTGCATGACAGGCTCGATTGCTGAGACGCACGCCGAGATGACAGAGCGGCGGCGTCACGCTGGACGCCGCCGCCTGGGTTGGTCTGACTCGAGAGAGTCAGCGAGTGATCAGCACCCCTGCGCGAACAGATCCAGGTAGCCGAAGAAGTCGTCGGCGTCGCAGTCGCCGTCGCCGTCGATATCGCACACGCCCTGGCCGCCGTTGGCGAAGGCGTCGAGGTAGTCGAAGAAGTCGTCGGCGTCCACGTCGTCATCACCGTCCAGGTCGCCCGGGCAGCCGCCGCTGATGCAGCCGTCGATGGTGTCCAGGTCGGCCTGGGTCACATGGCCGTCGCCGTCGACGTCCCCGTCGGCCCAACCGCCCGCGTTGCCGAGGTTGCCGGCAGCGATGTCGCGATCGTCCTGGTCGCAGTCGCCGTCGAGATCCACGTCGCCGAAGTCGGTCCCGAGGATGTCCCGCACGAGCACGTCGGCATCGGCCTGGTTGATGAGCAGGTCGCCGTTCATGTCCGCCGAGAGATCGGCATGCACGGCCTCGAAGGTGTCGGTCCAGTCGACCTCGCCGTCGATGATCGCGGCGTTCTGCTTGAAGTTCTGGTAGAGGTAGTCGATGTCGTGATCGTCCACGACGCCGTCGGTGCCGGTCGGCGCGAAGTTGCGCGTCACGCCAGACCAGTCGACGGTGACGACCGTCTGGCCCTGGGTGTAGACGGTCATGGCGGTGCTCTCGTTGGCTATGTCCCCCCGGCTGTCGCCGCTCTCATACGACTTCAACGTCGCGAGTTCGGTCTCGAAGAAGTTGCCGCCGAAGACCGAGTCGATCTCGGAGAAGCCCGCGTCGCGATCGAGCTGCCCGCCGACCATCGCCAGGCCGTCGGCCCAATAGCGGACGTCGGCGGTGGTGAACATGCCGTCGCCATCGAAGTCGCCCAGAACCTCGATGATCGCGTCCCGTCCCAGGCTGCCGCCATTGCGCGGCCCGGTGCCGTCGGGCGCGATCCAAGGCGTCAGGTCGCCGTTGCGCTGATTCCACGCCGCGAGCATGTCCGAGACATCGCCCAGGGTGCGGGCCTCGTCGCCGTCGAAATCGCCGGCGATGAGGTTGCGCAAGTTCAGGTTGCTGCCGTAGCTGACGGTCGCGCCGCCCTGGTTGATGTAGTTGTCGCCGCCCGCGCCGTCGTTGTAATCGACGTTGGCGGTGCGGACGGGCACGAGCCCGGCGATGGTCATGTTGAACGACGCGAACGCCGGGTCGCTGAAGACCGACAGGTCCGGATTGTTGTTCAGGAAGTCCTGCACGTCCTGGTTGAACTCCGGGTTGGGCACCAGCGGGATGCAGTCGTCCTCGGGATCGGGGTTAATCTGCGGGGCGTTGATCGCCGCGGCGGTCGAGACGAAGTTCAGCGCGATCCACTCGCCCGGCGTGAAGAAGTTCTCCTCCGCCGGCGGGTTGGCGTTGAACGCCTGCACCGAGCGCAGGATGTTGTTGATGAATGAAGCGGCGGCGGGGTTGCGCATTGCGGGATTCAGTTCGTTCTGCGGCGGACGCGCCTCGACGGCGTCACGCACGCCCGATCCGTTGATGTCGATGAACGGGTCCACGCCGGGGTCGTACACGCCGTTGCCGTTGTCATCGGTGAACGGCTCCAACCACCCCAGGCCGCCGAGGCTCGACGGCGCGCTGCGGGCGTCGCCGATCGAGCTGACCACGCCCGGCCCGGTGATGTTGTACCCGTCCGGCCCGCCGTCGAGCACGGCGTCGAGCGTTGGGCGGATGAACTGTGAGCCGCCGCGGATGTCCGAGCGAACGGCGAGCAACTCGGCGTCGCCGTCGATCAGCCAGCCGCGACCGAAGCCGCGCTCTGCGCCGGTGTGCCCGATCGCCAGGCGATGGTTGGTGGTCGTGCTCTCGACGCGGCTGGAGCCGCCCTTGTTGGAGGGCTGGAAGTCCGGGCCGAGCAGGTCGTTGCTGCTGGAGACCGTCCGCTCGCCGATGTTCTCGCCCGCGCCCCAGCTCGGATCGAGGCAGATGCCGTTCATGAAGGCGTTGCGCGTGCCCGAGCCGCTGTCGCGGGTGACCTTCATCAGGTTCTCGCCGCTCATCAGCCGCCCGGTCGCCGTCAGGTGGCGCAGGTCGGAGGTCTCGATCTGCATGAGACCGGTGCCGAAGTTGGTCATCGCGGCGACCGGCACCAGGGCGATGCTGTAGTCGAAGACCGTGAGCTCGTTGGGATTGGCGACGTTGGTGTTGACGGCGCCGTTCAGACCGTTCAGCGCCTTGAGCTTGTTGTTTCGGCTCGTGAACGCGCTGCCGTCCTTCTCGATCGCCAGACGCTCGTTGTTGCCGTAGCCGGCCTCGCCGGGCACGTTGTTGAGCAGGGGCCGGCCGCCATCCTGGAGCACGAACCAGCTCACCGGCACGTCAATGGCCGCGAAGTCGATTTGCACGCCGCTGACGCCGCTGGTGTCCAGCGTCGCCGAGTAGTCCCCGCCCAGGGCGTTGGCGATATCCACACGCAGCGGGTTGCCCCCGGCGGTGAGCGGCTCGCCGCAGTTGCTGATCACGCCGTCGGCACAGAACTCCTGGCGATTCACGATCGACGAGTCGCTGAACGCGCAGTTCAGCGTGCCGTTGCCGTCCTCGCCGTCGCCGTTGGTATTGAACGTGAAACCCCAATCACGCAGCTCGGCGAACCCGTTGCCCGAGCCCACGACCCGATACGTCACGACCCAGTGATTCCCGAACAGATCGCTGCACGCGCGCGGTGCGAGCTGGTCGCCCAGAATCGCGATCCGCCCGTCGCCGTCGGCGTCGATCAGGTCGTTCGTCGCCGCCGGGGCGTTGAAGAAGTTCTCCATCAGCGTCGCGCCCGAGCCGTTGACCAGGAACGGCTGTGCGCCGGCGAGCGACGCGACGCCGCCGGCCATGCCCATCGCCACGAAACCCAACATCCGCTTATTCATTGCAGTGTCCTTCTCTCTAGTCCTGGGCCGACCAATGCGAGCCCGCCTCGTTGGATCGCCGACCCATCGGCGGATCCCTCCATCTCGACGCCACCGGAAGTGCGCGCACCGACCGCGCCGAACCACGGCAACCCCGGGCGCGTCTTGCACTCGCCGATCCGCTGGCGTTGATCTGAAGGCGAGTGCGACCGTTCCCGGTCACGCTCACCATCTCTCCTCCTCAGCCTTCCGCGCCCCGGGCGTGCCGCTGGAGCCCGCTCGCTAGTCGCGATTCAGATTCAGGTCCACCTCCGTGTTGCCCGTGATGCTCCAGAACCGATCGCCCCAGAGCCGCTCCTTCACCGTCTCCTGCACCTTCATCCGCGCGGCGTGCCCGTCGACGAAGACGAAATACGCCGAGTCGCCCTTGTGATGACGCCCGACGGCATCGAGGTTTGTCTCTCCGCCGTTGCCCAGCAGGTCTCTGCCCCCGTCCCGCTCCAACTCGCCCTTGGTGCGGATCTGATCCACATGCGGATACTGGAAACTCGCGATGCCGCGATCGGGCTCGTTGAACACGTCGAGCCCGGTGCTCCGTCCCAGGAACGGCGTGATCGGGCGATGGCTCTTGATGAGGCGCTCCTGGCTCACGCGCGTGTCGGCGAGGCTCGTCCAGCCGTCGCCGTTGTCGTAGAACTCCGTTGCGAGAATGACTCCCGCGGACCCCATCGCCGAGGAGTCGATCGCGCTGCCTCGCACCAGGCGGTTCTGGCGGAAGTCGCCGGTGTTGAACTTGTTTCTGGGGAAGATCGCCGCGTTGCCCGTGAAGGCGATGCGCGACACCTGTCGGTCGCGAGGGCGGTCCGCGGGGCTCGCCTGGCCCATGTCGTTGACCTGCCCATCCTCCCAATTAGGGCCGTCCGGCCCCGGGTTCGTCCGCGGCGCACCGCCGTTGGTCACGACGGGCGACGTGAACGCGTCCTCCGGCGTCAACCCGCCGGCAAACAGCGCCTGCGACCAGTGCACATAGCCATTGGCAGGCGTCGGATTGGTCGTCCGCTGGTCCTCCTTGCGCCAGTCCAGCCCGTCCTCGCGCCGCCCGTACACATACGACGGCGGGAACATGTCCTGCTTGCCCGTCGTGTACTGCGTCACGCCCTGCCCGACCGATCGGATCGCCGCGGCGACCTTGATCGCCTGCGCCTCCTTGCGGGCCCCGGCGAGCGAGGGAAGCAAGATGGAAATAATGACCGCGATGATCGCGATCACGACAAGCAGCTCGATGAGGGTGAATCCTCGCGAGATCGACGAACGATCCTGATGCTTCATGTGCCGCTCCAATGACTCTGGCGATGCTCGAAAAACCCACACGATGGAGCAGCTAGTGAAGTGGGAACGACCGCGATTATCAATCGCACAACCGTGCAGTTTGCGCTAGGACTGCGCTGGGCGCGCCGAACTTGATCGGTGAGCATGAGTTGCGCGCCCGTGAGCGCGCCACCCCGCGCGGTTCACGCCGCGGCGACTGGGTGGAGAATCGCTCGATTCCTCATCGCGAGCACGCCTCGGCCCTCACAGGCAGCCTTGCTCTGGTGCGCGCTTCACACGACGCTAACACATGGCTGGGTCGCGGCCGCCACGTTGTGTGATGCTCTCTCGCGGCCCACCGCCACCAAGGAGGCGACGGGCCCGGAAACGAGATGCTCTCAGCCTTCGAGCAGATCCCGGTATGCCGACGCCCGCTCGGTTTCTCCGAGCCGCTCGACGGCCTCGATCAGGTGCGTCAGCGCGAACTGCGTGTCCCCATCGCCCAGCCCCTCGAGCTCACGCAGCGTCTCGAACGCCTCGAGAAGCCGCTCGTGCCCCTCCTCGACGCGCCCCAGGCGCACCAGCGTAGCCCCGACCGCCGCCCGCGCAGAGGGCGTCTTCTCGCTTTCGGCCGGCAGCACCGCGCCGCGGATCCGCGCACACTCCTCGTACCGCTCCAGAGCCAGCGCGTAATCCTCACACGCAAACGCGATCGTGCCCAGCTTGAACAGCGCGTCGGCGATGTACGGATGCGTATCCCCCCGCAACGCCCGATCGATCCGCAGCGACTCCACGAACCGCTCCTCGGCCGGCTCGTAGCGCTCATGGTCCAGGTGGATCGACCCCACGTTGAACATCAGCGTCGCGATGTTCGGATGGATCTCGCCGAACGCCCCCGCCAGAATCTCGCTCGCCTCGTCGTACAGCTCGATCGCCCGGTCGATCTCCCCCAGTTTCTCCAGCGCGATCGCCAGGTTGTTGGCGCTCTCGGCGATATCCGGATGCCCCGCCGGCAACGCCCGCCGACGCGCCTTGAGCACCTCCGCCAGGAGCGGCCTCGATCCCGCGTAATCGCCCCGATACAGCAACAGCATCGCGATGTTGTTGCGCATCGTGAGCACCTCGGGGTGCTCCTCGTCCATCGTGCGCCGCTGGATCGCCAGGATCTCGTCATACACCTCTTGGGCTCGGTCATGCTGAAGCCGCGTGCGCAGAAAGATCGCGTACTCGCTCAGCAGCGTCGCCAGCTCGGGATCGTCCGGCTCCATTGTCTCCCGCAGATCGACCGCCGACCGCTCGAAGAGCGCCTGAGCCTCGTCCACCTCGCCCATCTCCGCCAGAACGTCCGCCCGCACCAGCATGGCCCGCGCGCCCGCCGCCGCCGGCACGCCCCGTCGCCCGACCAGCTCGTCCACACGGTCGAGCGTCTCCAGCGCCCGCGGATACCGCCCCAGCAGCACCAGCACGCCGGCCAACTGAACCAGACAATCCGCCTGCTCGCCCAGCGACGCGCCGCCCTCGAGCAGACCCGCGTGCGCGCGTTCGAACTGCTCAACAGCGCGCTCATACAGGCCCAAACGCTGATAGGAACGCCCGATCGTCCGGCGCAGCGCCCCCTGCACCCGAGGCGAAGCGCCCAACGCCCGATCCATCCGCAGCGCCGCCGAGTCCAGCACGCTCCGCATCGTCAGATCCGGCCCGTACGCCGGGTCCGCCGACGCCAGCGTCTGGTCGATGAACCGGTTGATCGCCGTCGCCAGTTCGGCCTCTTCACGCGCGACGCGCTCGGCGTCGTGCGCCCGGGCCAGTGCGATCGACGTCCCGATCACCGCGCCGCTCAGTGAGACGAGGACGATCACTCCCGCCGCGAACGCCGCGCGGTTGCGGCGCGCCAGCTTGCCCAACCGGTACAGCGCGCTCGGCGGGCCCGCGACCACCGGCTCGTGCGCCAGGTGCCGCGCCACGTCCGCCGCCAACCCCGAGACCGACTCGTACCGACGCCCGCGCTCCTTCTCCATCGCCCGCAGCACGATCCAGTCCAGATCGCCCCGCACCTGCCGACTCGTCACCGGCCCAGCGCCCCCCGCCAGCCTCGCGCTCGGCCTCGTCGGTTCGCTCTCGCAGATCAGCCGCTGCAGGTCGATCAGCGAGAATCCCTCCCCGCCCTCGAACGGCAGCGACCCGCACAAGAGCTGATACAGCAGCACGCCCAGCGAGTACGCGTCGCTGCGCGTGTCCACGTCCTCTCCCTTGATCTGCTCGGGGCTCATGTGCGTCGGCGTGCCCACGATCTCCCCCGCCCGTGTCATGGACGGGCTCATCGTCGCGCCCAGTGTCGCGCCCTCCATCGCGTCGGACTCCACCAGCTTCGCGACCCCGAAATCCAGCACCTTGGGTAGCGGCCCTCCCTCGCCCGTCCCGCCCCGATCGCTTCCCTCGAGACCCGTCGACGCGTCGCACACGAGGATGTTCGCCGGCTTCAGATCCCGGTGGATCACCCCCTTCTGGTGCGCGTGCTGCACCCCCTCACACACCCGCAGGAATAGCCGCAGCCGCTCGCGCAAGCCCAGCCCGTGCTCCTTGCAATATGCCGTGATGGGAACGCCGTCCACGAACTCCATCGCGAAGTACGGGCGTCCGCGCTCGGTCGTCCCGGCGTCGTACACCTGCGCCACGCACGGGTGGGTCATCCGCGCCAGCGTCTGCCCCTCGCTGGCGAATCGCGCCACGATCCGCTCCGAAGCAAGCCCCGCGCGGATCACCTTCAGCGCCACCCGCCGATGCACCGGCGCATGCTGCACCGCCTCGTACACCACGCCCATCCCGCCCTCGCCGATCACACGCACGATCTCGTAGCCCGCGATCCGCTCTTGCTCGCGATCGACCGCCAGGGGCGCACAAAGCTCAATCGGCGGCGTGTCCAGAAACCCCGATTGGCGCGCGTTGGCGCTGAGCATCCGCTCCACCCGCTCGCGCATCGCCGCGTCCGCGCAGCACGCATCCAGCAGTGCCGCGCGCTCACCCTCGGGCAACTCCAGCGCCTCGTGAAAGACCTCCCAGACCTCGGGCCAATCCCCGCTCACGATGCCGACCCCTCGATCGCGTCGTGCAGCCACGCCCGCGCGCTCAGCCAGTCACGCTCCACCGTCCGCTTCGAGACACCCAGCGTCCGCGCGATCGCCTCGCTCGGCAATCCCGCGAAATATCGCAGATGCACCACGTCCACCAGCCGCGGCTCGATCCGCTCCAACTCATCCAACGCCTCGTCCAGCGCCACCATCCCCGCCCCGTCCTCCGCCCCGTCCGAGTCGATCCCTGCTGGCTCGTGCTCCAGGCTCGCCGGGTGTTGCCCCCCGCCGTGCTTCACGCTTCCGCGAGACCGCGCCCGATCGACCAGGATGCGTCGCATCGCCCGCGCCGCCGACGCGAAGAAGTGCCCCCGCCCGTCCCAGCCCGGGTCTTCCCTTCCAACCAGCCGCAGGTACGCCTCATGCACCAGCGCCGTGGGCTGCAGCGTCTGTCCCGGCGACTCCTGCGCCATCCGCGCCCCCGCCAGCTTCCGAAGCTCGCCGTACACCAGCGGCAGCAGCTCCTCTGCCGCGTGCCGGTCTCCCTTGCCCGCCGCCTGCAGCAGCAGCGTGATGTCCTGCGACGAATCCATCAACGACTCCCGTCCGACCGCCCCCGCGCCCACGAGCCCCAGAATACCGCCAACCCCCGCCAACCCCCGCCGACCCCCGCCGACCACTGCTGCGCCCCGAAGATCACCCGCCCTCGCCCTATACTTCCGCCCTTTCCCATCACCACCCGACCAGAGCACGAATGAAAGGCTCCTCAGTGGCGGACAAGCACTTCGATCTCGTCGTCATCGGCAGCGGTCCCGGCGGATACGTCGGCGCGATCCGCGCCGCACAGCTCGGCCTCAAGGTCGCCTGCGTCGAACGCGCAAAGCTCGGCGGCGTCTGCCTCAACTGGGGCTGCATCCCCAGCAAGGCCCTGCTCACCAACGCCGAGCTCATGGAGAAGCTCAGCGAGCGCGATGTCTGGGGACTCAAGCTCAAGGGCGAGATCGACTTCGACTGGTCCAAGGTCATCGGCCGCAGCCGCGACGTCGCAAACAAGCTCAACCAGGGCGTCGGCTTCCTCCTCAAAAAGAACAAGATCACCCACTTCGAGGCCAGCGCCAAGATCACCGCCGCCCCCAAGGACGGTCCCTGCAAGATCGCGATCCAGGAGTGCGAGGTCACCGAGGAGCGCACCGACGCCCCCGCCAAACCTGGCAAGACCAAGGAAACCATCACCGCCGACAACGTCCTCATCGCCACCGGCAGCATCGCCCGCGACCTCCCCTTCGCCAAGTTCGATGGCGACAGAATCTGGGGCGCACGCGAGGCCATGTACAACAAGGAGTTCCCCAAGAAGCTCGTCGTCGTCGGCGCGGGCGCCATCGGCATGGAGTTCGGCTACTTCTACCACTCCTTCGGCACCGAGGTCACCATCGTCGAGATGATGGACCGCCTCCTGCCCGTCGAGGACGCCGACGTCTCCGCCGCCATGACCAAGCTCTACAAAAAGAAGGGCCTCAACCTCAAGCTCTCTCACACCACGACAAACGTCGAAAAAACCAAGACCGGCGTCAAGGTCACCATCGCCCCGGTCAACAAGGACGGCAAACCCGACGAGTCCAAGAAAGAAACCATCGAGGCCGACCGCGTCCTGCTCGCCATAGGCGTCCAGGGCCGCTACGACGGCCTCTTCGACGACAAGCTGGGCCTCGAAACCGTCAAGAACCACATCAAAACCGACTACACCCCCGCCGACTTCTCCAACCCCGCCAAACCCCTCGACTACAAGACCAACCTCCCGAACATCTACGCCATCGGCGATGTCATCGGCCCCCCCTGGCTCGCCCACGTCGCCTCCGAAGAAGCCATCCTCTGCGTCGAGCGCATCGCCTGGCGCGCAGGCAAGCTCGACCACGAGCCCATCCCCCTCGATTACTCGGTCATCCCCGGCTGCACCTACTGCCAGCCCCAGGTCGCCTCCGTCGGCTACACCGAACAGGCCCTCAAGGACCAGGGCCTCAAGAAGGGAACCGACTACGAGGTCGGCAAGTTCCCCTTCACCGCCCTCGGCAAAGCCATCGCATCACACCACACCGACGGCTTCTGCAAGATCATCCGGGGCCTGCCCCGCGGCGAGATCCTCGGCGCACACATCATGGGCGACCAGGCCACCGAACTCATCGCCGAGCTCAGCCTCGCCCGCCGCCTCGAAGCCACCAGCGAAGAACTCATCGTCACCGTCCACGCCCACCCCACCATGCACGAGAGCGTCCACGAGGCGGCCCTGGCGAGCGAGGGGCGGGTGATCAACGCATGAGTCCTTCACACGCATAGCAGAGGAATTGGCCCAACGGGGCCTAATAGTCACAGCCCAGGGCAACGCCCTGGGTACAGAGATTGTCGCGATCATGTGCAAGCCCTGCGAGGGCGCCCCAACTGACCGAAATGCTCACCTGCTCACCTTATCAGTTGACGGATTCCGTCGCCAAGGCGGAGTTTCTGAGGCTGCTGCCTCGGATTGGGGCAGTTCGCCGCCAGCTGGTGAATGGCAACCTGTGATATTCTCCGCCTGTTGCCCTCGCCTCGAACAGGGCGAACGAGACGGGCTGACTAATTGTGTGGTGCGGCAGAAATCGAGGTGATCGACATGGCCAAGGTCGCGAGTTCCCAACGGCGCAACTGGACTCGCGGTGAGACCTTGGCCGCATTCAATCTCTACTCCAGAACAGCATTCGGCAAGCTGCACTCGAGGAACCCGGACATCATCGAGTTGGCCAAGCACCTTCGCCGGACCCCAGGTGCAGTCGCAATGAAGTGCTGTAATCTTGCCGCGCTCGACGCGGCCCTGCAGGCCAGGGGAATCAAAGGACTCCGCGGAACATCCAAACTTGACCAAACGATTTGGCAAGAGTTTCAGGAACATCCTGAGGATATCGGCTACGAATCAGAGTGCAAGTACGCCGTAACGGTAGGACGGGAGCCAAGAATGACGCCGGCTGACGATCCGGTGCTGCAAGTGGCGCGTACAGATCGCCACGCCATGAAGAAGATTCGCGTCACTCAGCACCTGTTTCGTGAGATGGTGTTGACCGGATACGGAGGCCAATGTGCTATCTGCAGCATTGCACAACCACAACTTCTAGGCTCTGTCTGACGGCCCATTTGTTCGGCGCTCGTTCGGTTGCGCTTTGTTGGATGATATGTGAGACTGCTCGTCGGCAAGGAGGCCGGCGATGTCAACGAAGACGCGAACGGGTCGAGGCGTGGACGGTCGCCCCGG
>JAJDDM010000065.1 GCA_029260315.1 Phycisphaerales bacterium | reverse complement strand
CAGGCGATGCCACGCATTCAGAATGGGGATGTTCTCCCACGCCCGCCGTTGCATCCGATCCTCGAACTGATCGTCGAACACGCTCAGGAGCGTCTCCCAGCCGTCGGCGTCGATGGTCATCGCCAGGTTCTCGCCCAGCCAAGGCGACTCGACCTCGCCGCTCGCCTCACCCCCTGCCGCAGCGTTCGGGTCGCCGCCCGCCTTGCGCTGCGCAAGGTGCCGATCAATCGCGCGCTGCAACACGCCCTCGTGCAGGCTCACGACAAGCCCCTCGGGCATCGCGGCGTAGTACACGTTCAGTTGATCCATCGCCCGGCTGGTCTTGGCCGACTCGCTCAGACCCACGCGCGTGTACCCCTGATCCCCGTGCGTGCGCGGCTCCCAAACAAGCGTCCCCGGCGTCGTCTGCTCAAACACCGTCCGAGCCCCCGCTAAGAACGCCGTCAGTTTCACCATGCTCTTGACCTCGACGTGCATCGCCACCGGGATCGCGCCCTTCGCGTCGCCGATCACGTCCTCGACCTCGTGCGGCTCGGCGTCGGCCAGCTTCTCCCAGATCGGATCCGCCTCCGCGTACAGCGCCACCGTCTCACCAACCCAACCCAGCGGGTTGAACTGGAGCATCATCATGCCGCGCGCCATGTTCGCGTACTGCTGCATCACCTGCGCATCGGTGTTGATGCTCAGGGCGACATGCACCAGCGCATTATGCGCATCGCCCTCGCCGATCTTCGCCCCGTCGCTGAACGCGACCCACCAGTTGTACTGGCTGCTGCCGATCAGCGGCATGACCGTCAGATCCGCCGCCAATCGGTCTTCCTTGGCGCTGAGCCGCATCGCGATCGGATCGAACGCCCACCTCCAGTTCCTCTGATACCCATTCCGCCAGCGCCGGTAGGCCTGGGCCTCGCTCTCGCTGGCCTTCTCGATCTTGAGCTCGGCGATCGGCGTCTGGAACTCCAGCGAGCCGAAGCGAGCCGAGTGGATACCTGTTGCCGTGCGCCGGATCGCCCCGAAATCGAGGTGGCGGGACTCGGGCAGCAGCACGATCGCGCTCTCGGGGTCGTCGATGAGTCGGCAGGTCGCGTCGGCGAGCACCGACGCCGCGAGCATCCGCCTCGCCGTCGCGATCCGCCAGCGCGCCCCCGCCCAGCGCCGGATCGTCGCGTCCGAGAGCATGAGCAGCGCCGTCTCGTCCGGATCGCCTAGCCTGTAGCGGTCGCGGAAGAACCGGAACTCATCGAGCGACGCGAGCGAGGCCGTTGCGCCCCGATCCACGCCCGCGAGCCGCTCGATCTGACCAAGCGAGTTGGTCACCACCACGCCGTCCCCGACGATCGCCGCGTACGAGCACAGCGTCCGCGTCGGCGTCCGGAACCCCTTATAGGCAATGCCCGCGATCTCGCCATGCACCGGCTCGGCATCCGTGAACCGCTGAGCCGAGGTCTGGATCTGCGCGAACAGAATGTCGCGGAGCGTGCCGGCGTCGCCCGGCTCGAACAGCAGCGCGACATCGGTGCCGCTGGGGAAGTAAGGATCCGACCCCGTCAGCGCGACCGATTTCACGAACGCCGGGCCGAGCAGACGCGCAATCGCCGTCCGCGGCAGCCCAAGCTGACGCTCGTACCGCTCCAGCGTCCGCGCGTCCTCCGGTCGCGGCGTGGTCAACTGAAAGATCGGCAACTCTCCCCGGTCGAGCTCGTCCAACGCGTCCATCAGCGCGTGGAAGGATGGGAAGAACGCCGCGTGCTGGTCGTGGGGAATGAGCGAGGCGAGCGGGTCGAGCCTTTGCTCGGACTGGGGGTCGACGCCGCTGGTGAGCTCGCCCCAGTCGTACTCGGCGACCGTGATCCCCTCGAGCGAGTCGATGTCGATCGTTCGCGCGCCCGCCGCCACCTGCGGGAGCACCTGATCGAGCTGGAGATTCTCGGTCACGGCGCGCCCGCCGGTGAACAAGGCGAAGGCGTCGTTGAGCTCGCGTCCCGGCCGCCAGGCGCGAGCGTCGGGGCCTTCGCCCAGAGCGCTCCGGGCCTGCTGAGCCCGGTACCGGAACCAGGCGCTACCCGGCACAGCGCGGTCGCGCAGCTCCTCGAAGTGGTCGCGCTTGGCGCGGTAGAAGTCATCCCCGGCATCCGCGTCGGCGTGCTCGGGCTCGATCGCAAAGCGCGTGACGACCATCGCGGAATAATCGCGCTTGGGGAGGATGAGCGTGCCGGTGACCCGCTCGCCCTCCGCAGCACGCACAAGCAGACGCCAGTCGCGGATCGGCGCGTTCTGGAAGCGGTCGGGCTCGGCCGGCTCGCCGGCGTAGGCCTCGCCGGCGCCGTCGAGGACGACGCGCGGGGACATGTACGGCATCCGCCGCCAGTTGCGGTGGAAGGAGCCGTCTTCGGCGCCCGGCAGCTCGCCCTCGGTGAGCTGGAGGTCGGCCAGACGGATGTCGTAGAAGGCGTCGTCGGCGCTTGCCGCGCAGAGGCACAGCGCACACGCGAGGATCGCGACGATGCGGGTGGGGGCCATGGTTCGTTCCTTTCACCATGGACAGCGTAGCGGGCGGGGATCGGGGCAAGGGAGATCGGGTCGCCCGCAGATTTATGTACCCCATCTGGTTGGGTATTGCTTCCAGCCGATTCCTGGTATGCTGAGGCGCTCCGCACGACGGGGTGCGGGGACTCGGCGTCTGTCTGGATAAGGAGAGTCATATGAGGACTTTTGCGATTGCGGTTGCCCTCGGCGGGATCACAACCGGCGTGCTCGCCGAAGGCGAGAACTTCCCACTGGACGTGGACAACGGCGCGTTCCGGTTGTACACAACGAACTCCAATGACGGATACAACAGCGCGCGGGGGGTGGTGTTCACCGTCGATGAGAGCTTCGTCGTGAACGGCGCTTCGCTGTGGACGCAGGCGTCGAGCCCGCTGAACACCACGTTCGAGCTGTACTCGATCGAGACCACGACCGGCGATGTTCTGAGTACCGCCGTGCTTGAGCGTTCATTCAGAGCATCGCTCGAGGGTGACCTTGGCTTTCACGGCGGCAAGTGGGACGAGATCGAGCTGCGGCGCGGCCAGAGCTATCTGGTGCGGGTGCTCTATGAAGAGGCGGCGGATGAGAACTGGTTCTTCGACTTCGATCCGGTGTTCTTCGGGGATCCGCCGGTGGATCTCGGGCCGGTGACGGTGATCGACGGGACGTTGGGCGGCAATACGAGCAACTTCGTGATGCCGCTGATGGGTCTGCAGATCCCGGGTGACGATTGCGCGGCCGATCTCGATGGCGATAACGACACCGACGCGGACGATTTCTTCGCGTACCTCGACGCGTTCGCCAACGGGGATCTGAGTATCTGCGATATCGACGAGGACGACGACTGCGACGCGGACGACTTCTTCGGGTATCTCGACCTGTTCGCGCAGGGCTGCTGAGTCTCTTGATACTGAGTTGGTTGCGTTCGGGCTCCTTGTGGGTCCGAGCGTTTTTCGTTGGTGTCGATCGCGCGAGGGGCGTCGGTGTGCGCGCAGTTCGAGCGATCCTCGTGCGCGGGTTGATCGTCCGGGAGATCTATGGAGCGGCGTGCTAAGGGGCGACGCGGTGCGGGGGGCGGGTCGGCGATGGCCCGTTGATGCGGTGCGCGCGGCGTCGGCGCGGGGGCGTTCGGGCGAGCGGCTCGGGGCGGCCTGGTGCCGGGGCTCGGCGCGGCGATGCGGATGAGGCTCGCGGCGGCCTTGCGGGCGGTCTCGGGATGAGAGGTGTTGGTGGCGAGGGTGTCGAGGGCCGCGACGGCCTGGGGGAGCGCGAGGCGGGCGAGGTCGGTCGCGCGCCGGGTTTGGGCGTCGGCCATGCGGTCGATCAGGGCGCGGGTGGTCGGGTGGTCGAGGGCGTCGAGGACGATGGTGACCGTTGTTTGGAGGGCGTCAGCGATGTGGGCGAGGGGGAGGTCGGATTGGTAGAGGTCGAGGAGGTGGTTGAGGTCGAGAGGAGGCAGCGGGCAGGAGGCAGTGGGTAGCGGGGAGGAGGGAGTTGGAGGCGATGGGGGGGAGGGGGTAGGAGGGGGAGGGGTTCGTTGTGCTTGGGTAGATAAACCGGGCGCGTGGGGCGATTTGGCACTGGCGGGCGAGCCGCCAGTGGCACGGGGTGTTGGGTCGGTGATTGTGGTTGCGTGTGCGATCATGTGGGAATTGTAAAGGCGCGGCGTCGCCGGTCGAGGTCG
>JAJDDM010000064.1 GCA_029260315.1 Phycisphaerales bacterium | reverse complement strand
GCGGGAGGAGCTGGGCATCGCTGCGCTCGAGCCGCGCAACCGCGACAGCCTGGACTTTCACGACCTCAGCGTTCGCGCGATCCGCGCTGCGCTGCAGCGGGCGTTCGACGAGGGTCGCAAGCATGCGACGCCGCTGACATGCACCTGCCCCGCGTGCAAGCGGGACATCGAGATCCGTTCGATCTGACGCCCGCACGTTGCGGGCGTTTTTCATGGGCCACTGACAAGGAGAACATCCATGGCCACGACGAAGAAGGCGACGAAGAAGACCACGACCAGCGCGAAGACCAAGGCCGCGGGCAAGCCGAAGGCCGCGGGCAAGCAACGGGCGTCGTCACCCCGTGCCGCCAAGGGCGGGACGAAGGCGGCAACGAAGCGCCCCGCTGCCAAGGACGCCACACGGGCGAACGTCGGGGCCCAGAAGGCCAAGGCGGCCAAGGCCGCAGAGCCCAAGAGGCTCAGCCTGCTCGACGCCGCGGCCCAGGTCCTGGCCGGGCACAAGGACGGGCTGCGGTCCCGCGAGATGGTGACGCTCGTCATCGACAAGGGCCTCTGGACGCCGGGCGCGGGCAAGACGCCGCACGCCAGCCTCTACGCCGCGATCATCCGGGAGATCAGCGCCAAGGGCAAGGACGCGCGCTTCGCCAAGGCCGAGCGCGGGCTGTTCGTCCACACCGGGAAGGGGGCGTGATGATCGCCATGGCCAACACCGAGAACATGGTTGCGCCCGAGGACAGCTGCCCGAGCTGCGGGGAGCGCGACGCGGACCGGCTGGTCTGGCGCGAGGACGAGACGGTCGAGTGCCAGCGCTGCGGGACGGTGTACCGACCGGGGGGAGGCGGCGATGGGTGAGCGAGACGAGACATTCGCCATCGACCGCGCCGGGCGGCTGGTCCGGCGCGTCGCTCCCGCGCGGGGCACGCCCTACCAGCACACCTGCGATCCGGACGTCTTCACCGAGGTCTCCCACCTCGCGGGCGAGTTGGGTGGCTTCACAGTCAATGGGCTGGTCGAGCGGACCGGCTTCCCGAGCTCGCAGGTCGCGACCGCCGTCGCGTTCCTGAAGGATCGCGGCATCGTCACGACCGAGGCCAAGCGGAACTACGCCGCGAGCGGCGACGCGCACCTGGACGCGATGACCGAGTACCACGCCCTGCGGGAGGAGGGCCCTGCGGCGTTCGATCGCGAGTAGGCCGACCATCATCCGCTCCTACGCCTCGGCGCTCGCCGGGGCTTTCTCTTCGGCGGGGGCTCGCTCGGCCTTCCGCCCCGTGAACTGCTCCCACCGCTGCACGATCACGTCGCAGTACGCCGGGTCGATCTCCATGAGCATCGCCCTGCGGCCCGTCTGCTCCGCGGCGATTAGCGTCGAACCCGATCCCCCGAAGAAGTCCAGAACGCGCTCCTTCGGCTTGGACGAGTACTCGATCGCGCGCCGGGCCAACTCCACCGGCTTTTCGGTGAGATGCACCATCGCCTGCGGCGTGACCTTCTTCACTGCCCACAGGTCGGGGATGTTGGCCGGCCCGAAGAACTGGTGGGCCGCGCCCTCGCGCCAGCCGTAGAAGCACCACTCGTGCGCGCCCATGAAGTCCTTGCGGGTCAGCACGGGGTGCTGCTTGTCCCAGATGATCGACTGCGAGAAGTACAGGCCCGCGGCCTTGAGCGCCGGCGGGTAGTTAGCGACGTTGCCGTACCCGCCCCAGATGTAGAACCCCCGCCCGGGCTCCAGCGACCTGGCCAGGTTGCCAAACCACGCCGTGAGGAGTTCGCCGAACTGCTCGTCGCTCACGAAGTCGTTGACCAGCGGCCGGTCCTTGGCCCGCATCTTGGCGCTGGCGCCCTTGGCCTTCTCGGGATGGCGCGCGAGGTCGAACTTCTGGTGGTGGGTCTTCTTGGAGGCGCTGAACGACGAGTTACCCGCCGCGATGGCGTTGTTGGAGCGCGGCTCGACCTTGACGTTGTAGGGCGGGTCGGTGTTGACCAGCTGCACGGGCTGGGACTCAAGCAGGCGATCGACGTCCGCCTCGCTGGCGCTGTCGCCGCAGAGCAGGCGGTGGCATTCGTGGGGGTCGCCCAGGAGCCACAGATCGCCGGGCTTGGCGTCGGGTCGTCCGGCGGCTCGGGGACCTCGTCCTCGTCGACCAGCCCGACCGTGCCCTCGTTGCCGAGCAGGCGGTCGAGCTCGTCGTCGCCGAAGCCAAGCAGGTCCATGTCGAAGCCGGCTTCCTTGAGGCACTCCCGCCCCGTCCAAGAAAGGCACTGCGCCGACAGCCAAGACGAGCAAGAAGGCCAAGACGACCAAGGCCAAGGGCGGGTCCAAATGACATCGGTCTTGACCAAAGTCGCGTTCGGCGATGTCGTCCGACTCTCGAAGGAGAAATCCAGCGATCCCGAGGCCGACGGTTACGAGCGGTACATCGGGCTGGAGCACATCGACCCGGGCGAGCTCCGTGTTCGTCGCTGGGGAGACATCGCCGACGGCGTGACCTTCACCAATGTCTTCAAGCCGGGTCAGGTGCTCTTCGGCAAGCGGCGTGCCTACCAGCGGAAGGTCGCGGTCGCGGATTTCAGCGGCGTGTGCTCGGGCGACATCTATGTGCTGGAGCCCAAGGGCGACTCGCTGCTGCCCGAGCTGTTGCCGTTCATCTGCCAGACCGACGCGTTCTTAGAGCACGCGGTCGGCACCTCGGCGGGTTCGCTCTCGCCGCGCACCAACTGGAAGAGCC
Source organism: Phycisphaerales bacterium (assembly GCA_029260315.1). GTDB lineage: Bacteria > Planctomycetota > Phycisphaerae > Phycisphaerales > UBA1924 > S146-42. The sequence goes on along the minus strand of JAJDDM010000064.1, from coordinate 2,474 downwards.
TCGCCACCTTCGAGTTCGCCCTGCCGGCGATTGAGGAGCAGCGGCGGATGTTGCAGGTGCTTCAGGCAACTGGCGAAGCCGAGGAGGCATTGTGGCAGGCGAATAGGCGCGCAGCAGTTCTTCGGCTATCTCTGCTCGAAGAGTTGGTTGATCATTCGGCAGGCTGGGATTCACTTCCGATTAGCGAGGTCTGTGACTTTGACTCGCCGCTTTGCTACGGCGTGGTCCAGCCCGGCGACAATGACCCCGACGGTGTTCCGCTTCTCCGCGTGTGCGACATAGAGACGTCTGCGGTATGCCTCGATGAACTGAAACGTGTTTCGAGAGAGATCGATGAGTCTTACCGAAGGTCGCGTGTCCAGCGTGGGGATGTGCTTGTTTCGGTCGTCGGAACGATCGGTAGGGTCTATGTCGTAAGCGCTGCGGAGTCCGGATTTAACATCGCCAGAGCAATCGCCCGAATCCGAACAAGCAAATGTGATTCCGCTTTCCTCGCAGCATATCTGAGATCGCCCAAGGTACAGCGAACCCTCACCGGCGAGGCATTTGAGACGGCTCGGAAGACACTAAACCTCGATGCGCTTGGGCGGGTCCAGGTTCCCGTGCCACCGCCAGCGATACAAGAAGAATGGTGGGAACGACTCGGAGAGACGAACCGGGTCGTTGCTTCACTGGATGTCAGGCTTGGTGAAGTCCGGCTGATCAGAGAGCAGCTTGTAGCCGAGGCGTTTACGGGAGATGCCGGGTACCTTCAACGAGTCCAACACCGTCGAAGCGTTCATCCGCGACCGCCTCAAGACCATCGGCTGGGAGTTCATCGACCACCAGGCGCTGCCCCGTCAGCCGCAGGATGTCCTCGTCGAGGACCACCTCCGCGATGCCCTCGTCCGCCTGAACCCGACCATCGCCGAACGCCCCGAACGGGCCGACGAGGTGCTCTACCGGCTCCGGGCCGCAATCATGACCGTCCGCGACACCGGGCTTGTGAAGGCGAACGAGGAGCTCGGAGCGTGGCTGCTCGGCGAGCGGTCGATGCCCTTCGGCGAGAACGGCGAGCATGTCACCATCCGCCTGATCGACTTTGAAGAGCTGAAGCAGAACCGCTTCGTCGTCACCCAGCAGTACACCATCCGGATGGGCAAGACCGAGAAGCGGGCCGACCTGGTGCTACTCGTCAACGGCATGCCGCTGGTGGTCATCGAGGCCAAGACGCCGGTGCGGTCGAGCCAGAGCTGGCTCGACGGGGCGCTCCAGGTCCACGACGACTACGAGAAGAACGTCCCCGAGTTGTTCGTGCCGAACGTGTGCTCCGTCGCCACCGAGGGCAAGGAATACCGCTACGGCTCGATCGCGATGCCGGTCGAGTTCTGGGGGCCGTGGCGGCTGGAGGACGACGACGCCGTGCCCGGCTCAATGGAGCAGGTCGAGCAGGCGGTCGTCTCGATGCTCCGCCCGAACACGGTGCTGGACCTGCTCGCGAACTTCACCGCCTACGCGACGCACAAGGGCAAGCAGCGGATCAAGATCATCGCCCGCTACCAGCAGGTGGACGGCGTCAACAAGATCGTCCAGCGCGTCGTGGCCGGGAAGACCCGCAAGGGGCTCATCTGGCACTTCCAGGGCTCGGGCAAGTCGCTGCTGATGCTCTTCGCCGCTCGCAAGCTCCGCATGCATCCGGCCCTGAAGAATCCGACGGTGCTTGTGGTCGTGGACCGGATTGACCTGGACAGCCAGATCAGCGGGACCTTCTACGCCGCCGACATGGCCAACCTCGTCCGCACCGAAAGCCGCAAGGAGCTCGAAGACCTGCTCTCGAAGGACGTGCGGAAGGTCATCATCACGACCATCCACAAGTTCGGCGAGGCTGAGGGTGTGCTCAATGACCGCGACAACATCATCGTGATGGTGGATGAGGCCCATCGCACACAGGAGGGCGATCTCGGGCGCAAGATGCGCGATGCTCTGCCGAACGCGTTCCTCTTCGGCCTGACCGGCACGCCGATCAACCGAGCCGACAAGAACACTTTCTACGCGTTCGGCGCTGAGGAGGACGAGGGCGGCTATTTGAGCCGGTACGGCTTCGACGACTCTGTTCGCGACGGTGCCACGAAGACGCTCCACTTCGAGCCACGGCTCGTTGACCTGCACGTTGATCAGGCAGCGATTGAGAAGGCGTATGAGGAGTTGACTGCGGGCTTGACCGACGAGGATCGCGACAAGCTCGGCAAGACCGCCGCGAAGATGGCGGTGCTCTTGAAGGCTCCTGAGAGGATCCTCGCCATTTGCGCCGACATCGCCCAGCACTATCAGGAGAAAGTCGCTCCAAATGGCTTCGGAGCGCAGGTCGTCACGATGGACCGCGAGGGTTGCGTGCTCTACAAGAACGAACTCGACCAGCACCTGCCGCCTGAGGTGTCAGAAATCGTGATGTCGGTCAGTAGCGGCGAAGCCGAGTACGCTCCTTATCGGCGCGA
>JAJDDM010000063.1 GCA_029260315.1 Phycisphaerales bacterium | reverse complement strand
CGCCGACGATGCGGTTGAGCGAGGCGTAGTGGGGGGTGCGGTTGCCGGAGCCGGTGGGTCCGGTGACGAGCATGATGCCGTGGGGCTTTGAGATCAGCCCGGTCCATCGCTCGAAGGCGGTGCCGGTCATGCCGAGGTCCGGCAGGTCCATGAGTGCCTGAGACTTGTCGAGGATGCGCATGACCACGCCCTCGCCGAAGAGCATGGGGATGATGCTGACGCGCAGGTCGAACTCGTGGAGCTTGCCCTCGACGCGGTGGCGGATGCTGATGCGTCCGTCCTGGGGCTTGCGTTTCTCGGCGATGTTGAGGCTCGCCATGATTTTGATGCGGCTGATGATGGCCGCGCCGAAGCGGTGGATGCTTGCGGGGACGTTGGCGCGGGTGAGCACGCCGTCGATGCGGTAGCGGACGGCGAGCTCCTGCTCGTAGGGCTCGATGTGGACGTCGGTGGCGCGGTCGGTGATGGCCTCAATGAGCAGGTCGTTGACGAGCTTGATGACCGAGGCCTCCTGGGCCTGGGCGATCTCGTCGGTGACCTCGACGTCGAGTGCTTCCTTGCCCTCGGAGAGCTCGTCGAGGGTGTCGCCGCCCACGCCGTAGTTGGCGCGGATGAACCGCTGGAGCTGCTCCTCGTCGGCGAGGACGAGGTCGATGGTGCGCCCGGCGAGCAGGCGCAGCTCGTCGAGGACGCTGAGTTCGAACGGGTCGCTGGTGGCGACGGTGAGCGTGTCGTCGTCGGCGGCGATCGGCACGCAGTTCTGCTTATAGACGAGCTTGGCGGGCAACGCCGCGAGCGTCTTGGCATCGACCTTGACCTCCAGGAGATCGACGACCGGCATGTGGAACTGATCGCCCATGGCCTCGAGGACCTGGTCGCGGCTGACCACGCCCTGGCGGACGAGGACCCGGTCGAGTCGTTCGCCGGAGTTCTTCTGCTCGGCGATCGCGCGGTCGAGCTCGTCCTTGGAGACGAGCCCTTTATCCAGTAGCAGCAGGCCGATACCCATGAACCCGCATTGTACGGAGTCAATGGTGTCGAGTTGCTCCGCATTCGCGATGGAGTGCCGCGCGGGCGGATGGTTCTCGGACGCGTTGGGCGCGCATCTGGCGCCTTATGCGGGGTATGTCGCGCTGGTGCGGTCGGTTTCTCGGACCACGACCTCGCGGAGCGAGCCGCCGATCTGTTCGATCGCGGGTTTGAAGCGCTCGTAGAAGACCCGTGCGATGTTTTCGACGGTCGGATTGACGCCGCTGTCGCCGAACTCGGGTGTGTCGAGGTTCAGGTGGCGATGGTCGTAGCGGTCGAGGATGATCTCCCTGGCGAGGCGCTCGATCTCGTTGGGCGAGACGCTCGCGTTGCCGGCGCCATCGAGGGCGACCTCGACGCATGGCTCGAACTCGTAGTTGTGCCCGTGCCCGTTCTCGTAGTTGCACTTGCCGAAGAGGCGGCGGTTCTCCTCGTCGCTCAGGCCCTTGGCGTGCAGGCGGTGCGAGGCCGCGAAGTCGAATCGCAGGCGGATCAACGCCGACGTGTTGCTCTTGGGTGCCATCTCGATCGAATGGTACGGGCTGAGATTGAGAATGAGCGAGTCGAGATCGCACGGCAGAGATTCGCCCAGTGCCCGCACCAGGAGCGGCATGGTCGCGATGGGATCGGAGATCGGATCGGCGGTGGAGGCCGTTTCCAGGATCGGGACGCCGACGCGCCGGACCTGCTCGTCGATCGCCTTGATATCGACCAGGTAGCCGGTCTGGTCGCCGGGGTCGCCGACGAGGGAGACGATCAGCTCATAGAAGCTTCCGAACCCGCTGAGCCCGGGCTTTCCGGCGAATCCCGTGCCCTCGCGGGCGGGTGCGCCGCCTGGATTGAGCGAGAATCGGACGTTGCGGGTCAGGCGGACCATGGCGCATGGTATTCGTTGGGAGTCCGCAATCGAGCCTCCGCGGGCAGGCGATGGCGGTACACTCAGGCGATGCGAGATGGCGTGCATCGCCGGGCGGTGGGGCACATGCCCCACCCGGGCCAGATTTGCCAGAGACCATCGGAGAGGATTTTCAGATGCACCAACACGCGAGGATCGGCACCCTGGTGGCGCTCGTCGGGCTCATCGGCTTGGGCGGCTGCGGCGATGTCGATCCCGCCAACGCGCTGATCGGCTCGAAGGACACCGCCGAGTACATGAAGGCGAAGATGCAGATGAAGTCCTTTGCCGATGCGTTGCGGGCCGAGGAGTTGTCCACGGGCGAGTGGCCGATCAGTCTGGACACGCTGGCGACCGACGGGCAGATCCGGGTTTCGGACCTCGAGGATCCGTGGGGCAACGAGTTTGTGTACGCGCCGCCGGAGACCATGGGCGACAATCCCGTGCTGTACTCGTTCGGCCCGGACGGCGAGGCCGGCACGCCGGATGACATCGAGCACGAGTGGCAATGACCGACAGGAGCCCGCGATGAGATCTTTTGCAATCCTGAGCGCATCGGTTCTCGCGCTGTGCAGCGCTGGCGCGAGTGGGCAAACCGGGGCGTACGTTCTGGACCACGCGATGAGCAGCATCGAGGGCGGCGAGACGGATCTGGCCCGGTACAAGGGCAAGGTCGTCGTGATGGTCAATGTCGCCAGTCGCTGTGGGCTGACGCCGCAGTACGAGCAGCTTGAGAGCGTGTACCGCAAGTACAAGGATGACGGTCTGGTTGTTCTGGGCTTCCCGGCGAACAACTTCGGCGGACAGGAGCCGGGGACCAACGCCGAGATCCAGGAGTTTTGTGCTGAGAACTATGACGTGTCATTCCCGATGTTCGCGAAGATCAGTGTCGCGGGCGAGGACAAGCATCCGCTGTATCAGGAACTCGCCGGGCAGGGAGAGCCGCTCGGCGGTGACCCGCGATGGAACTTCACCAAGTTCATCGTCGATCGCGAGGGGCGCGTCGCGGCGCGGTTCGAGCCAAGGACACGCCCGGATGCGCCGGAGATGATCGAGCGGATCGAGGCGCTGCTGGCCTCCGATTCTGGCAATTCAATCGGCGGGGAGCGTTCGGTCACCAAGGGACTCTGGTTCTGAAGGTCCGCACGGGCGAGACACCCGTGCCGCCTGCTTTGGGGACCGCGCGTGCCGAGCTTTGAGTACACGGCGTTGACGGGCACGGGCGAGCGGACCGTCGGCGTGCTCGCCGGGGTGAACGAGCAGGCGGTGCTCGCCGAACTCGAGACGCGCTCGTTGACGCCCGTAGCCTTGAGACCAAGGAAGGAACGTGCAAGGCTCCGGCGGGGCGTCTCCTCGCGCAAGTTGGGGCAGACGTACACGCAGCTTGCGGATCTGCTCAAGGCGGGCGTGCCGATGCTGCGGGCGCTGCGTCTGCTGGGCCGGCGGCGGAGCCAGCCGCGACTTGCGCGGGTGTTCGAGGATCTCGCCGAGCAGGTGAGCCAGGGCGGGGAGGTCGCCGACGCGATGAGCGCGCACGCCGAGATCTTCGACCCGATCCATGTCGCGATGGTCCGCGCGGGGGAGAAGGGCGGGTTCATCGAGCAGGTGCTGGAGCGTCTGGGGCAGTTCGTGACGGCGCAGGCGGAGATCCGCGGCAAGATCCTGGCGAATCTCATCTATCCCAGCGTGCTGGTCTTCGTCGGCGCGATCGTGCTGGGCGTGATCTTCGGCTTCGGCGTGCCGATGTTCAAGCCGCTGTTCGACAGCATCGAGGGCGGGCTGCCGGCGGTGACGCTGCTCGTGCTGGGGATCTCCAGCGCCGTGCGGGATTACGGCTTGCTGACGCTCGCGGCGATCATCGCAGCAGTGCTGACGCTCTGGAGGCTCTCCAAGCGTCCCGATGTGCTGCGGGCGTTGAGCGTTGCCAAGACGCGTGCGCCGGTGATCGGGCCGCTGACGCGCGCGATCGCCGCGGCGCGGTTCTGCCGGATGCTCGGAACATTGCTGGCCAACGGCGTGCCGATGCTGGCGTCGATGAAGATCGCCAAGGACGCGGCGGGCAACGTGCTGTTGGAGGAGGCGATTGACGAGGCGACCGAGGCGGTGCGCGCGGGCGAGCCGCTGACCCCGCCGCTGGAGGCTTCGGGGCTGTTCGCCGACGACGTCATTGAAATGATCACGGTGGGCGAGGACGCGAACAATCTGGACGAGGTTTTGATCAACATCGCCGAGACGATCGAGCGCCGGATCGATCGGTTGCTCAGCGCCGCGGTCAAGCTGATCGAGCCTCTGCTGCTGACGATGATCGCGGGGGTGATCCTGCTGGTGGCGGCGGGGCTGATTCTGCCGATGACCAAGCTCAGCGCGGGGATGTGATCGCCCTGCGTACGCCCCCTGGCGCGGGAGGGCGATCCGCCGATCAACAGGTGAAGATCGCCTGAATCTGCCGAAATTGAGGCCGGAATCGGCGGCTTGAGCCGCGGGCGGCGGTATGCTAGTGTTCACTATATACTTCGCGGATATGCGGAGGATTCCCTCCGAAGCTGCATCGGGATCGGGCGGTCGTCGTTAGACCGTGAGGGCAAGACGGATCGGTAATCGCCGGGCGAACGACTGGGGATGTTCACTCTCTGTCCGGTGATCTGAGAACACAGGGATGGATCAAGCCATGAAGAATCGAAGTGGTCGGTGTCGGCGCGGCGGGTTCACGCTGATCGAGGTGCTGATCGTGATTGCGATCATCGTCGCGCTGTCGGGGCTGGTGGGGGTCGCGCTGTTCCAGCGTCGCGATGAGGCCAAGGTCGATCTGGCCAAGACCGACGTCAACACCATCAAGAGCGCGATGCAGCAGTTCTATCTGCACTTCGATCGCTATCCGACCAGCGAGGAGGGCGTCGCGGTGCTGTGGGACAAGTCGATGCTCGACGACCCCGAGCTCGAGGACAAGTGGGGCGGGTATCTCGACGCGAAGATGGAGAAGGACCGCTGGGGCAGCGAGTGGGGCTATGAGCAGCTCAGTTTCAACAGCTATCGCATCTGGTCGTTCGGCCCGGATGGCGAGGAGGAGACCGAGGACGACATCGAGGACGGCCACAAGCCGATCGGGTCCGATGAGGACGACTTCGGCGACGACATGCTGCCGCTGCCACCGACGGGCGGCTGAGGTCTCGCGCGTTCGGATGGAGCAGACGCCTGATGCCGCATCGCCCGCGCCATCGTGGTTCGACGCGCCCGCCTTCCCGCGGGCGGGGGTTCACGCTGCTGGAGATTCTGATCGCGCTGGCGCTGGCGACGGCGCTGGTGTCGCTGGTCTCGGTGGCGGTGCTCGATCGTTTGCGCGGGGCGACGTTCGATGAGACGATCCGTCAGACGCGCGGCGCGCTGACGCTGGTGCGTGAGGACGCCCGGCGTCTGGGTGAGCCGTTGCGATTGATCGCCCGCGAGAACAAGGACGGGCGCGTCGAGATCGTCGCGCTGCCGTTCGATGCCCCGGTCGAGGATCCGTTCGCGATCGAGGAGGAGGGCTCGGCGATCGGTGAGATCGATACCGGGCGGATCGCGTTCGACGAGGACGCGGGTTCGCGGACGACGCTCGACGATCGCGCTCAGGGGCGTGTGTATCTGACGCTGCCGAGGCGGTACACGCTCGAGCGGATGACGAGCGAGGAGCGGGACGCGGCGCTGCGCGATCGAGACTCGGCCCGCCAGAGCGGACGGCGCGAAGAGCAAGACGCGCCGGACGGTCTGGCGGGCCCGCTCGATGGCCCGCTTGATAGTGGGTTCGGCGAGCGGGAGGGGCCGCTGACCATCGGGCTGTTTCTGCCCGATGGGAGCGTGATCGCGGGAGATCCGCCGGTGTTGCGAGCGCCCGGCGGGGCGATCGTGGAAATCGCGATCAACCCGTGGACGGGGAGCGTGACGCTGGCGGTGTTGCGTCCGAGCGATCCATACGACACGCCGGAGGAGGAGCTTGAGGATCTGGGTCCGCCTGCGCCTGAGGATGACGAAGCGATGGGCGATCGGCACGCGGAGGAGGGGCCTTGAGAGCACGCGCGACATCTCGCGGGGCGCTGCTGCTGGAGATGCTCGTGGCGGTGGGGCTGTTCGTCGTCGCGGGGCTGGCGATCAGCGGGGCGATGGAGCGGGGACTGGGCGCGATGATCCGCGATCGCGAGGAGACCAAGGCCGCGGATCTGGCGCGCTCGGCGATGGCGATGTTGGAGGCGGGGATCGAGACGCCGCAGACGCTCAACGGGCCCGTGCGGGCGTGGCAGGACGATTCGTCGATGCTCGAGGGCGATGAGCAGGCGGGGTCGGTGACGCAAACCTTCGAGGAGGGGGCGGTCGATGCGTCCGGCTGGGAGCTGGAGGTGCTGACCGAGCCGAGCGAGTTCGAGGGATTGAGCCTTGTCTCGGTCACGGCGATGAGATTGGACACCGTCTCGGGCGAGATCGCGATCTCGCACACGCTGCACCAGCTTGTGCGGTTGCGCGACGACGCGGAGGACATCGTCGGCGAGGTAGACGCGCTGATGGAGGCCGCCGAGCGCGGGGCGGGGCGGAATCGATCGCGGGGTGGGACATGAGTTGTTCCCGCCGCCAGGTTCGTGCGTTCACGTTGCTGGAAGTGCTGCTGGCGATCTCGCTGGCACTGGTGCTCTCCGGCGGCGTGTTCGCGTTCATGGATAATCTGATGCTGCGGCGCGATCAGGCGACCGAGCACGTCTCCCAGGCGCAGGCGAGCGGGGCGATCATCGAGCGGCTGGAGACCGATCTGTTCGCGTCGATGGTCGCCGGCGGCGGGGCCGCGGGGATCGATGGGAGCGCGACGCGGATCCGCGTGCTGACGCGCGGCGTGACGCCGCCGATGCTGGGCGATCTCGCGAGCGTGCCGCTGGGCGATCTTCAGGGCAGCGAGTTCGTGTACGACCGCGGGACTCGGGAGCTGCGCGCGGGGCGATTCGAGGGCGGGTCATCGCCGGCGTTGGAAGCGATCGCGAAGCTCGATCGCGTGCGGTTCCGGTACCACAACGGACATTCCTGGTCGAGTTCGTTCAACTCCCAGAGCGCCGGGTCTTTGCCGGCGGCGATCGAGATCGCGATCTGGTTTCACACGGGCGAGGGGGACGACCCGCCGAGCGAGTTGGAGGCTTCGCTGCCGGACGAGGCGCTGGAGGATCAAGTTCTCGAGGAGCTGATGGCCGAGGAGGCCGAGCGGCTGGCGATGATCGAGGAGATGGAGGCGTTGGAGGAGCAGGACAAGCCGATCCCGCCGCCGGATCGGTTGCGGGTGATCGTGGTTCCCGATGGCCCGACCGCATCGAGCGGCGACGGAGAGCGGTCATGAGGGGCGCGGGGCAAGCTCATGCGCGATGGCGGGGCTCTGCGCTCTTGGGCGTGCTGGTGCTGGTGACCATCGGGTCGTTGGTGGGAACGACGGTGCTGCTGGGTGTCGATGCGCAGCGCCAGAGTACCAACACGTCGATGCGCCAGGACCAGGCGCGGGCGCTGGCGTGGTCGGGCGTCTTGGCGGCGATGAGCGAGCTGGCCGAACAGCGCGAAGATCTACTCGCGGGGCTGCGCCCGGAACTGACCGGCGAGTGGATCCTGTTCACCGACGAGGCCGGGCGCGAGGGCGTGGTGCGTCTCTTGGCGGTCGATGGCGAAGGGCAGGAACTCGCCCAGAGCGAGTGCGGCAAGCTGGACATCAACCATGTGACCAACGAGATGCTCACGGGCCTCGACGCGATCGACGAGACACTGGCGCAGGCGATCGTCGACGCACGCCCGTTCGCAAGCGTGGTCGAGCTGCTGGAGGTCGAGGGCGTGACGCCCGCGCTGCTCTATGGAGAGGCGCAGGGCGAGGAGGGCTTCGGCGGGTCGTTCATGAGCGAGAGCCGGCAGAGCGCCGCCGACGCTCAGGCGTTGTATTCGCTTTCCGGCACGCGACTGATCGATCTGCTGACGGTCTACAGCTTCGAGCCGAACGTGCAGGCGGGGCTGGACGACGAGCAGTTCCGGGGGAATCTGCGTCTGAACTTCGACGTGGAGTGGTCGGATGAGCTTGGCGACGCGGTGGGGGAGCGCTTCGGCGACGAGGCCGTGCCGATTGTCCAGCAGTTGTTCGAGGCCGGGACGAGCTTCGCGACCGACGCGGATGTGTGCCGAGTTGTCCAGCAGTTCGCGCCGACCGACTACGAGACCTGGGCGGAGGTGCTGGATGTTCTGACGACCAGCGACGACGAGTTCCGGTTGGGTCGGATCGATCTGAACGCCGCGCCCGCGGCGGTGCTGGCGTGCGTGCCGGGGATCGATCAGGACGCCGCCGAGCAGTTGGTCGCGACGCGCGAGATGCTCAGCGAGACCGAGCGGCAGTCGGTGGTGTGGCCATTGACTCAGGGCGTGCTGGAGAGTGAGCAGTTCATCGAGGCGGTGGACTGGCTCGCGACGCGCTCGCTGCAATACCGCGTCAGGATCGAGGGTGGGTGGCGGAGCCAGCGGGCGGGCGGCACGTTCGATATCGGCGGGCCGAGCGTGTCGATGGCGGTCTCCGATGAGCCGCTGGAGCATCGGCGGGTGGTCGAGGCGGTGATCGATGTCGCGTCGTCGAAGCCGCGGGTTGCGTATCTGTGGGACGTGACGATGCTGGGCGTGGCCCGGGCGGTCGCGAGCGAGTCACGCCAGCTTGGCGAGAGCCTGGCGGCGGAGGCTGATCTGTTCGCGGACGATCCGATCGCGGCGATGTTGGAGGATGATCCGCGGGACCGGTACGCGGATCGTTCGAACACGGATCTGGGCGAACAAGACCCCCTCACGGATCCTGGTGACCCGTTCGACACCAACCCGTTCGGCGATCCGATGGATGACCCGATGGGCGATGAGTTCGACGACCCCATGGGCGATGAACTCGACGATCCTATGGACGATCCGCTAGATGGCGAGCCAGACGAACGAAATCCTGACAGAACGCCGATTGATCCGGATGAATCCGCGTCCGATCAGGTCATGGTTGACCGTCGTATTGGCCGATGGACAGACCGGAGGGCTGCGCGCTGATGTCGTCTCGACGGGCCACGACGATTCTGGAGCTGGACCGCGATTACCTGAGCGCTGTCGGTGTCTCTCGATCGGCCGATGGCGTGGTGGTGCATGAATCGCTGCTGGCCCGCAGGCCCGACAGCGTTGACCCCTCCAACGGCGTGCAGATGGGCAAGTGGGTGGGCGAGCGGCTGCGCGAGGCGTCGCTGGCCAAGGGCTCGGTGACGATCGCGCTACCCCGGCGCGACGTGGTGCTCAAGCGGCTGGACGTGCCCGAGGGGGTCGATGATCGCGAGCTGGCATCTCTTGTCCAACTCAACATGACCCGCCAGATCGCCGTGGCGCACGAGGCGGTGATCGACCACGGCGAGCCGATCACCCATGGCGGGGCGCGGTTCGTGCTCGCGGGGGCGCTGCCGGACGAGCGGATGGCCTGGCTGCGGGAGGTGAGCGAGCACGCCGGGCTCAAGGTCGCGCACATTCATCTGCTGGCGCGCGGGGTCGAGCCGATCGCCAGCAGAGCCGGGTACGCCGACGAGTTGCTGCTGGGGATTGCACTCGGGCCGGGCTCGGCGGAGATCGTGGTTCTGGAGGCCGGTCGCCCGGTCTTTGCGCGTTCGGTCGAGATTGATCGACCGGCGGAGGGCGAGCCGCTGGACGCGTACGCCGAGCGTTTGGCAGTCGAGGTCAAGCGGACGTGGATGGGGTATCGCGTCTCGCCGGGCGCCGGCGAGATCGACTCGATCCTGGTGCTGAGCGACGACGAGCTGTCGCGTCGGGTGGCGACGCGCTGCGGTCAGGCGTTGGAGACGACCAGCCGGGCCATCGCGTGTCCGACGTGGATCGAGTCTCGCACGCCCGTGCCGGCGGAGCTCTTGGCGGTGGTTGGGGTCGCGGCCGCGACCGGTGGCGAGGTGCTGGACTTCGCCAACCCGCGCAAGCCCGCCGATCGCACCGCGGGGGTTCGCCAGCTCGCGCTGGTGGGCGTGCTGGCGCTGATCGTGCTCGCCGGCGGGGGATGGCTCGTCGCGAGCAAGGAGCTGTCGAGACTACAGAGGCAGGTTAACGCGGCTCGCGAGCAGCAGAAGACGCTCGCGTCGCAGACCGGCGAGTTGTACCGCAACCTTGCGCGCAGCGCGCACCTGGAGGCATGGCGTGAGCCCGACACCGACTGGGTCGCGCACCTGCGGTGGCTCAGCGATCGCCTGCCCGATCCAGAGGATGGCTTAGTCAACTCGATCAGCGCCCAGTTCGAGGGCGGCGACGTCGTCTTCAATAGAACCGGCGCCGGCCTGCAAGGCGACTGGACCGCGCCGGCCGTCGCGACGTTCTCCTTCGGCGGGTCGGCCAGCCGCGAGGGGCTCATTACTGAGCTTCGCGAGCGTCTGCTCGCGGGCGGGATCTACCGGGTCAGCACAGTTGGGCCCGACGTCGGCGACAAGTATGCGTTCCGCCTGGCGACGGGCGAGCTGTCGCCGGAGCTGCGGGGTGGGGAGGGTTCGCCGTGAGCTCGCCGCGCACGCTCATCAAGGTCGGCGGCGCGGGCGTGCTCGTGCTCATCGTCGGCCTGTGGGGTTACAACAAGTTCTACGCGAGCAAGCGGGACGCGCTGTTGGATGAGCTCGCGACGCTGACGACACAGAACGCTGAATATGAAAAGGCGGTGCAGCGGATCGGGCCGGCGCGCCGGGCGATCGCCGAGCACGCTCGGGGCGCCGTCGGCGGGTCGGTCGACCAGGCCGAGCATGTGCTGCGGACGGGCCTGGCGGCGCTGGTGACCGAGGCCGGGGTGCATGACGCGACGATCTCGTCGGAGCGCCCGCGCCCGGTGGCGAGCCCGTACATCAACGCTCGCGGCACGAACCGGGCGATCCGCGATCTGCTCAAAAAGCAGGCCGATTTCGCGACGATCGGCGCGAGCGTGCAGGCGACGGGGTCGCTGGAGCAGACGCTCCAGCTCGTGGCGCTCGCCCAGAGCCAGCCGTGGCTGCACCGCGTGCTGCGGATCTCGCTCAAGCCAGCGGACCAGGAGCGGACGCGGTTCGACATCGATTTGCGCACGCGGTCGCTGTACATGCCCGACGTGGTTCGCGAGGCGCACGCGTTAGTGGTCGCGCCGATGGATCCGCTTGCGCTGGATCGCATCACGCCGATCGCGATGAAGAATGTTTTTCGCTACATGCCGAACGCGCCCGCGCCGCCTGCGGCGGTGGTGGTCGTGGATGACGCGCCCAAGCCGCCCCCGCCCCCGCCCTACGACAAGTGGCGTCTGAGCGGCGTCGCGATGGGAACCGTGGGCGTGGAGGTGTGGCTGGCGAACCCGTCGACGGGCGAGTGGCGGACGCTCTCGCGGGGCCAATCGCTGCTGGGGGCGAGGTTCCTCGGCGCCCAGCCGCAGCAGGAGCGGGCCGTGTTCGAGATCGACGGCACGCAATATGAGTTCTTCACCGATAGCGTGATGACCGAGCGGCGCGAGATTCCGGAATCCGACAGACCGACCTGAGTTAAGAGCAAGAGAGCGTCCGACGCGGCGGAGCCCGCACGACCTTCCGGCTCGGAGGAGCTGACCATGCCTTCGTTCTTCAGATCCCATCACTTTCCTTTGTGCCTCGTGCTCGCCGCGGGCGCCGCGTCGCCGGTGTGGGCGGTCGATCCCGACGAGAGCGTCGCGGAGCTTGCGCCCGAGAGCGCACCCGAGGGCGGCGCGGACACCGCGAATATCGCGTTCAACTTCAAGGACGCGCCGTTCGATCAGGTGCTGGATTTCTTCAGCCGCGAGAGCGGGCTGCCCATCATCCGCGAGACGCAGGTCCCCGAGAACGCGGCGATGACGTTCATCAGCGCCAAGAAGTACACCTTTGAGGAAGCGCTGAGCATTCTGAACCTGAGCCTCAAGATGCACGGGCTGCACCTGCGGCAAGAGGACAACTATCTGTATCTGGGCACGCTGGAGGGCTCGTTCACCAAGCCGACGCCGGTGATGGAAGGCGGGATCGACGACGGGACGCCGCCGGATCGCATCGTGACGGTCACGCTGCCGCTGTCCAACGCGCTCGCCCCGCTGGTCGCCGAGCAGATCAAACCGCTGATCAGCCAGTTCGGCGGGATCCAGGCGGTGCCGGCGCAGAACATGGTCATCATCACCGAAACCGCGGGCCAGGTGCGCCGGCTCAGCGAGATCATTCGGGCGATCGACAGCGAGAAGCCGATCGACTCGGCGACCGAACTGTTCCCGCTCAAGCACAGCGATCCGGAGACCGTGGTCAACGCGCTCAAGGCGCTCATCGGCGAGCGGATCAAGAAAGTGATCGTCGACAAGAACGGCAAGCAGACGGTCGTCGAGGAAGAGACCGTGCCGCAGGTCCAGTTGTATCCGGACCCGCGGACGAACACGGTGCTGGTGACGGGGGCCGAGTCGCGGATCGAGACCGTGCGCGAGCTGATCGCGCTGCTCGATGTGCCCGAGGGGGCAGCCGGCGAGAGCCAGATGATGACCTTCGAGCTGGCGACGATCACCGCCGCGGACGCCGCGAAGCATCTGAACGCCTTGTTCGGGGCGATCCCCGAGGACCGCCGTCCGAACGTGCTGCCGCTGGTGGAGGTCAACAAGATCACGGTCGTCGCGAGCCCGTCGCTGTTGATGCAGGCGCGGGCGCTGATCGGGGAGGTGGATCCGGGCTCGGCCCAGGCCGCGCCCGGCGACGCCCGCGCGCCCGAGCGCGTGGCGCGGACGATCCGGCTCGAGCACGTCGACGCCCGCAGCATCGAGCAGGTCGTCTCGCGGCTGATGACGCCCCGCCAGCGCCAGCTCGTGCAGTTCGCGGCGACCCAGGACCGCATGGGCCTGCTCGTCGCCGGCGAGCCAGAGGACGTGGACGCCTTCGAGAACCTCGTGCGCAACATCGACGTTGCGCCGGAGCGTCAGCGTGACATCCGGCTGATGGAGCTGAGTTCTGCCGATCCCGAAGCGACGGTCGCCAAGGCCGAGTCGCTGTTCGCGCAGCTCGAACGCGACGACGCCGAGCCGCTGAGCATCTCGCTGGACGGTCGCACGCTCACGCTCGTGGGCAGCCCCGAGCAGATCGGCGAGTTCGAGCGCATGCTGCGCTCCGCGGAGTCGCTCATCAAGGTCACGCTCGAGACGCGCCGATACGACCTCAGCGTGCGCGAGCCCAGCGAGATCGCGCGTCAGTTGCCGCGGATCGCGATGCCGATGCTCGAACGCGCAGATGGGGCTCCAGCAACCACGCCCCAGCTCGATCCGATCGATGAGCTCGACACGCTGATCGTGCGTGCCGAGCCCGGCCAGTTCGCGGTGATCGAGGAGCTGATCCAGCGGCTCGACGCGGCCCAGCCGGGCGATACCGATCTTCGGGTCACACGCGTCAGCCGGGGCGACATCGTGCAGATCGCGGCCCGCGCCCGCGAGCTGTTCGACGAACGCACGGCCCATCGCGACGACATCGCGCCGCCGGAGGTCCGCGTCGAGGAGGACGCCGGCTCGCTCGTGATCACCGGCTCGCCCGAGGCGATCCGCCTGTTTGATGACGCCGTGCGCCAGGCCCAGCAGTTGCTGCCGCCTGATCGCACGACGCGGATCTACGACGTGCAGCATCTGGAAGCCTCGGAGATCGTCGCGCCGCTCAACCAGCTCATGGGCTCTGCGGATTCGATCGATCCTTCGCGCAAGGTGCCGGATCCGACGGTGCAGGTGGTCGAGCGGACGAACTCGCTGATGGTGACCGCCGAGCCCACCCAGCACCAGCTCATCGCCCAGTTCATTACGCGGCTGGACAGCCTGGAGCCGACGGACCTGCCGCCGCTGAAGCTGTTGCAGCTGCGCACCGCCGACGCGGTCGCGATCTCGCAGATGCTCAGCCAGCAGTACAGCAAGCGTCCGCAGGCCGACCGCAGCGCCCGCCCGGTCGAGGTGCGGGCAGACGCGGCGACCAACACGCTGATCGTCAGCGCCCATCCGGACCTGTTCGAAGAGATCAAGGCGTTCGTCGACGACCTGAACACCGAACGCGTCGAGGGGCCCGAGCGGATCACGTTCCTGTTCACGCTCAAGGTCGCCAAGGCGGTGGATGTCGCCGCGGCGATGGACAAGCTGTATCCCGAGCCTCCCATGCCGCGCGATCGGCGGAACCAGCCGATGCCCTGGCTCCAGAAGGAGAAGGAGGTCACAGTCAGCGCCGATCCCTCGAGCAACTCGCTGATCATCGACGCCCCGGCGGACCGTCGCGAGAGCCTCGAGGAACTCGCCGAGAAGCTCGATCGCGTCGAGGTGCCGCCGATCGCCCAGTTGCGGACCTATCGCATCGAGAAGGCCGACCTGAACGCGATCGCGAGCACGCTCCAGAACCTGTCGCGCAACGGCAACCTCAGCGCCCCGGCGACCAGCGGCGGGCAGCCCGTGCGCGTCGTCATCGAGACCGAGCCCCGCTCCAACACGCTCATCGTCGCCGGCGACGACGTGACCTTCGAGCGCGTCGAGCAGATGCTCCAGGATCTGAGCGCCGTGCCGATCGAGCGCGGCCTGCGGATCGTGCCGATCGCCAACGCCGACGCGGCGCTCGTGCGCGATCGCGCGATGGCGATCTACGACGCCCAGGTTGCCCAGATCGAGAGCGCGGGCGCGGTGGATGTCACGGTCAACGCCGACACGAACAGCCTGGAGGTCGTCGCCGACGACGAGGCGATGCAGCGGTTCATGGACGTGCTCGATGAGCTCCAGCGCCAGGCGGGCCCGGCCCGCGAGATGCGCCTCATCGAGCTGCGCTTCGCCAGTTCCGAGACCATCGTCGGATTCCTCGAGGATCTTGTCGCCTCCAGCGCCAGCTTCCGCGCTGGCGGGGGTGCAGACCCGGTCTTCGAGGCGATCGAGGCGACCAACACGCTGATGGTCGCGGCCCAGCCGGGTCAGCTCCCGCTCATCGAGCAGCTCGTGCGCAACCTCGACAGCGAGCAGCAGGGCGAGCAGCCGCCGATCCGAATTCTCCGATTGCGCTCGACCGACGCTTCCAATCTCGCAAGCGTGCTCCAGGGCGCGTACGACCGTCGCCCGGCCGAGGACAAGGCGACGAGGCCGGTGTCGATCCAGGCCGACAGCGCGACCAACACGCTGATCGTCAGCGCCCACGAGGAGATCCTGCCGGAAATTGAACAGCTCATTACCGATCTGAACGAGCAGCAGGCCTACGACGATGAGGGGCGGGAGATCCGGATCTTCCCGCTCAAGGTCGCGCGCGCCGAGGAACTCGCAAAGACCATCGACGCGATGTTCCCAGAGCCGCCCATGCCGTACGACCCGCGCTCGCGCCAGCCGCGGCCGGACCTGCGCCAGCCCAAGGAGGTCGTCGTGCGGGCGGACACGGCGACGAACTCGATCATCGTCGACGCGCCCGCCAAGCGGCTCGCGGGCTTCGAGCAGCTCGTCCGCAGCCTCGATCAGCACAAGCTGACCGACGATCTGGAGGTTCGAACATATCGGATCGAGCGTGCGGAGTTGAGCGCGATCAGCCGCACGCTCTCTGAGCTCGCCCGCACGGGCGCGCTGGGCGCGACCGGGCAGGCGCAGGTGACGATCGAGACCGAGTCGATGAGCCGCTCGCTCATCGTCTCCGGTCCCACCGCCATCTTCTCGCGCGTCGAAGCCGTGCTGAATGACCTCGACGAGCGTCCGGATATGCCGGCGACGACGATGCGGCTGTATCCGCTGGCCCACGCGCGGGCCGAGCGTGTCCAGCCGTTGCTGGAGCGCCTGCTCGAACAACGCCTCCGCGAGGATCAGGAGCGAGAATCCGGCGGGGTGATCGACATCCAGTCGCTGCTGGAGGTCGCCGCGGACGGCGCATCGAACACCCTCATCATTGCCGCCCCCGAGCCGATCCAGCAGATCGCCCAGCAGCTCATCGAGGCGCTCGACGTCGAGGCGGCCCAGATCGGTCGCTCGATCATCCGCGTCGTGCCGCTGACTTATGCCAGCGCCGCGGATGTCTCCCAGACGCTGATCCAGGCCAAGCCGACGATCGAGTGGCCCTCCGGCGGCGAGAATCTCTCAATTATTCCCGCCGCCGGCTCCAATGCCCTGGTGCTGACCGGCGCACAGGGTGATCTGAAGAAGCTCGAGGAACTGATCGAGCCGCTGGATCGCAGGCCGAGCGACGACGAGGCCCCCGGCGTCGAGACGTTCCAGCTTCAGCACGCCGAGGCGGGCGACATCGCCCAGACCGTCGAGCGTCTGCTCGGCGACCAGCTCGCCAGCGACCCACGGATTCTCGCGGCCCAGATCCGGTACTTTCGGGGCCAGATCCCCCAGCGGGCGACCGTCCGCGTCGAGGCCGATGCGCGGACGAACTCCTTGATCGTGTCCGGCCCCACGGCGTCGCTCGAGCTCGCCAAGGAGATCATCTCCCGGATCGACCAGCCCGCCGGCGACGCCGACCGCACCGTCCTGACGTTCACACCGACCAAGGGCGAGCCCGATGCGCTGATCCGCACGGTCTCGCGGATCATCGAGGCCAAGCTCCCGAGCGAGCGCCGCACGCTGGAGCTCGTCCACGAGGCTCGCACGGGCAGCATCGTCGCGATCGGCTCGCCCGAGCAGGTCGCCGAGGCGATGAAACAACTCGCGGAGTTCGATGATCGCGCGATCGCGATGCCGGCGTTGGATCTGCAACTCTTCGACCTTGCCCACGCCGACGCGCGGGCCGTCGCCGGCACCGTGCAGACGATGCTGGGCGATCGCTCGCGTTGGCCCGACACATTGCGTCAAGCCGAGCGCGCGGGTCTGGGCGTGCCCGCGCCGCGCGTCAACGCCGAGCCCGACACCAATCGTCTGGTCATCAGCGTCCCCTCCGCGTTGCTTCCGCTGGCCCAGGGCCTCATCGCGACGCTGGACACGCCGGCGTCGGCGGGATCCACCGACCTGCGCGTGTTTCGCCTCAGCCGGGGCGACGCCGCCTCGGTCGCCCAGGCGCTCACCGCGGCCCTCGGCGCGGATCTCAAGCCGGGCGAGCGTGCCCCGGTCGTCACCGCCGAGACCGAGTCCAACGCGGTCGTCATCGCCGCGACCAGCGAGCGATTGGACCAGGCCCAGGCGTTGATCGAGCAGATGGACGCGGCGACGGACACCTCGGGCGTCGGCGTCCGCACGATCTTCCTGGAGAACGCGAGGGCCGAGTCGATCGCGCCGCTGGTCGAGCAGGTGCTGATGCGCCAGAGCGAGCTCGATCTCTTGCCCGAGTGGCAGATCGCCAGCTATCTCGCCCGGCGTCGTCCGGGCGAGGGCGTCGACCAGCCCGTGCGCGTCATCGCCGAGCCCCGCCTCAACGCGATCGTCGTCAGTGCGCCGCTCGCGGCGCTCCAGCTCGCCGAAGACGTGGTCCGCGAGTTGGATGTCGATCGCACGCCCGGGCCCGGCAGCTCGCGCATCGTGCGGGTGATCACGCCGAGCAACGCCGACGCGGGCGAGCTCGCCCAGAGCCTGGAGGCCGTGCTCAGCGAGGACGACTCGGGGCTCCAGCCGCCGATCATCCGCGTGGATTCCTCGTCCAACACGCTCATCGTGCGCGGCTCAGAGGAGCAGCTCTCGCGCATCGAGAGTCTGGTCGAGCAGATCGACCGCGCGACGCTCGCGACCAGCCGCGAGATGCGGATGATCCGGGTCGACCCCGCGCGCGTGAACGCCGGCGTCATGGCGGCCACGCTCAAGCAACTGCTGGAACAGTCCTCGGGGGTCAAGGTCGAGGTCATCAGCGTCGAGGATCTGCTCAAGGAGCCGGGCACGGAGGGTTCGCGCTCCAATCGCCTGGACATCCGCGCGCTCGAATGGGTTGCGCCGCAGCACAAGAGCACGCTCGACGCCATCCGCACGATGATGCTCAGCACGGCGATCGGAACGGTCGTCCAGCCCGCCGACGACCCCGCCGACGATCCCGGCGGTGATGAGTCCGACGACGATCCGAAGGACGACGGCCCCGGCGCGCCGCCGGGCGTGACCATCGCGGTCGATCCCGCGACCAACTCGCTGGTCATCCTCGGCTCGACGCGCCTGGCCGATCGCATCGCGGCCCTGGTCGAGCAGCTCCAGGACCAGTTCCCCCTCGCCCCCACGACCGTCCGCGTCGTGAACCTCCCCGAGACTATTGATCCGCGCGAGGTCACGGCGCTGATCCGCGAGACCATCCGCCAGGTCGGGCGATCCAGCATCGACAACCCCGGCGGGTTCACCGGCGCGGTCTCCATCACCCCTGATCCCACCGGCAGCGCCGTCGTCGTCTGGGCAAACGACGCCGACTTCCAGGTCGTCGGCAAGCTCATCGCCTCGGTCGCCCGCTCCGAGAGCGCCACCAGCCTCAGCGTCAAGGTCTATCCGCTGTCGAACATCGACGCGAACTCCGCGGCGAGCGCCGTCACGGATCTGGTCAGCCCGAGTCCGACCGGGCGTCAGGCCCGGCGCATCCGTGATCTCGACCTGACATTCGAAGGCCAGGACGGGACCGTCCGCGCGACGATCGACCCGGCTTCGGTCGCGGTCACCGCCGATCCCGGCGGAACCTCGATCATCGTCTCGGCCCCCGCCTCCAGCTTCCAGCTCATCGACGCGTTCGTCGGGCTGATCGACCAGAGCCCGGTCAGCGCCCAGAAGCCGATCCGCACGGTGAAGCTCGAGCAGGCCGACGCGGCGGTTGTCGCCCAGAGCCTCGAGCGGTTCTTCCAGCAGCGAGCGCAGATCAACCAGCGCTCCGGAAGGCGCGCCGCCCCGCCGGTCGCGATCATCGGTGATCGAAAGAGCGGCACGCTTGTGATCTCCGCGAGCGACGAGGACTTTGAGCAGATCGAGAGCCTCATCTCCACCTTCGACGAGGCCGCGCCCTCCAAGGCGCTGGATATCCGCATCATCCGCCTCGAGAACGCGCGCGTGACCGACATCGAGGAGACTATCGAGGACCTCGAGTTCGAGCTGCGTTGGGGAGGCAACTTCTTCTTCTTCCGCCGGGGCGACGAGCAGCAGGACACGCTCATCACGCAAGTCAATCAGCGGACGAACTCGGTCGTGCTCATCGGCAACGGCGAGCGGCTCGAGAGCTTCGAGCGCATCGTCCGGGCACTGGATGTCTCCGAGGCGACCCAGACCCAGCAGGTCGTCCGCGCCGTGCCGGTCGAGCGTGCCGATCTCCAGGCCGTCGCCCGCCTCGTTGAGCAGTCGCTCGCGACGCCAGGGTGGCGATCCTGGCGAGGCCCGGATCCCGATGGTGTGCAGATCGAGATCGACCGCCAGCAGCGACTGCTGTTCATCATGGGCGCTCGTCCCCGCGTCGATCTGGCGATCGAGCACATCAACGCCCTCGATCAGGCCGCGACGGGCGAGGGGCACGTCATCCAGTCGATCCCGCTGGAGTTCGCCCAGGCCGACCGGGCCGCGCGAAGCCTCGAGCGGTTCTTCCGCGATCGCGCCCGTGCGGAGGGCCGCCCCGCCGACGAGGTCGCGATCATCGGCTCCGAGGACGGCAACGTGCTGATCATCTCCGGGCCCCAGGAGAGCATCGAGACGGTCCAAGGCCTGATCGATCAGATCGACCAGCCCGAGCTGGGCGACGACCGGCTGATCGAGGTCTACACGATCAAGAACGCCGAGGTCCGCGAGGTCGCCAGAGCCATCACCCAGACCTTTCCGAGCCGGCGTGCAGACGAGCGCGTGATCGTGACGCCCCAGGAATCGACCGATACGGTCATTGTCTCGGCACCGAGCTCGATGGGCCCGGAGATCGAGCACCTCATCGCGCTCTTGGACAGCCCGCCCAGCACCGACGACGTGACCTTTGTCAGCGTTCCGCTGGAAAAGGCGCGGGCGGCGGATATCGTCAGAACGCTCCAGTCCAGTCTCCCGGAGAATCTCAAGATCCAGATCACGGCCGTGGAACGGTCGAACTCGCTGCTGCTGACCGGCTCGGCGGAGACGATCGAGCTCGTGCGGGCCCAGATCGAGACGCTGGACACCGCGCCGCCGAAGATCATGCAGGACTTCAAGCGGTTCGAGATCGCCCACGCGCGGGCGAGCGAGGTCTACTTCCCGCTGATCCAGCTCCTGCGCAACCGCTCGATGGGCCCCAACGAGCCCGCGCCGAGCCTGGACTACCTCATCGACGAGAACGTGATCGTTGTGAGCGCGACGCCCGAGCAGATGGCCGACATCGAGAAGATCATCGCCCAGCTCGACACGCCCAGCGACGTGAACCGAACGACCGAGTTCGTCAAGCTCCGCTTCGCCGAGGCCGAGACGGTCCGCCGGGCGTTGGAGATATTCTACGGCAGGTTCGCGCGCGAGTCGGCGGGGGCCGAGGACCGCAACGTCACCATCGTGACCGACACCGCGACCAACTCGCTGGTCATCAGCGCCTCGGAGTCCTCGTGGGAGGGCATCCGCGCGCTGCTGGCCAAGCTCGACACCGAGGCGTACGACACGTCTCGCCAGATCGAGGTCATTCCGCTCGCCCACGCCGACGCGGCCAGCGTCGCCAAAGCGCTCAACGAGGGATTCGGCTCTCAGGTCCGCCGCCAACTCGAAGCCGAGCGCGCACGCGAGGGCGGCACCCGCAACAACCGCTCCGGCGGCGAGAACGGCGAGCGCGAGCAGCCCCCGCCTATGTCCGACGTCATCGTCTCCGGCGACGACCAGACGCCGACGGTTTCAGCCGAGGCGATCTCCAACTCGCTGATCGTCTTTGCCGATCGCGACGACCTCGTTCGCATCCGGGCGATCGTTGAGCAGCTCGACCTGCCGGACGTCCTGCGACTGCCCCCGCCGCGCGTGATCCCGCTCCAGGGCGGACGCGCGAGCGAGCTGGCGAACGCCGTCCGCAAGGCGTTCAGCAACCTCACGCCGCGCGAGGGCTCGCGCCGCGGCGTGCTCATCTTCGGCGACGACGCCTCCAACACCATCATCGTTCGCGCCGACGACGAGCCGTTCGAGCAGATCGCGGCGCTGATCGAGACCCTCCAGGGGCACGTCGACACCAGCCGCCTCAGCTCGCGCGTCTTGCGCGTTTCCAGCATGCCCGCGGCCCGCCTGCGCGAGACCGTCCTGCGCACCTTCCGCCCCGTCGCGCAGCAGGCCGGCGAGCAACTGACGGTCGAGGTCGAGCGCCAGTCCAACGCCCTGGTCATCGCCAGCTCCGAGCGGATCTTCAACGAGATCGAGAGCCTCGTCGAGGACCTCGACGCCGGTTTCGAGGGCGTCGGCGGCGCGAACGCGCTCGGCCAGAGCGTTCTCATCATCGACGTCAAGCACAACACGCCCGAGCAGGTGCAGCAGATGCTCAACCAGCTCGGCGTCACCCGCCCGCCGCCACAGGACCGCCCGGGCATTGTCTCCGAGCCGATCACGATCGTGCCGATGCGGACGCGCTCGAGCCTGGCGATCGTCGCCAGCCCCGCCGATGCGCAGACGATCACGGCGCTCGTGCGCGCCCTCGACGCCGAGCCGACCGAGAGCACCCAGCACGTCGAGGTCGTGCCGCTGCGCCTCGCCGACGCGAGCGCGGTTGTCCAGACGATGGAATCACTGCTCAGCACCGAGCAGCGGGGGGGCGCGGCTCCGGCCGACGCCCTCGCAGAGCACATCCGCAGACTCTCGATCGCCCACCCCGATTGGAACAAGGGCAAGCTGGAGATCGACCTCTCATTGCCGATCAAGCTGACGCCCGATCCGCAGACCAACGCCGTCGCGATCGCCTCCAGCGAGGCCAACGTCAAGGCGCTCACCGACGTCGTCAAAATGCTCGACACGCTGCCCATCGGCGACGCCGTCGTCGTCCGCATCTTCCCGATGGAGAACGCCTCGGCGGCCCGCGTCCGCGCCATCGTCGAGCAGCTCTTCCGCCAGGGCGAGGCCCTCCGCCGCCTGCCCGGCACCCAGCGCCAGGGCCTCCCGCCGACCGTCACGGGCCAGGCCCTCGCCGGCGAGATCTCCGCAACCGTTGATGACCGCACCAACGCCCTGATCGTCGCGGGCAGGGAAGAGGCCGTCGCGTTCGTCGAAACGCTGATCGCCCAGCTCGATTCTGATGAGATCGCGAGCTGGGTCGAGCCGGTCATCATCCCGTTGGACCACGCCGACCCGGTCAAGCTCGCGCGAACACTCAGCGACGTGCTCGTCCGGGGCCTCCAGACCGCCCCCGAGGCATTGGGCATCCAGCAGCAGATCGCCCGCCTGCGCGTCGTCCGCGAAGGCGGCGACCCCGCGGGCGTCGAGGCCGACCTCTTCGCGCCCATGACCGGCCTGGTCATCACCGCCGAGGAGCAGCTCGGCTCGCTCATCGTCGTCGGCTCGACCAGCAACCTCCAGGTCGTCAAGGAGCTCGTCTCGATGCTCGACGTCGAGGCCGCGGGCGCCGGCAACGAGATCCGCGTGTACCCGCTGGAGCACGCCGCGGCGGATCGCGTCTCGCAGACCCTGCGAGGCATCTTCCAGGAGCGCGAGCGTGCGGGCACGATCCGCCCGGAGGATCGCCTGATTGTCTCCTCGGACATCCGCACCAACACGCTGATCGTCTCGACCAGCCCGCGCAGTATTGAAATCCTCGAGAGCCTGCTCACGACGCTCGACAGCGAAGAAGCGAAGGAATCCGTCGGCGTGCACGTCCTGCACGTTCCCGGCACCGACGTCCGCCAGCTCGCCACGATCATCGAGAGCCTAATGCGCGAGCGCATCGACGCGGTCCGTCGCTCGGGCGTCCCCCAGAGCCCTTCGGACGCCTTCAGCGTCGAGGCCTCGCCCGCGACCAGCTCGCTCATCATCGCCTCCAGCGACGAGAACCTCGAGGTCGTCAAGGAACTCATCGCGACGCTCACCAGCGACGAGGTCACCGATCGCGGCGATCTCAGCACCGAGCTCATCAACGTCGGCAAGGGCCAGGCCGGCGACATCGCCGACGCGATCAACGAGCTCTACGTCGAGCGCGAGAACGAGCGTCGCGGCGAGCGCGCCGTGAATGTCGTTCCTAACGAACGCCTCAACGTCCTCATCGTCACCGGCACCGCCGACGATATCGCCCAGATCCGCGCCCTCGTCGACAGCCTCTCCCAGGCCGAGGTCACCACAGAGCAGGACATGCGCCGCATCGAGCTGTCCACCGCCAACGCGCTCGAGGTCGTCAACCTGCTCCAGCAGGTCCTCGCGGGGCGCGCGATCGGCGGCGGACGCACCATCGGCGGGCAGGCGACCAAAATCAACTTCTACCGCTACAAGCTCGAAGTGGGCCTGCGCCAGCTCGAGCCCGGTCAGATGGGCGACCCGATGGGAGATGAAGTCAAGACCGTCGCCGAGATCGACGATGCGCTGCGCCAGCAGATCCGCCTCACGCCCGACCTGCGCACAAACTCGGTCGTCATCGTCGCCCCGCCGCAGATCATGAATCTCATCGTCGAGATCATCGAGGACCTCGACACGACGACGGCGGGCAACCGCAACATCGAGATGTTCCGCCTGACCAACGCCGACGCCTTCGCGATGGCCGAGGTGCTCAGCGACCTGTTCAACCTCCGCCAGGACGGCAACGCGTTCGTGCTCATCCCCTCGCCCCTGGTCGGGCCCGATCCGCTGAGCGACGACCCCGACGCCCTCGACCTCTTCGGCGGACAGACCGTCACGCCCGTCCCCGACGAGCGCCAGGAACTCTCGATCACCATCGACCCGCGCACCAACACGCTGCTGGTCTCCGGCACCGCCGAGTACCTGGAACTCGTCCGCAGCGTCGTTACCGAACTGGACACGATCGAGGCGACCGAGCGAGAGCGATTGGTGTACCACCTGCGCAACGCCAAGGCCGACGAGGTCGAGGAGACCCTGCGCGACTACTTCCAAACCGAGGCCGACCGCATCCGCCAGACTCTCCGCCCCGAGCAGATGGGCTCGCTCGCCCGCCTGCTCGAACAGGAAGTCACCATCGTCGGCGATATCAAGAGCAACAAGCTCGTCGTCAGCGCGAGCCCGCGCTACATCGAGACCATCCGCGGCATCATCGAGGAACTCGACGCCGCCCCGCCCCAGGTCGTCATCCAGGTCCTGCTCGCCGAGGTCACGATCGACCGCTCCAACACCTGGGGCATGGACCTGCGCGTCGGGCCGCTCGGCGGGGACATGTACATCTTCAACTCCACCCCCGCCGGCGGCGCGGTCTCGACCGCCCTGGGGCTGCCCACCCTCAGCGTCGCCTCGGACGACTTCGGCCTGCTCGTCCGCGCCCTTGAGGAGCAGGGCAGGCTCGAGGTGCTGAGCCGACCCTCGGTCACCGTCAACAACAACGAGCGCGCCCAGATCAACGTCGGCGACGACGTCGGCATCGTCGACGGCGTTACCACATTCACCGACGGCAACACCCAGCCGATCCTCCGTAGAGAAGAGGTCGGCGTCTCCATCGAGGTCACGCCGACGATCAGCGCCGACGGCTTCGTCCGCCTCGAGATCATCCCCGAGATCTCCAACGTCTCCAATCGCACCACCCAGGTCTCCGCGGGTCTCGAAACGCCCATCATCGCTCGCCGGCGCGTCGACACCGTCGTCACCATCATGGACGGCCAGACCATCGTCATCGGCGGGCTCATCCAGAACTCCACCGAGGATCGCAAGACCAAGGTCCCCATCCTCGGGCACATCCCGATCATCGGCAAGGCCTTCCAGACCGATCAGTTCAACGATGTTCGCACCGAACTGCTCATCATCCTCACGCCCAAGGTCATCCGCGGCGCGGGCGACACGCAGGTCCAGAGGGCTCTCAGCGAGCGTGCCATCAACCAGATCTCCGCCGAGGAGGGGATCCGGCGGATGCTGAGCGACGGCATCTCCGAGGACCTCAAGCGGTCAACGAACCAAATGCCGGAGGCCAAGCCAAACGATGGTTCGGACCAGGACGAGCCCGAGGGCCTGCTGGTCAAGCCCGCCTCGCTCGACACCGACCCGCCGCTCGAATGAGTTAGTTCGCCCCGCAAGAACACCGGAGACGCTCGTGCCCCGCCCCCATCCCGCTCAGTTCCTCGTGTTGGTCTCGATCATGCTGGGTGGATGCGCCTCCAACGGCTCGCGTCCGAAGCCGGTGCCGACCGAGCCGATCATCGCCACGCCGGGCCTCGCCCCCGAGTACCTGCTCAGCTCCGTCCAGCCGCCCTCGGATGAGAACCGCGACGACTGGCCGGACATGTTCCACGTCGTCATGTACCTCTTCCGCCAGGATTCCAGCCAGCCCCAGGCCTTCGACGGCACCTTCGAGTTCCGTGTTTACAATCTGAATCAAAGCTTAATACACCGCTGGGTCGTCGGCCCGGAGGACGCGCCGGGCGCCCTCGGAGTCCGCAGCGGCCTCACCGGATACTCATTCAGGCTGGAAATGCCGCCTCCCGAGCCCGACGCGTGGTTTCCCGATCGCGTGCTCGTCGAGACCAGATTCATTCCATCGGGCGGACTACCGCAGATCGCGCGCACGGTCCTCATCGCCTTCCGGATAAAGTAACGCGCCCAACGTGGCACTTGTGTTACGAACTTGTCATCCGGATCCCAGTGAGGAGAAAACCATGCGTCGATTGGCCGGTCTCGTGATTTCGATGGGAGTCGCCGCGTTCGCCGGCGCGCAGGACGCGCTCACGGTCGACGCCAAGATCCCGCCGTACGAGCGGGCCCGCGGCGTCGACGGCACCATCAAGAGCATCGGCTCGGACACGCTCAACCAGGCCATGGGCTACTGGGCCGAGCTGTTCAAGCGCTACTACCCCAACGTCACCGTCGAGATCGAGGGCAAGGGCTCCTCGACCGCCCCGCCCGCGCTCATCGAGGGCCAGTCCCAGTTCGGCCCCATGAGCCGCCCCATGAAGCAGACCGAGGTCGACGCTTTCGAGGCCAAGTTCAGCTACAAGCCCACGGCCCTGAAAGTCGGCATCGACGCCCTGGCCGTTTTCGTCCACAAGGATTGCCCGCTCGAAGAGATCAGCCTCGACCAGATCAAGGCCGTCTTCTCGGTCGATTCGCCGCAGCTCACATGGGGCGACCTGGGCGTCACCGATCCGCGCTACCGCGCTCGGCGCATCAGCCTCTATGGACGCAACAGCGCATCCGGCACCTACGGCTTCTTCAAGGAGGTCGGCCTGGGTAAGACCGATTACAAGGCCACCGTCAAGGAGCAGCCCGGCTCCGCGGCCGTCGTCCAGGGCGTCGCACGCGACCCGTTCAGCATCGGCTACTCCGGCATCGGCTACGTCACCCCCGACGTCAAGGCCCTCAAGGTCACCGACGGGATCATGCCCGCCGCCGAGCCCACGTTCGAGAACTCGATCAGCGGCGACTACCCCCTCGCCCGCTTCCTCTACGTCTACGTCAACCTCGACAAGCGCGCCGGGCTCGACCCGCTCCGCGAGGAGTTCATCCGCCTGATCCTCTCCCGCCAGGGCCAGGAGGCCGTCATCCGCGCCGGCTACTTCCCGCTCCCCGCGGCGATCGCCGCCGAGCAGGCAAGCCAACTCGGCATGGACTACGCTCTGCTCGAAGACAAGTAAGGACTCGGGCGGTGGTTCGCATGGCCCGTGCTGAGCACCCCGCTATCGGATGCCCGAGCAGATGAATAACGCCCGCAGAACTCGTGCGAGCGTCCACTTCTGGGACCGAGCCGCCGAGCGCATCATCACGCTCGGCGGCATTCTCGTGCTCGCCGCGGTCCTGGCGATCTGCATCTACCTCGCCTACGTCGTCAGCCCGCTCTTCGCCAGCGGCAACGCCGACAATCGACACCAGGCGACGCTCGCCGCCAGCCGACCCGCAGCCGTCTACGTTGACGAGTATCTCCAGGCCGCCGCCGTTCTCTCGTCCGAGGGCATGCTCCGCTCCGCGCTGCTCGCCACGGGCGAGACCATCGACGAGCGGACCATCCTGCCGGCGGATCGCGCGCTGACGAGTCTGGCGCGTCTGCCCGGGCTCGGTCTCTCGGCGATCGGGCTCGACGACGGCTCGCTCATGCTCGCCGACGTCTCCTTCCAATCGCGACTGCTCACGCCGGAACGGGTGGAAGAGCTTGCGCGGGACGCGGGCCTCGCCGCGGCGCTGGCCGATCTCACCCCGGGCGGTTCGGTCGCCGCGCCGCCCGAGATCGTCCGCGAGCTGTTCCCCGACGTTCCCGAGAACGCCGGCGGGCTCATCGAGGCCATCGACACCGGGCGCGGCGTCGAGCACCGCCTCACGACACTCGCGATCGACATCGCAGACCCCATCCCCGCGCCCATCGGCGAGGGCGCGGCGATCCACGTCGCCATCGCGCAAACCCCCACGGGTCGCGTCCTCGCTGAGATCCGCGCAGACGCCAGCGCCATGCTCCATCGCGTCGTCGAGCGCCGCCCGCTCGGCGGCGGGCCCGTCCGCAGACGCTTCCTCACCCGCCCGATCGAGCTCAAAACCGTCCCCGACGCGCTCTATGTGCTGGCCAGCGGCGCAGACGCCCTGGCGATCCACAGCGACGGGACGGCCCAGCGATTCGCCCCGTCCGCGGACGCGTCGCAGACCGATCCGCTGCCGCTGGTCGAGACCGCCCGCCTTGTCCCACAAGGCCGCACGATCACGACCTCTGCCCAACTCACCGGCTCGCAGACGATCCTCGTCGCCGACGACGCCGGCAAGGTCCACGCCTGGTTCGTCGGCAAGGACCCCAGCGCCCCGACCGCCGACCACCGACGGCTCATCCGCTCGAACACCTACGCCATCGCGGACGCGCCGGTCACGAGCATCACCGTCAGTGGGCGCGATCGCGTCTTCGCCGGCGCGAGCGCCGAGCTCGCACGCCTCATCCATGCAACGAGCGCCAAAGCCATCGCCTCGCTCACGCTGGACGGCGCACCGGACGCCTGGGCCATCAGCCCCAAGGGCGACGCCTTGGTCGCGATCACTGGCGACACGATGCGCACCTGGTCCATCGACGGCGCGTTCGCCGGCGCGAGTGTCCGCTCGCTCTTCGGCCCCATCCGCTACGAGGACTCCCAGGACCCCACTAAGGCCTCGTATGTCTATCAGTCCTCGTCGGCTAGTGACGACGCCGAGGCCAAGCTCAGCCTCGTCCCGCTCATCTTCGGCACGCTCAAGGCGACGGTCTTCGCGATGCTGTTCGCCGCGCCCATCGCCGTGCTCGCCGCCCTCTACACCAGCGAGTTCATGCAGCCAAAGACCAGACGCTACGTCAAGCCCTCGATCGAGCTTATGGCAACGCTGCCCAGCGTCGTCCTCGGCTTCGTCGCGGCGATGATCGTCGCGCCCTACGTCCGCGACCACCTGCTGGCGATCATCCTGCTCGCGGTCGTGCTGCCGGTCTCGGTCTGGATCGCCGCCACGATCTGGCGCGCGACGCGCCAGGCGAACCGCGCCGCCGAGTCGGGCGTGACCCGCACGCTCGGCGTGCTCGCGACGCTCGCGGTGGCGACGATCGCAACGATCCTGCTCGCGCCCGCGATCGAGCGCACCGTCTTCAGCCCCAGCCGCGCCGACATGCTCATCATGGCGGGCGCGGTCGAACCCGTGGAGGCCGAGAAGATTCCCAGTTGGGTTGGTGCTCGCGAGGCACTCTCCCCGGCCGAGCAGCGCAGGCTCGCGTGCGCGGGCTTTGCGTTCGATAGCTCACTCGGCGTCGTCCGCCCCGCCGACCCAAACGCCGACCTCACCGGCGACGGCGTCGCGGACGCCGACGACATCGCGAGATTCGCAGAGCTTCACGCCACACAGGTTGCTTCCGCCGACGCCAACGCCGACGGCGTCATCGACGCCGATGACATCGAGCACTTCGCCCAGCGCGTAGAGCGCCACGCCGAACTCGACGAGATGATCCGCCGCCAGAGCCTCGATCGCCCCGGGCTGATCCGCTGGCTCAACGGCGAGATCCGCAGTCCTTATCCCGGCTGGGCCATGATCCTCGTGCCGGTCATCGCCCTGCTCGCCATGATCGTTCGAGGCCGCGTCCGCGGGGCCCGAGCGCAGGCGGGCGCGCAGACTCCTTCGCTCCCGGCGTCCACGCTCTCGCTCGTCGTCGTGCTCGCCCTCGCCCTCGCCGCGGCCCTCGCGCTCGCGGCGCTGCACTCTGACCTCTTCATCGACCCGCGCGACACAATCCTCGGCCCGTTCACCCAGCGCAACACCCTCGTCGTCGCTATCGTCATGGGCGTCGCGATCATCCCGATCATCTACACCATCAGCGAGGACGCCCTGCGCAGCGTGCCCGACTCGCTCCGCCTCGCCTCGCTCGGCGCGGGCGCGACGCCCTGGCAGACCGCCGTGCGCGTCGTCCTGCCCGTCGCCGGCTCGGGCGTCTTCAGCGCCTGCATGATCGGCCTGGGGAGAGCCGTGGGGGAGACGATGATCGTCCTCATGGCCACCGGCAGCACGCCAGAGATGTCCTGGAACATCTTCTCCGGCTTCCGCACCCTCGCCGCCAACATCGCCATGGAGCTCCCCGAGGCGCCCAAGGGCGACACGCTCTACCGCGTCCTGTTCCTCTGCGGCCTGGTCCTGTTCCTCATGACCTTCGCCATCAACACCACCGCCGAACTCATCCGCCAGCGTTTCCGCAAGAGAAGCGCCGCCCTATGACCGGCACCCCCGGCTCAGTCCAGGCTCCGATCGCCCGGCGCGCCGGCGCGGCCCACGACGGCGGCGCGATGGTCTGGCTGCTCGCTCTCGCCCTCATCGTCGCTGCCACGCTCATCGTCTCGCTCATCGTCATCATCACTTATCACGGCAGCAAGACCTTCTGGCCCTCGCCCATCCAGCACGTCAGCGTCGCGCCCGGCGAGTTCGACCCGCCGCTGCTCGGCGAGGCGGAGTTTCTCGGCATCCCCGTCCGCGACGAGACCTACGAGCCCAACTTCGAGCGTGCCGAGAGCCTCCAGAGCCTGATCGACGCCGGCGCGCTGCCCGAAGACACTCTTGAAGACGGGCGCCTGACCCGCCGACTCTACCTCATCGGCAACCGCGAGCTCGACGGCGTCTCCTTCCGCTGGGTCGACCTCCACACGATCGAAGACATCTACCAGCCCGAGAACGCGCTGCTCGTCGAACGCACCGACTGGGGCGTTTTCCTCGGCAAGCCCAAGGCAGCGATCCACGACGGCGAGCGCATCGACCTCACGGGCCCAGACGCCGTCGAGCGCATCGAGAGTCTCATCCGCGAGGCCCGCGAGCGCACGCGCGAGATCCAGCGCCTCGAGCACGAGAAATCCGCGCCGATCAACCGCGAGATCAAGGAACTCGCCCTCGAACGCACCCGCATCGGGCTCCAGCGCACCGACAGCGCCGGCTCCGATACGCGATCGCTGCCGACCTGGGCCTGGGCGGTCTCACTTCTCGCCGGCCTCGGCGCGATGGGCTGGGTCGCGCTGAGCACCTGGCGACGCCGCCTCAGCGACCCTCCGCCCGAGCCCCGCCCGCCCGCCCGCCTCATCGCCGTTGCGGCCCTCTGCCTGCTCGTCCTCGCCTGGCTGGAGAACCCCTGGGCGAACGCAAAGCCCGACCCCGCAACCATCGAGCAGCGCCTCGCCGAGATCGACGCACGCGTCCAGGAGCTGCGCGAGCGCGGCTCGGCGATCGAGGACGAGATCGCCGACCTGCGCCAAGCCGACGCCGACCACCGCATCGTCATCACCGAGCTCAAGACCGAGCGCTTCGCGCCAGAAGAGCAGTCCATCCCCGACGTGCCCATGCGCGTCAGCCAGATCGTCCGCGTGGTCCCCGCCAACACCCTCTCGCTCGCCGGCAAGATCGGCGTCTATCTCGACCGCTGGGGCGAGTTCCTCACCGCCGAGCCCCGCAACGCCAACACCGAGGGCGGCGTCCTTCCGATCATCATCGGCACCGTCACGCTCACGATGCTCCTGACGATCTTCGTTGTCCCCTTGGGCGTCATCGCCGCGATCTACCTGCGCGAATACGCCAAGCAGGGCCTGCTCGTCAGCTTCATCCGCATCGCGGTGAACAACCTCGCGGGCGTCCCCAGCATCGTCTACGGCGTCTTCGGCCTGGGCTTCTTCTCCTACACCATCGGCAAGTACATCGACGCCGGGCCCGCCGAGCCCGCCTCGCGCCCGGCGTGGTGGGTCGTCTTCAGCGCGGTCGCGATCAGCCTCGCCCTGGCGGTCACGCTGGCTGGAGCAACCCGCGACGCCGCTCGCGCGAGCCTCGCCCGGCGCGCCGTCGCCGTCCTCTGGCTCGCCGCGGGCGCGCTGGCCCTCTGGCTCATCGCGACCACGCCCTACTTCTCCGGCTTCTTCCGCGCCCAGGCCGAGCTCAACAGCCCGACCTTCGGCACCGGCGGCATCCTCTGGGCCTCGATCACCCTCGCCCTGCTCACGCTTCCCGTCGTCATCGTCGCAACCGAAGAAGCCATCGCCGCCGTCCCGCGTTCTATGCGCGAGGGCTCATTCGGCACCGGCGCGAGCCGCTGGCAGACCGTTCGCCGGATCGTCCTGCCCGGCGCACTGCCCGGCATCATGACCGGCGCGGTCCTCGCCATCGCCCGAGGCGCGGGCGAGGTCGCCCCGCTCATGCTCGTCGGCGTGCTGTTCTTCGCGCCAGAGCTGCCCGTCGACGGCGAGTTTCCGTATCTCCACGCCGAGCGCAGCTTCATGCACCTGGGCTACCACATCTACGAGCTCGGCTTCAAGAGCGCCGACGCCGAGGCCTCGCGCCCGCTGGTCTGGACCACCACCCTCCTCCTGCTGGCCATCGTGATGGTCCTGAACCTCGCCGCGTTCGTCCTGCGCGCCCGCATCCGCGCCCGCAAGAGCATCGCCATCTGAGCCCCGTACTATCCGGCCCACCCCATGGACCAGACCACCATCCAAGCCGAGCTCGAGCAGACGACCCTCCCGCACACGCGGGCCCAGGATGCCCAGGCGTCGCTGCTGGATCGCATCCGCGCCGGCGAGATCCCAAAGCCCGCGATCCATCCCGACGTCCTCGAAGAGGACCCCGTCGTCCAGATCAAGAAGTTCAACCTGTTCTACACCAAGGCCCGCGCCCTCTTCGACGTCTCCATGCCCGTCCCCGCTGGCAAGGTCACCGCCATCATCGGCCCCTCCGGCTGCGGCAAGAGCACCCTGCTCCGCTCGGTCAATCGCCTCAACGACCTCATCGACGGAGTCCGCATCGAGGGCGACATCTTCCTCGCGAACCGCTCGGTCTACGAGAAGCGCGTCGACGTCATCGACCTGCGCAAACGTATCGGCATGGTCTTCCAGAAGCCGAACCCCTTCCCCATGAGCATCTTCGAGAACGTCGTCTACTCCCTGCGCATCGACGGCGAGCGGCGCAAGGGTGTCCTCAAGGACGCCTGCGAGCGGGCCCTGCGCTCGGCCGCTCTCTTCGACGAGGTCAAGGACCGTCTCAAGGACTCGGCCCTCGGGCTCTCCGGCGGCCAGCAGCAGCGCCTCTGCATCGCCCGCGCCATCGTCGCCGACCCCGAGCTGCTCCTGCTCGACGAGCCCTGCTCGGCACTCGATCCCATCGCGACCATCGCCGTTGAGGAGCTCATCCGTGACATCGCTGAACGCTACAGCGTCATGATCGTCACCCACAACATGCAGCAGGCCTCCAGGGTCAGCGACTACACGGCCTTCATGTACCTGGGCCGGCTCCTGGAGATGGGCCCGACCGAACACCTCTTCGGGAATCCCACGCTCCGGGAGACCGAGCAGTACGTCACCGGTCGCTTCGGCTAGGCCCGAAGTTCCCCCGATTCACGCCAAAACCCGCGTCCCCAACCGGACTCACGCGCTTGTAAGACCGATACCCCGGCCTACCATGTCAAGGCCAGTCCAACCCGGTCCGATAGGCCCAGATACAGGCCCCGTGAGCTTCCTGATGAACGCTTCGCCCCGTTCCGTACCCGCGTCGGTCAATGGCTGGAACGCGGAGTTTCTCGACGACGCATACGCCCGATATCAGAACGATCCCGACTCGGTCACGCCGAGCCAGCGGGCGTTCTTCCAGGGCTTCGATCTCGCCGGCGGCGCCGCTTCCGCCGACGGGCACGCCGGCGCCGCGAGCCAGTTCCAGGCCGCCGTCGGCGACCTCATCGAGGCCTACCGCACCGTCGGGCACATCGCCGCCAAGCTCGACCCCTTCGGCAGGACCAACGAGCCGCCCGCCACGCTCTCGCTCGAGCACCACGGGCTCTCCGAGGCCGACTACCACCGCACCGTTGATGCCACCAACGTCGGCCTCGACGGCGAGGTCACCCTCAAGCAGCTCGAGGCCCACCTCAAGGAACGCTACTGCGGCTCCATCGGCGTCGAGGTCATGCACGTCACCAACGAAGAGGAACGCCAGTGGCTCCTCGATCGCTTCGAGCGCGGCGTCGACCGCTCGCCCCCCACCAAGGGCGAGCAGATGCACCTCCTCCAGCAACTGCTCAACTCCGAGCACTTCGAGCGATTCCTCGGCAAACGCTACCCCGGCGACAAACGCTTCAGCCTCGAGGGCTCCGAAACCCTCATCCCCTTGCTCGATCGCATCCTCGAGCACGCCACCGACCTCGGCGTCGAGGAGTTCGTCATCGGCATGGCCCATCGTGGGCGCCTCAACGTCCTGAACAACATCCTCGGCAAGACCCATGAGCAGATCTTCACCGAGTTCGAGGACTCCTGGGACATCGACTTCGCCGACGGCGGCGGCGACGTCAAGTACCACCGCGGCTACTCCGGCGAGCGCACCTTCGCCAACGGCAAGACCCTCCACCTCGCCCTCGCATCCAACCCCAGCCATCTGGAATATGTCAACGGGCTCGTCCTCGGACGCTGCCGCGCCAAGCAGCGCCTGCGGGGCGATACCAAGCGTTCCCGCGTCGTCCCGCTCCAGATCCACGGCGACGCCGCCCTCCCGGGCCAGGGTGTCGCGGCAGAGGCCCTGAACCTCTCGCAGCTCGACGGCTACTCGGTCGGCGGCGCGATCCACGTCGTGGTCAACAACCTCATCGGCTTCACGACCAGCCCCGACGACTCGCGCTCCAGCCGCTACTGCACCGACATCGCCAAGTTCATCGAGGCGCCGGTGCTGCATGTCAACGCCGAGGATCCCGAGGCCGCCCTCGCCTGCGCCCACTTCGCGATCGAGTACCGCCATCGCTTCCAGAAGGACTTCTTCATCGACCTCGTCTGCTACCGAAAATACGGGCACAACGAGCAGGACGAGGCCTCGTTCACCCAGCCCATCCTCTATTCGCTCATCAAGGACAAACCCTCGATCCTCACGTCCTACGCCAACCGCCTGCTCGAGCGCGGCACCATCGGCGAAAAGGATATGAAGGCCATCCGCAACAGCCTCAACGACGCCCTCAATGAGGCCCAGCGCCTCGCGAAGGAAACCCCGCACGATCCCACCATCGACCCCGGCAGCGAGCGCTGGTCCGACGTCCGCCACGACTTTATCCACGAGCAGGCCGAAACCGCCGTCAGCGAGGACGCACTCAAAGAAGTCGCCCAAGCCCTCGCTACCGTTCCCGAAGGATTCAATGTCCACAAGAAGCTCAAACGCCTGCTCAAAGAGCGCGGCGAGCTGCCCGAGACCCGCAACATCAGCTACGCCGACGCCGAGAGCCTCGCCATCGGCACCCTGCTCATCGAGGGCTACCCCGTCCGCCTCACGGGCCAGGACTCCGGTCGCGGCACCTTCAGCCACCGCCACGCGGTCATCTACGACCAGCAGACCGCGGAACCCTTCATCCCGCTCAACAACATCCGCACCAACGTCATCATCTCCGACATGCGCTCCGGCCCCGAGGCAACCCCCGAGACCCAGGCCCGCTTCTGCGTCCACGACAGCCCCCTCTCGGAGGCCTCGGTCCTCGCCTACGAGTACGGCTATTCGCTGTCCGATCCCAACATGCTCGTCATGTGGGAGGCACAGTTCGGCGATTTCAATAACGGCGCACAGGTCATCATCGACCAGTTCATCGCCAGCGCCGAGATGAAATGGCAGCGCTGGACCGGCCTCACCCTGCTCCTCCCGCACGGCTACGAGGGCGCGGGCCCCGAGCACTCCTCGGCCCGCCTCGAGCGCTTCCTCCAGCTCTTCGCAGACGACAACATGCAGATCGTCTACCCCTCGACCGCCGCCCAGGCCTTCCACATGTTCCGCCGCCAGATGAAGCGCAGCTTCCGCAAGCCGCTCATCGTCGTGACACCCAAGAGCATGCTCCGCACGCCCACCAGCACGCTCGATGAGCTGACCGGCGGCACGTTCCGCGAGATCCTCGACGACACCGCGTTCGCCGGTTCCGATCACGATCCGGCGAAGGTCAAATGCGTCGTCCTCGCGACCGGCAAGCTCGCCCACGAGTTGACCGAGCGCCGCGACGAGCGCGAGGACCACACGATCGCGATCGTCCGCGTCGAGCAGCTCGCCCCGCTGCACATGGACATGCTCAAGCAAACGCTCGATCGCTATCCGGACAAGGCCGAGATCGTCTGGGCCCAGGAAGAGCCCCGCAACATGGGCGCGTACCTCTTCATCGCCGACCGCCTCCGCCAGGCCTGGGCCGAGCAGGACGGTCGCTTCGCCGATCTGCCCTACATCGGTCGCGAGGAGAGCGCGACCCCCGCCTCGGGCTCCAAGAAGCTCGATCGCCACCAGCAGAGGTCGATCCTCGCAGAAGCCGTCGGCCCCGCGCCGGAGAAGACCGAAGCCGAGGCGTCCGATGACGGCAAAGCCGAGAACGCCAAGGCCAAGGACGCCAAGACCAAGGACGGCAAATCCGAGGATGGCAACACCAAGCAGACCTCCATGTCCGCCGCGTAAGGAACCCCATGCCGACCGACATCGTCATCCCCACCGTCGGCGAGTCCGTCACCGAGGGCGTCATCGCCTCGTGGCTCAAGCAAGATGGCGACTGGGTCGAGCAGGACGAGACCGTCCTCGAGCTCGAGACCGACAAGATCACCGTCGAGCTCCCCGCCCCCGCCGCCGGCGTCGTCAAGCAGTCCGCCAAGGAGGGCGACACCGTCGAGGTCGGCGCGACCGTCGGCACCATCGACGAGTCCGCCGACAAGCCCGCCGAGGACAACAAGCAGGAAGCCAAGGCCGAGGCGAAGCCCGAAGCCGAGGCCGACAAGTCCGACGAGTCCGAGGCTGAATCCGAAACCAAGTCCGACGCTAAGTCCGACAAGAGCACGAAGACCAGGGACACGTCCAAGTCTCAGCAAGCCGAGTCCGGCGAGGAGAAGCAATCCTCCCAGTCCGCCGCCGCGACGAAGGAAGCAGACGCCAAGCAGTCCGGCGCAAAGCAAACCGACGCCAAGCAATCCGCCCCCTCGCCGCGCGTCGACGAGTCCACCAACGGCGACCTCCGCGCCACCCCCCTCGCCCACAAGATGGCCAGCGAGTACGGCATCGACCTCCACGACGTCCGCCCCACCGGCCCCGGCCAGCGCATCCGCGAGCAGGACGTCCTCGCCTACGTCCAGTCCAACAAGACCGTGCCGCAGGACCAGGGCGCGCCGCCCACCCCCGCCCAAGCCGCCTCGCGCAGCAGCAACCGCGAGCGCATGAGCCCGCTGCGCCAGCGCATCGCCGCCCGCCTCGTCGAGGCCCAGCAGACCGCGGCGATGCTCACCACCTTCAACGAGTGCGACATGACCGCAGTCCTCGAGACCCGCAAGAAGTACAAGGAAGACTTCCAGAAGAAGCACGAGATCAACCTCGGCTTCATGGGCTTCTTCGTCAGGGCCGCATGCAGCGCCCTGCGGGCCTATCCCAAGGCCAACGCCTCCATCGTCGACCAGGACGGCAAGCCCGCCATCGAGCACCACGACTACTGCGACGTCGCCGTCGCCGTCAGCACCCCCAAGGGCCTCACCGTCCCGGTCATCCGCAGCGCCGAGACCCTCAGCTTCGCGCAGATCGAGTCCACCATCAAGGACCTCGCCACCCGCGCCCGCGACGGCAAGCTCGAACTCGACGAGATCACCGGCGGCACCTTCACCATCACCAACGGCGGCGTCTTCGGCTCCCTCCAGTCCACCCCCATCCTCAACCCGCCCCAATCGGCCATCCTCGGCATGCACGCGATCAAGAACCGCCCCGTCGAGCACCCCGACAACCCAGGCCAGATCGCCCTGCGCCCCATGATGTACCTCGCCCTCAGCTACGACCACCGCATCGTCGACGGGTCCGAGGCCGTGAGCTTCCTCAAGCACATCAAGGAGTGCATCGAGGATCCCACCCGCCTCATCCTCGACCTCTAGCTCGGGTAGCACCGGCTTCCAGCCGGGCGTCCGGTGCCGTGGTCTGAGCGAGTCTTCGAGCGAAGGCCACGTTGACTCAAAACGAGGCGTTGCTCGCCTTAGCGTTCGAGATTCCCGCGGCGCAGTGGCATCCCGCCGCCGATCGCCGAAGGCGATACCAACCACGCCAAAGACCAAGAAAAGAACACCCGCCCGGTAGCACCGGCTTCCAGCCGGTCGCGCAATCCGCGGCGCAGCGGCCGCCTGCCGCCGATCGCCGAGGGCGATATCAAGCTTGCTCAAGCCCAAAGAAAAAGCACCCGCGCCGAAGCGCGGGTGCTCAGATTCAACAAACGCTCGAACTCAGCAGCCCGCCGCGAACAGGTCGAGATACCCGAAGAAGTCGTCCGCGTCCACGTCCCCGTCATCGTCGAGATCCGCCGCGTCGTCGCCGCCAGCGAACAGATCGAGGTACGCGAAGAAGTCGTCGGCGTCCGCGTCGTTATCGCCGTCGAGATCCGCCGCGCATCCGTCGTCGCCGCAGGTCAGCGCCGAGACCCGGAACCCATCGATGCCCGACTCGTTGATGCTCTGCGGGTCGTTGTCGCGGGCGGTGAACCGCATCCGCATGTTGTTGGTCAGCCCGACACCCAGGCCCGCCAGGTCGGCATCCGTGACCGCGTTGGCACGCCAATCCGTGCCGCCGTCGGTCCGGTGATCGACCACCGTCGTCCACGGCCCGGCGTTGCCGTTGCCGGAGATCTCCACGAGCAGGCCGTCCTCGGCGCCCGAGTTGGTCAGCCGGAGGTAGTACAGGTACTCGATCGTGAAGCCCTGATCGCCCGACATGTCGAACTGCGGGCTCGTCAGTCGGACGGCCCCGCCATCGACGTCGGTGTTGCCGTTCTGGTTCTGGGTGAGATACGCGCTGCCCGAGCCGTCACCGTCGCTGGTCGGGTCGTACTCCCAGCTCCCGTCGTTCACCGGCACGCCGCGCTGCCAGTCGCCCGACGACGCGCCGAGATTCGTGGCCGTCCAGCCCTGGTCGCCCTCGAAGTTATCCTCGAACGCGATGAGCACGTCATCGAACGCCGTCGCCGAGAACGAGCTATCCGGCGCGTCCCGCGGATCGGTGTGATTTCCGCCGTCGGTCGCGTCGGAGCTGAAGTAATACGAGACGCCCGCGGCACAATCGAAGCCCGGGAACACCGCGTCGTACACGTTGTCGGAGACCTCGTTCATCGCGACCGCCACCCAGCCGTTGCCGTCGTTGTAGTGCAGCATGCCGGTCCCGCTGATCGGGTTGTCATCCGCAGCGAGCACCTCCACCCGCACGGTCGTCCCGCCGCTCGGGTCGAGCTGATCCACCAGCCCGTTCGGATAGTCAAACTCGACCGGGTTCGATACCAGCGACAGCGACCCGAGAATCTCGATCCTGCCGTAGCCGAACGTGTTGTCCACGCCGCTTGCGCCAAGATCGTCGGCGCCGGCCTTGAGGATATCCTCGACCTCATCGGGGCTGAGCGACGGGTTCGCCGACCAGATCAGACCGATCAGTCCCGCGGTCAGCGGCGCCGAGAAGCTGGTGCCGCTGACGCTGCCGTAGCTGCTGCCGGTCGTTGTGGTGAACACGCTCGAGCCCGGCGCGACCAAGTCGACCGAACGCCCGAAGGCGCTGAAGCCCGAGAGATTGTCGCTCGAGGTCGTCGCGCCGACCACGATCACGTCGTCCGCGTCCCGGTCGCCCCAGTTGAGGTTCGCGCCGTTATTCCCGGCCGACCAAACCAGCAGCCCGCCCGCGTTCTTGATCACCGTCGCCGTGGTGCGGACCGCACTGCTGTTGACGCCGGAGAACGACACGTTCGAGACCCTGTCGCCCCGCTCGAGCACCGCCGTGCGGGCACCGCGCGTGAGAACCTCCATCGATGAGCTCGAGCCGTTCTCGCTGACCCGCATCATCCGGTGCGAGAGGTTCCAGCCCACGCCGCTCACGCCCACGCCGTTGTCGCCGTTGGCCGCCGCGCATCCGGTCGTTTGCGTCCCGTGCGAGCCGGTCGCGCCGATCTGCCCGCCGTTGTTCTCCCACAGCTGCGTCGTCGCGTTGTATCCCTCCTTGCGGTGCAGCAGCAGATCCGGGTGGCTCGTCTGCACGCCCGTGTCGCAGATCGCGACCGTCACGCCCGGCCCGCCCGTGTGGATGTCCCAACCCAGCGCGGAGTTCATCCGATTCGCATTGTGGTGCCACTGGTTGTTCAACAGCGGATCGTTCGGCGTGTCCAGCACGAACACCGTCCAGTTCGGCTCCACATACTGGAAGTTGCCCGTCGCCATCAGCGCGTTGGCAACCTCGTTCTCGCTCAAGCCCTTCGGCACCCGGATCACATACTCATCCGTCTCGGGGTAGTAGCTCTTG
Source organism: Phycisphaerales bacterium (assembly GCA_029260315.1). GTDB lineage: Bacteria > Planctomycetota > Phycisphaerae > Phycisphaerales > UBA1924 > S146-42. Next base: position 7,815 of record JAJDDM010000063.1, on the reverse strand, counting down.
ATCTCATACGCGCCCACCGCCGCCCGCGCCGCGACGATCACCCCCTGCGCCCGCTCGGCACCGACGCCCCCATCCAGGTGGGCCTGGAGCTGGATCGGCCGCACGATCATCTCACCCGAGAACTCCATCTCCCCCGGGGTTTCCACATATTCGATCTGCTGCCCGATCGCGCCGCCGCAAAGCATCGCCAGCGCCAGCGACGCCGCGGCCGTGTTCTTTCTACTCACTTTTACTACCTCCGTACGTTGTTCTTGAATGCCCAACGCATTCATTCCCCGGTCGAGGACGAACAGGGACGCCCGCCTCACACGCCGAACCTAGCACACCCCCTCTCTGGCCCCCAAGAGACCGGCGAAAAATCCAGACACCGCTGGCTGGATTCCCCCAACTTCGCCCGACCTCGCCACCTATCGGCCCACCACAACCGACAGCCGCGAATCCGGAGACTTCCTACCCTCGTCCATGCCGCCGCGCCTTGTCGCTTCGCTCACCGCCCTCGCCCTGCTCGCCCTGCTCGCCGTCGCCGCCTCGCTCAGCCCCGATGACCGCGACCTGGGCACCCACGAGCAGCTCGCCGTGATCGGCCTCGAACGCTGCCCCTTCCTTGTCTCCACCGGCCGCCCCTGCGCGACCTGCGGCATGACAACTTCCTTCGCGCACGCTGCCGAGGGGAACCTCCTGGCCTCTTTCCTCGCACAACCCTTCGGCTTCCTGCTGGCGATCGCCAGCGCCACCGGCTTCTGGATCGCCCTGCATGTCGCACTCACCGGCTCGCGTGCCGCGGCTCCCCTGCGAGGGCTCCTCCGCCCCCGCCCGCTCTGGATCCTCACCGCCCTTCTGGCAGCGGCCTGGGCGTATAAGCTCATCGTGACCCCACCAGCTATCTTCTGAGGCCGACCAATGGACCGACGCTTCATCCGCTCACCCGCCCGACTGGCCCGCGTCATCGTCGGTCTGATCGCTCTTGCCGTGTGCCTCCCCGCGTGCCAGCTCGCCGGCTTCATCGCCGCGGGCATCCAGGAGAACACGCCGGTCAAGGTCTTCGCAGAGTACGAGGGCCTGGAGGGCAAGACCTTCGCCGTGGTCATCGACGCCGACCGCGCCATCCAGGGACGCTGGCCCACGCTCGTGCCGGACCTGACCGCACGCATCGACGCCGAGATCGCGGCCAACACGCTCGCGAGCGGGCACGTCCCGCCGTCGGACGTCGTTATGTTCCAGCAGACAACCCCGCGTTGGACGATCATGAGCCGGGCCGAGCTCGCCTCCCAGCTCGCCGGCGGCGAGGGAGCGGTCGACCGCATCATTCTCATCGAGCTCTTCGAGTTCCGCCTCAACGAGCCGGGCAACCGCCATCTCTGGGACGGCGTCGCCGCCGGCACCGTCGCGGTGCTCGAGACCGACAGCGCATTCCCCGAGGAGTACGCCTTCAACCGCCCGATCTCGGTCGGCTTCCCCGACGGCTCGGGCTACGGCCCCGACGAGATGAGCGCAAGCCTCGTCGCCACCGCGCTTGTGCAACGGTTCGCCCAGCGCTGCGCCTGGCTCTTCTTCGACCACGAGGAGGAATATGAAATCCCCTTCTAACGCGCTGCGCTCCGCCATCGCAGGGCTTCTGCTTGGGCCGGTTCTCCTCGCCGGCTGCAACATCGTCGGCCCCGCGTTCGTCCTCGTCCACGGGCCGCCCTCTATCCCCGCAGAGCACAAGCTCGACAAGAAACGCTCCACCGTCCTGTTCATCGACGACCGCAGCGGCGTCCTGCCCCGCCCGATCCTCGGCCAGCAGATCGCCGAGGTCGCCGAGACCACCATCCTCGAAAAGAACCTCGTCGACGATCTCATCTCCGCCCGCGGCACCCACATCGCCGCCCGCCAGGAGACCCACGACCAGCCGCTCAGCCTCCAGGAGATCGGGCGGGCCGTCGGCGCCGACGTCCTCATCTGGATCAGCATCGACAGCTTCGCGCTCAGCCCCGACGGCCAGACCTTCGCGCCCATGTCCGAGACCCGCGTCAAGATCCTCGACGTGACCACCGGCGAGCGCCTCTGGCCCGCAGAGCCCGAGGGCTTCCGGCGCGTCATCCGCATGCCCACCCAGCAGGGCACGAGCCCGACCTCACGCGCCGACGTCCTCGAGGCCCAGCAGAACCTCGCATCCTGGACGGGCATCGGCGTCGCCCAGCTCTTCTTCAAGCGCGAGGCCACCGAAGACCGCGGCAGAGGCTGACCCCACCCCCGATGCGCATCTGCCACCTGCTCAGCATGGAAGCCGCGCCCCCCGATGGTCAGCGCGTCATCCCCGACGCGTCGATCCTCGCCTGCAAGCACGCCATCGAGAAGACACCCGAGCACGAGCACACCGTCGTCCTCTTCGGTCCCCAGGCCTTCGAGGACCGCGCTCTCGAACTCGGCGTCGACACCACCGACCGCATCGCGTGTCCCTCCAACGACCCGTTCCGCGCGAAAACGGCGCTCTCGCGCTACCTCCGGCACCGCCCGTTCTTCGATACGCTCACCTGTTGGTCCGAGCGCACGCTCGCGCTGTGGAAGCGTGCGGGCTGGGTCAACCTCGACGCCGTCGGCGTGATGCTGAGTGCGCCCACAGACCTGCGCGACCTCGACGCAACGCCCATCGTCGCCCTGGATGCGCTCGACGCCGAGGCCTGGCGCGCTCGCGGCGCAGACGCCCACCTCGCCGCCTCACCCCGAGACGCGCGCGTCCCAAGCGACGATGAACGCCGCGCTTGGCGCTCGGTACTCGGCGCGGATGACGACGAGGTCGTCCTGGGCGTGATCGCCGAGCCGTCTGGCGCCGCCGACGCCCTCTGGGCCTGCGGCATCCTCGTCGTCCTCGAACACGCCGGCGTACGAGCGATCGCGCTCGTCCCCGCCGGCGCACGACGCTGGACCCGCGCCAAACGCGTCCACCGCAACATGCAGATTCGCAGCCCGCTCATCCGACTCGGCTGCCCGATGCACGCGACGATCCCGATGTGCGACCAGGGAGTTTGCGCGTTCGACGACCGCAGCCCCCGGCGTGGCGCGACCGCCCTGGCCATCGAGCACGCACATGCCGCCGGCGTACCCGTCATCGCCGGCCCGGCCGTCGAGCGCCTGGCGGATTACGGATCCCCGGCGCGCGAGCACTGCATCGCGCGCAGCACCACGCCGACGATCATCGCGGGCAGAGTCTCGGCGATGGGCGACGCCCGCATGCTCCGCCGGCGCATGCGAACGAGCCTGATCGAGCGAGACGCGCCGCACACCGCAGGCTTGGCCGATACCCTCAGCTCCATCTGGGCCCACGCGCCGGCCCGCCGACGCCCCATGGTCGTGAGCTGAGGTCATCTGTGAGCCACCGAAGTCTACTGTTCGTCTGCCTCGGCAACATCTGCCGCAGCCCGCTGGGCGAGGCGATATTCATCCACAAAGCCCGCGCCGCAGGGATCCTCGACGGCCTCGTCGTCGACTCCGCGGGCATCGGACACTGGCACGCCGGCGATTCCGCCGACCCGCGAACAATCGAGGTCGGTCTTCGACACGGCGTGGATGTCACGAGCATCGCTCGCCAGGTTCAGGTCGCCGATTTCGAGCGCTTCGATTTGCTCCTGGTCATGGACCGCGAGAACAAGCGGGATCTTCTCGCCCTCGGGGCGCCCGCCTCACGCATTCGCCTGATGCGTTCGTTCGACCCCGGGCTCGCCGGCGCAAGCGAGAACGAACTGGACGTCCCGGACCCCTACCTCGGCGGGCCCGAAGGCTTCGAGACGGTCTACCGCCTGCTCGACGCGGCCTGCGGCGGGCTGCTGCGGTCGATGCATGGAATGTGAGCGGTCGGACCGCGATCGCTCGTCGCAGCGCCAGTGTCACGGGTTGCCGCTCGCTCGAATCGCCCTTCGCGTATGCACTCTTGATGCTGGGAGAACTAGGTATATCAGTATTTTTATTGATAACCTGTTCATGCTCGAAACTGGCGATAACAACGGTACAGCTCAGTATTCTCCACCATGCCGGCTCAAGTTTGAGTCGTACCGCTGATAAGAACCTCCCAAATCTGGGAGTTTCACTGGAATCGTCGATCTGCCGCTTATCACGCGCTCCGAGTGTGGCGATCTAGAGGTGGTGAGCGCACAGGATAGGCCTGCGCGGTCGGACCGGGGGTGTTGCAATGCAACGGCATTCAGAGCTCGAGGCGGGAACGCTCGGAATGTCAACCGCGCATGTGAATCGCCTCCTCGACCGGCTTGATTGCACGTCCTGGGACGGCGAAGAACGCCGCGCCCATGTGCGCGTTCCCTACCGACGCGACGGCGTCGCCATGCGCGTCGTCCACCGGATGTCCGATCAGAGCAAGGTGCTGGTGCAGACCCGGAATCTCTCGTGCGGCGGCATCTGCGTCCTGCACCGAGGATTCATCCACGAGAAATCCCGCTGTGTGATCTCGCTGCCTCGAAAGGAGGGCGAGCCCACGCTGGTGACCGGCACGGTTGTGAGTTGCCGATACCTCGTCAAGCTGATCCACGAGGTCGGCGTCCGATTCGACGAGAAGATCGAGATCGAGGATTTTCTCGATCTCCCCGTCGGGTTCAGCGAGAGCAAGCGGCCGGAGGTCGCCGAATCCGTCGAGGAAGCTCCCACTGCCCCCGAGAAAGACCTGTCCGGGCGGGTGTTGTGCATGAGCAACGAGGCGAATCGCCTCGGCGAGGCCGTCGGGCGAATGCGCGAGGAGGGGCTGGACGTGCAGGACGCGCCCTTCCTCGGTGCGGGCGCAGACTTCCTGAAACAGCGACGCTTCGACTTCGTCGTGTGCGACGCGGGCATGGAGGGCCTCGGAAGCCGCGATGTCATCCGCACGATCCGGCGGGCCGGGCATGCCGGGCTCGTCATCCTCGTCGGCGACGCACGCGACGGTCTCGACGCGTCCGAGCGGACGAGAACGGCGGTGGTGGGGCTGGATAACAGCACGACATCGGTCTTGGGCATCATCTCCCACGAGCTGCGTCAACGGTCGCGCAAGCAGTAGCCTGAAGCTGCCATGACGTCCTTGGAGCCGGCCCGGGCCGCAGAGCCCGGGTCGCCCCAGGGCTTCTCAGCACGGATCCTCGAACAGGTCCAGGAACCCGAAGTAGTCGTCGCCGTCGCAGTCACCATCGCCGTCTATATCGCAGGTGTCCCTGTTGTTGCTGACGAACGCGTCGAGATACAGAAAGAAGTCATCGGAGTCCACCGCGCCATCGCCGTCGAGATCCGCGCCGCAGCGGTCGGCGTCGAACGCGATCGCGGCGCCCGCATCGTTACCCCGCTCGTCATCCATCGGCGCACCCACTGTTGCGATGACACCGCCGATCGCGACAGACGCTCCCATCCGAGCGCCCGGGCTCGCGTCGCGCGCCCGCAGCGTCGCGAGCTGCTCGCCAGAGCCGCTATCGAACAGATACGCGGCCCCGCCATCAAGCCCGCCCCCGTCGCTCATCGGCGCGCCCACGACGACGGTCGTGGCGCTCAGCCCCACGGCGGCGCCGGTCCGGTCTCCCTTGCCGCGACTGTCAGCCTCGAGCTTGGCGATCTGCCGCCCGCCGTTCAGATCGAACAGATATGCCGAGCCCCCGCCCGCATCGCCCGGAGCGCCCGCCACAAGCGTCGCGTCACGCACAGAGACGCCCGAGCCGAACTCGTCGAGCGGGCCGCCGTCGTCCGCCGTGAACTTGCGCAGCAGCGCTCCGCTCGTCGCGTCGAAGACATAGACAGCGCCGGCGTCCTGCCCGAGGTCGTCATCCCCCGGGGCGCCGACGACCGCGAGCCCGGCATGCAGGGAGACCGACGCGCCGAAGCCGTCTCCGCCCTGCCCGTCGTCCGCCAGGAGCTTGTGCAGCTGCTGGCCGGTCGCGCCGTCGAAGACGTACGCCGACCCCGACTCGCCCCCGTTGTCGTCGTCACCAGGGGCTCCCACCAGCGCGAGCCCGGCGCTCACGCCGACGGAAGCGCCGAAGGCGTCATCGAGCGCGCCGTCGCCCGCTGTCAGCTTCAGTATCTGTTCACGGGCGACAAGGTCGAACAGGTACGCCGACCCGGCTCCGCCGTCGTCGCCGCTGGCGCCGATCGCACCGAGGTCGCCTCCCATCGCCACCGAGACGCCGAAGAGGTCTCCCGCCGCGCCGTCGTCGGCGACGAGCTTGGCGAGCGGGGCCCGCCCGCGCGCATCGAAAAGATACGCCGACCCGCCGTCGTTCTGAGAATCAGAATCCCGCGGCGCGCCGACGAGCGTGATCTCGCCATCGGTTGCGACCGCCGAGCCCAGCAGATCGCCGACCGAGCTGTCGCGCGGGACCAGCTTGCGCTCCTGCTCTCCCGTGCTCGCGTCGAAGACGTACGCCGATCCCGAGTCCTCGCCTCGATCATCGTCCAGGTACGCGCCGATCACCGCCGTCGAGCCATCGAGCGCAACCGCGAACCCGAAGAGGTCCGCGGCGGCGCCGTCATCGGCCGTCAGCTTGTCGAGCTGCTCGCCGGTCCGCGCGTCAAAGACGCACGCCGCTCCCGAGTTCGCGGCGACGCTGTCTGATCCGACCGCGCCCGCGACGACGAGGTCGCCCTGGATGGCCACCGAGTTCCCGAGCATGTCCTCGATGCCGCCGTCGTCGGCGACCAGCTTGGATACGAGCTGCTGTGTCGTCACGTCGTAGACATACGCCGACCCAGACCGGAACCCGTTGTCGGCGTCGAACTTGGCCCCGATGACGGCCAGTTCCCCGTCGATCGCGACCGACTCGCCGAACCGCTCGAAGTCCGCGATGTCGCCCGGTTGCAGACGCGCGATCTCCGCCGGATTGTTCGCATCGGTCAGATCGAACAGATACGCGGCACCCCGCGCGGCACCAACCTCGGACGCTCCGATCACCGCGATCGTGCCGCTCATCGCAACGCTCCCTCCGAAGAACGACGAGGGCCCCGCGTCGCTGGCGAAGAACTTCGCGAGTTCGACCGGCTGTCTCGGATCGGACACGTCAAAGACGTACGCGGATCCCGAAGAACCGCCGTTGGTGTCGTCCTGGCTTGCTCCCACCACGACCAGCCCGCCCGAGATCGCGACCGCGCTGCCGAACCGATCACCCGCCAGCCCATCGCTGGGGACCAACCGCGACAACTGCTCGCCGGTATCGGCGTCAAACAGATACGCCGCCCCGGAATCGACGCCCGACGTGTCCGCGCCGTTCGCCCCGACGATCGCGACGTTCCCGTCAAGACCGACCGAGAAGCTGAACTGGTCGTTCGGCTGGCCGTCGCTCGCTACGAGCTTGGCGATCTGTTCGCCCGTGGCCACGTCAAACAGATACGCCGAGCCAGAGTCTCGCCCGCGAACATCATCATCGAGCGCCCCGATGATCGCGGTCGATCCGCTGATCGCCGCCGCCCGACCGAACGAGTCCTCGGTACCGCCGTCGTCGGCGAGCTGCTTGGCGATCTCCCGACCGAAGTCGCCCGCCGCCGGCGTCGAGAGCCCGAGCAGGCATGTGAGTGTCCCGGCCAGCGCGCCTGTCCCGATGGTGCTGCAGCATCGCATAGATGATCTCCCCGTGCTTGACGTTCGAAGCATAACACGAGGATGGACGGGGCGCGGAAATCGCTTGCAATTTCTCGGGATGACGTGTATTTACAGCATAGAGCCCCTAAAAATAGAGCCCCTAAAAGAACATTGATCGACAATGGTCTGTGGCGCCGATGAATCTTTGATCGCAGGACGCGATCTGGACTGTCAAGGAGGAGATCATGGCCAGACTCATCGTCGGCGACGACCTTTGGAACCTCATCGAGCCA
>JAJDDM010000062.1 GCA_029260315.1 Phycisphaerales bacterium | reverse complement strand
CCGCGACGAAGCGATGCTGCATGTGGACAAGAGTACCGGGGTGCTCCTGTTCGCAACGTTGCACGGCACGACCTACACGGGTGGGCTGAGTTTGGTGCGTCCTTCCGACATCCTCGCGGGTTGGGTTGCGTTCGAAGTTGTCGGCGACAGCAGGTTCCCAGTCCATGCCCTACACACAAACGGCACCAATGCGCTCTTGCTCTCGCCTTAGCCGGTTCGCTCGATCGATAGCTGGGCGACCCCGAATCCCACGATCGGCGCACGGACTGCCCGAGAGCACACTCCAACTGCCGGTCATTGGAGTGATGCCCCTGTGGCGTTCGCGACGACGAGCGGCGACCAGGCCTCTCACGTACCATGAAGGCAGCCGCGCAAGTGAGCGGCAACAACGTTCGGCCTACTGGGGAAGACTGATGCAACGAGATACGGGGGAGGTGTCGGCTGGAAACTTGAGTGGCAACAAGCTCTACCAGGCGCGCGCCCGCAAGGCCCTTCCGATACTCGTTCGCCAAGCAGTCGCAGGGAGCACCCTGCTCTACGGCGCATTGGCCGAGGAACTCGGCATGCCGAACCCGAGAAATCTGAACTACGTCCTCGGAGCGATCGGCAATCAGATGCTCGACCTCGGTGAGGCGTGGGGAGAGAGCGTGCCTCCCATTCAGGCGCTCGTGATCAACAAGGCCTCGGGGCTGCCGGGAGAGGGCATTAGCTGGTTCGCCCCGGACGCATCTGGGTTCAAGACGGCGTCGCCCCGGGAGCGCAGGCGCATTGTGTATGCCATGCTCTCCGAAGTCTTCGGATACACAAGGTGGGACAAGGTGCTTGCCGCGTGCGGGCTTACCGCACGGCCAGGGCCGCTGACCACGGTTGATCCCGTGTCCACGGCCGGCGGCACACGTGGAGGCGGTGGTGAAGGAGAGGCGCACCTCCGGCTCAAGGAGGCGGTTGCAGCTCATCCTGAGTGGGTAGGCCTACCAGCAAACACGGGGCCTGGTCGGACCGAAGCACCGCTCCGCTCCGGAGACAGCGTTGACGTGTTGTTCTCCCCGCCGCGCGCGCGAGTCGCAGTTGAGGTTAAGGGTGTGGGTGCCCCGGAAGCAGAGGTTGCACGCGGAATGTTTCAGTGCGTGAAGTACGCGGCTGTCTTGGAAGCAGAATCCAGCGCGGAGCAAGTCAGAGTTGACTGCAGTGCCATCCTCGCGCTCGGAGACGAGCTGCCAGGGACACTTCGAGAGCTTAGGAACACCTTAGGTATAGATGTATTCAGCAACCTGGCAAGAGCCAAGGCGTGACAAGCCGCTGCAGCAGACCGCGGCTGCCCGTGACCTCGGCGCTTCGGTCATCCCGTACACTGAGAGCAGCCGCGGAAGCTGAGCGGCAGCAACGTTGGGTGGGCGAGGAATCGGTATGAGCGAATCGATCTACGCGCGTTTGCAACAAGCGTTGCCAAGCATCCGGGAGTGGATCGCGCAGTTCGTCGCAGATCATCGCGAGAACGGCGTGCAACTGAGCGCGCTTGCAGAACCTGCGCTCCTACGGTGCTTCCCTGTTGAGGTGCTTGCGGGCACAACCGTGGTCGCTTTGCCGGAAGTCCGTTTTCCGCCGGTGGGAGAGTTCGGCCTGCCGGAGTTCGCTCAGATGGCGGAGATGCCTCTTGCGGGCATCACGTTCGACACGACCTTTTTCGTTAAGGCCGGTGCGCAGTCCCAGTCCCTCTACTTCCACGAGACCGTGCATGTCGTTCAGTGGGAACACCTGGGCTTTGACAGGTTTCTCCTCACCTATGCGGCCAACATGATCGGGCGTGAGTACGTCCAGAATCCACTCGAGGCGATTGCGTACTCGCTTCAGGGGGAGTTCGAGGCTGGCAAGCTCAGTGGCAGTCCCGTTGATAGAATCCAGACGTCTGCGAGTTCTGCTTGGAGCAGTGTCAGTGAGTTCTTTCCATCGTGAGGCGCCGCCCAACACTTATGAGGCCCCCCACGGTCAAGGTGCAGAGTTCCCTTGTCGCGGAGGTCGTTGAGAACTCGCGTGGCGCTGACGATGACCCCGAGGGTGCGGCCTGAGATTCCGCCATCGTGCACGGATCTCAGGGCGTGCCGTATGCTGGTGAGCTGAAGGAGAACGACGAACAGGGGGCGTGTCGTGGCGACGCGCACATAGAAGGCACACTCAGTGGGAATCGCGGCACAGGGGGATGATGGATGGCCGACCTCGCACCAATACTCTACGACCCCTACCGTGTGCCACCCGCGATTCGCGTCGCTCTGCCTACAGTCGCACCCGCGTCGACGGAGTCGTTTGTGGAGCAGATGCACGCCCTGGTGACAGAGCGCAAGGGCGCCACCTGGTACTACCCGAGTGAGAAGGAGACGCGCTGCAGGTACGAGTGGCACCGTAGATGGAGGCGCCGTGAGTTTGCTCTACGCCTGGGATTGATGTTCGTGGTCGGGGTAAACGGCCTGGCAACACAGCTTGAAGCCTACGTGGCGGATTCACGCGTATTCGCAGATGACAGCGTAGGGCTACCTGACCTGTCGCCAAGGGAACTTCGCAGGATAGAGCGCCACTTCCGCGGTACGATCGAGCTAGTGGTGTCACGTACGCATGTTCCCGCGTCGAGAAACTTTGAAGTCTTGTACTTCCAGAAGCCACCAGCCGGATGTCTAGTTCAAGACACCTTCGTTGATGGGGACCTGAGGCTCTTTCCTACAAAGCTGGTTAGCTCACACCTCACCTCGCCCATGGGCCTCACAGTAGAGGCCAGTGGTCTACCCATGGCGCAGGCGTACGCAGCGCCCCTTGCTCAGATGACGTGCGCGCTCCTGTCCCTAGCGACAGGCCAAGCCTACGGATTGGGTGCACCACCGTGGCCCAAGAATGCGCGGTGCCCAGAGACGATTGCCTCGGGGGCGTCAGCAGAATCTCTGTATCCGCCGTCGGCTCGTCCGGTCGCGTCGGGGTTCGAGAATCAGGATCCGGTGCCTCCACTACGCTGGCTTCGCGAGGCCCTATCGGCTCTTCCTGAGACCTCGGTACCTAGGTTCACCAATGCCGTCTTCGCCTACTACTCCGCCCTTGAACAAGAGACGGATCGCGGCTCGCTTGCGTGTGTGGCCTTCGTCGCTGCGCTCAGCTCACTCGCACGACCGAACAGAAGTAGCTGCGCCGGAGGCGTCAGCTGCACCGAGTGCGGAACACTGCCAAGACACTCGAAGGTTGGTGAGACAGCAGCCGTGATCAAGCTCGTGACAGAGCTTCTTTCCGTGGCTGAGAATGACGCAGAGCAGGCGAGTCAGCTGCTCAAGCGCGTATATCGGTCGCAGCGATCGGCTTTCGTTCATGCCGCAGAACTCCGCCATGAGGAAGCTCAACAAGGGCACAACATGCCCATATGCCTTCCTACCAACCGCGAGCCACAGCGAGAGGCCTACCACTTCCGTCGCGACCTAATGGCTCTTAAGGAGGTTGTACGAGCTGTTCTAATTCGGTGGCTCGGGAAAGAGAGTGGGAAGGAGACTGACGACGACTTGCTTCGCCTGAGACCACCGCGATTCAACCTGCACTTCCGGTATATAACCACGGGAACGGTGTTCGCGAACAGGTGGACTCGGATGACACCTGGCCTAGAAGACTAGGTGTGAAGGTGCCTAACACTTATGAGGCCCCCCACGGTCAAGGTGCAGAGCCTGTTTCGACGGAGTTGCACACGCCGCTGCCGGGGCTTCCCCTACTTCACCCGCTCGTACTGCCCGCGCCCGACGCGCTTGAATCGCTTGTCCTTGGTCAGCGCAGTGGCCACCTGCACGCCGAAGGTCTTGCTTGTCGTTTTGTAGCCCTTGGCTTTCACGGCCCTTCCCGCCTCGGCGGGGGAGACCGTTGCGCCCTTCCGCACGGCAGCCACGAGAGCGTCGGGCAACGTCAGCTTGTTCTTCGCCCGCGTGCGGGTGCCCTTCCTGGGGCCGGGTTTGCTCCCGCGTGTGCTGGCCACGCGCCCCGGGCCACGGCCGCCACCGAGCGCCGCGATGTCGGCGTCGAGGGACGAGAGTTGCTTGGCGACCCTCGCCCGCCGGGACACGAGTGTGGCGAGCGACTTCTCGCGCTTGGCGAGTTCACGACGGAGTTGGGCGATAGACATCGACTTCCGGGCCATGGGGACTCCTCAATAGTCACGGGGTAGATGGGACCAATATTTAAGGGTGTCGTGAGGCGCTTATCAATCGGCGGCGTGCACTTTAGATAGTGCCTCGCGCTGTTCCTCCCAAAGCGGCAGCCGACAGATGGGCCGCAACCGTCCTTCTGTGATGTCGAGACGGCTGGCGAGGATGTCCTCCTGAATGTCCGGCGCGAGCTGCAACAGACTCGTGACCTGCGCCATGCGCGTATGGCTGATGCCCAGCGCGGCGGCCGCTTCGGAGTAGTCCCGCAACCTGCCCGTGGCGATGAGGTGATCGACATGGTGCGCGGTGGCCAGGAGGCACGCTGTCGTCCGGGCGGTCGCGTTGCCCCGCTGAGCCGACGCCACGACCTCGCCGGTTGGCGTGGGTGGCGGAATCAACCGTGTCCCGGCGCGCCGCTTGAAGTTCACCTGGTACGTGATGGTGGGGCCGGTCATGCCGTCGCCTCCGTGCTCTCGTCGAGGAGGGAGCGGACCCCCTCCGACCAAAACGTCAGCCGAACGCTGCTCGTCGGCGCGTCGTAGACCACGCGCTCGAGCAGCAGGTTCAGGACGCGCGCCTTCTCGTCGGGGAAGATCGCCTCCCAGACAGGCTCGAAGTCGGCGAGGGCCTGGGCCAGGTCGGCCTCGTCGATCACCTGAGCCTTCAGCGCCTTGAGGGTGACGCGCACGCTGGTGACGTGCTCGTCCGCCTCGCCGGCTGTCTGCTCGGCGGTGCGAAGCGTCTCGACCAGCGCGGGCACGTCCTTGCCGCCCTTCTGGACGGCTTGCAGGAGGTTGTCGCGCTCGGCGTTGAGACGCTTGGCGTTGGCTCGGGCCCGACGCAGCTCGGAGGTCAGCTCCTGCTGGCGGGCCTCGACCTGGACACGGGCTTCGGCCACCGTCGCGGCGACGACCTCCGGGTTGCGGCCCATCGTTCGCAGTTGTTCGACGACCGATGCCTCCATGTCGCCCGCTGGGATGCGGCTGCCAGGGCAGGCGGCAGCGCCACGGCTCGCCATCGTGTGACAGACGTAGTAGCTGTACCGCCGGCCGCGCTTGGCCGAGTACGTCGGCAACATGCCCGCGCCGCACACACCGCACTTGAGCAGGCCCTGGAGGGCGGCGCGCGAGCGTTTCGGTTTGCGGCGGCGCTCGCCGCGCTTGCGGGTGACGATGAGTCGCTGCACGTCGTTCCACAACTCCTGCTCGACGATCGGGTCGTGCTCGGCGCGGTAGGGCTGCCCCTCCACGAGCTGCTGGCCCGTGTACAGCACGTTGCTGAGCAGCCGCCTCAGCGTGTGCACGCCGAAGGGCTTGCCCTCGATGTGCCGGCTCTTCTGCGTGATCCATGACTTGGTGCGGATGCCGCGGCGGGTCAGCTCGTCCAGCGTCTCTACGAGCGAGCCGGTGCGCTGGAACGCCTCGAAGGCATCTCGGACCTGGCCGGCTTCGGGTTCGTTGACGACGAGTTTCTTCGTCACCACGTCGTATCCCAACGGCGGCCGGCCGCCCTGCCAGAGGCCCTGCCGGCGCGAGGCGCGCATCTTGTCGCGGATGCGCTCGCCCGCGAGTTCCCGCTCGTACTGCGAGATGTGCATGCGGATGCCGAGCTGGAGGCGGTCGGTGGCGGTGGCCTGCTCGATCCGGTCGTTGGGGGAGACGACCTCGACGTCGTGCGCCTTGAGGAAGGTCATCAGTTCGAGGAAGCCCGCCGTGTCGCGTGACAACCGATCGAGGCGATAGACGGCCACCACGTTGACCTTGCCGGCGGTGATGTCGGCGAGCAGGCGCTTCAGGCCCGGCCGGTTCAGCGTTGCGCCGGAGACGCCGCCGTCGCTGTATTCGTCGGGCAGGGCGACCCAACCCTCGTCGGCGTGATCCGCGACGAACGCCTCCAAGATCCCGCGCTGGGCATCGATGGAGTTGTACTCCTGCTCCATGCCCCGTTCGCTCGACTTGCGGGAATACAGCGCGACGTGCACGGGCGCGAGTGCACGACCGTTCTGCGCGGCTCCGTTGCTGACCGTGTGCGGGCGCGCGATCACGTTGCCTTCTTCCGCTTGCGCAACCCGAAGAACAACATGCCCGACCAGTGAGCGCCCGTGATCGCCTTGGCGACGGCAGACAGGCTCCGGTACACGATGCCGTCGTGCTCGAAGCCCCCCTCGACCACGCAGACGCGGATCTCTTGGTCGTGCCACTCGCGCACCAGCGTCGTACCGAGGGCCAGGCCACCGGGCTTGGTGCGACCGTGGAGTGGTGCGGTGATCGTTCGCGCGGCCTCGTCGAACGGCCGCCCGACCTCCACGATCAGCTCGTCGAGCCTTCGCTTGGCGGTCTTGCTGAGTCCGCCGTGCTCGCGCTCCTGGAGTTTCCACGCGACCTTCTTGAACAGCCAGCGCGGGTGCCGGAAGCGCGGCTCGTGGCCGAAGAGATCGACGTAGTGCTCCACCAGCACCTTGGTGGGGGCGTCCCGCAGCGTGGCGATCTGCTGCGCGATGCTCACGACCCGGCCTCCGCGTCGTCGCCGTGCTCGGTGCGCACGACCGTGACCTGGAACGTGTCGCCAGCCGAGGTGCGCACGAGCAGCCCGGCGTCGCGGGTCAGCATCCCGACCTCGGCGTAGCTCCGCACGTCGCGTAGCAGCAGCACGCCCAACTCGTCCTCGGACTCCAGCGTGTCGCGGAGGTGGTCGGCGAAGTCGCGGGCGTTCACGACGCGCCCTCCGGCCCGCGCTCGAGCTGCTCCAGCGCCACGCACACTTCGCATCGCGCCGAACCGCTGTGACCGCGCTCGTAGCCTTCGAGCCACGCGGCGTCGGCCAGCTCCCAGCGGTCCATCCACCAGGCGTCTGAGCCCGGCCGCGGCACGTGCTCGGCGCACGCGATCCGGCCCTTGCCGCTCCACCAGATCTGTGCCTCGGCGTCGCGGGCTGCCTGCGCATCGCGTTTGGCAGCCGCGATCCCATCGTCAGCGGGAGTTCCCATCAGGCCACTCCCTTTCCGCAGCCGGGGTGCTCGCAGCGCAGCAGGTCGGTGTCTTCTCCGAGCGCCTCGCACGTCGCGCGGTCGAGCGCGACCACGGGCTGGCCGCTGATGTCGCGGCCCGTGTACGTCGCACTCATCCCGGCGTGGCGACCGCAGAACACGCGGCCGTTGTCACCGAGGTAGATGGTGTCCGGGTCGAGGACCGGGACGGGGATGGTGGTGGCTCTCATCGTTGGCGCTCTCCGTCGCGGTCCCCCCCGAGGGCTCTCGGGGCGTTGACCGCGTTCGCACCACACGAGGGCTCGCTCTCGGGGGAGAGAGCAAGGCCATTCCGGCCGGCCAGATGGGCCCGGATGAGGCCCTTCGCCAACAGGGCCGCGATCTCGGCCACAGCCGCGGCGTGTGCGGCCGTGGGCGCGCTGGTGGCGTCCTGGGACGCGGGAGCGCAGTGCCCGTTGGTGGGCGACACGGGTGCGTTGGGCGCGGCCGTCACGAGGCGGACTCCGCGAAGAGCGTCGCGAAGACCTCGGCCTCGATGGCGAGCCGAGTGGCATCGTCACGAGGTCGGACGTAGGGGTGGGGGTTCCCGGCTCGATCGCGCCTGCTGGGGAAGGCGAGCGTGAGGCGGCCGGAGAGCGTCTGCCGAACTGCGATACCGTCCAGGACCAGCGTGTCGGCAAACACGCAGCGCACGAACCCCAGCAGGCCAGTGGCTGCCTCAGTGGCGCTGGCCGGCGTGAAGCGCAGGTCGGTGATGCGGGCCGCCGTCATGGCGTCGGCTTCCACCGACTGGCCACGCAGCAGATGTCGCCGTGTTCGAAGTCGTCCAGGAGAAGTCGGCCGCTACGCCGCTGGACGGCATCGGCGGATCGGGAGGCGGTCGCATCGTGGGCTGGCTCAGGCGGGGACGTTTGGGGGACGTCGGCGGGGGTAGGTCCCCCTTCGTAACCCTGCGTTGAATCACCACTTCTGACTGCTGGGGGACCTTGGGGACCTTCCGAGCGGTTCCAGCTCGGACGCGACACACTGAACGGGTCGCTTCCGGTCGATCCGGGCTGATCGCTGTTCTCTGTGCAATCCGCCTCAGGACCGCCCGGAAGGTCCCCCAACGTCCCCCGAACGTCGTAACCGCCTGTGTTTGCAGGCGCTTGCGGAGGGGGACCTTCGTCGCCCAAGGTCCCCTGAACGTTCCCCTGAGAACCCCTGGGCGAGGCGTCCACCTGCACCAGGCGGTAAGTCCGCCCCTTGTGGCTGTCGTCCTGCCGCAACTCGATGCGCAGGCCGCCGTAGGCGCGGTCGCGCTGGGTGGTCAGTTCTATCCCGAGGCGAGTGGCCTGCGATCGATCGCTTCCGTCCTCGAGCACGTCGGCCATCAGGTCATGCTGGTGGCACAGTTGGACGAGGGTCGAGACGGACTGAGGTGTGTCTCCGAACTCTCGCCACCAGACCGCCGTGAAGTCCCGCCACCGGGACGTCTCCGAGTCGGCGATGTCGTAGAGCTGCTCGCGGTTGCCGAGGAAGCCCGGGTAGCCGGCGGCGGTGACGATGCCGCCTACGACATCGGACCATGACTCGAACGACCCGAGGCGCTCGGGGGGCTTCGGGCGGCCGAGCGCGACCCAATGCCGGACGAGCACGAGCAGTGCGTGAAGGAGGTCCGCGCGACGCTCCGTTGCCCACGCTTTCAGCTGCGGATGCAGAAACTCCGTGCGCGTCCACGGCCGGTCCACGGTGGGCGTGAGCCGAATGCGAACCGTTCGCCGCGCGAGTTCCATCGAGAAGCGCGGGTTGTTGCCCGTCATGACCCAGAGCGCGAGGTTTGGTGCATCGACCATTCGCGACACGCCGAGGTAGCGGTCCCTCCACACCGCAGCCGTGAGCAGGGCCGCGAGCACCGGGCTGTTCACTTCGTGGCCTTGCTTCGAGTTGTCGAGCAACACGACGGTCGGACCCTCGAGCAGGATCGCCGTGACCGCCTTTTTCAACTCGGTGTCGCTCGTGGGGAAGGGATGCGTATCCAGTATTCCCGCACTCGGAAGGCTCAGGACCTCCACGAGGAGGTTCTTCCCCGAGCCCGGCGTCGGTGCCTCAGCACAATGGAGTGGACTCGCACCTGAGAAGAGCCGGCGAACGACTGGCGTGACGGCCATGCCGATGGCGTGGGCGCGATCGGAAGGCGTCGCGAACGGGAAGTTCACGACAAGTTCATCCAGAATCGACCGAGCCTTCGCCACGTCCTCGTGGGTGGGGCGGTCCGGGACGTCGGGAACCTGGAGTGGCTCGTGCAGGATGACCGCGTCGTCCGGGTAGTACCCGGGCCGTAGTAGCAGTGCCTCCGTGCTGCTGAAGACCGGCGTCGAGAGGATCGCCTCGAGCGGCTTCAACTTCTCGTAGGGCATCGCGATCATGTCCTTCGCGACACGCATCGGCGGCATCACATCAACGGGGCCGCCGCCCTGCATCATGGTCCAGTCCGCCGCCCGCGTCAGCCTCGCGGCCATCTCGTTGTCAGTGATGACATGGATGACCGGCCGCCCACTCTTATCGACGACTCCCACGGCGAAGCCGTCGCGCACGAACACGACGGGCATCGCGTCGGTTCCCCGTCCGAGAACAGCCCGCCACGCGTCGTTGGCTACATGCCGAAGCTGTCGCCTGTTGACTTGGATCCCTGGCAGGGCGTCGTATTCTGCGTCGGCTTCCTCGTCGCGGCTTCGCAGCTCTTCGGCCGCATCGGCCAGTGCGTCGCGAGCACGATCAACAACCTCGTCAGCCTGCACAGACTGCTGAACGAATGCGGCGTCGATCACATCCAACTCATCGTCAGAGAGGCCTGGCGCCTTCCGCTTGCACACGTTGAGGAACGTCTTGCGCGACCTCGAGCTGGACAGGCTGATGTTGTCGCTGTGCAGGACTTCGTCGCCCAAGCGCAGGTAGACGCGGGTGCGACCTGAGGCTTGCCGTGGACCGAAGTCAACGGTGAGGGATTCGTCGGGCGTTGTCATGCCGCCCCCTCGGTATGGGCGACCGTGACCCGGAGGCGCTGCACGGGCGCGCGCTCGATGAGATCGATTACGTCAGCGGTTGTGGCGTGGTCGCGAGTGACCCACTGCCGCACGTCCTTCGCGGGTGGGGTGATGATACGCACCGGCGCGTACCGGATGAGGTCTCCGGCAAGCTTCGCGGCGCCGCGCTGGCCGGGCTCGTCCCGATCGGCGGCGATCACGATGTCGTCGAAGTCCAGCCGCGACACGAGTCGGCAGACGCGATCGCGACCACCTGAGCACGACGGTCGGCCAACGGCCTGGAAGCCCATGTCGAGCAGCGCCGCAGTGTCCGTGGGGCCTTCAGCGATCAGCAGTCGCTCGCCGGCGTGTAGATCGTCCGGTACGAACAAGCCGTTGTGCGTCCCTGCAACGGTGAGCTTGCTCCCGTTTCTCAGGCGCAGTCGGAAGCCGATCAACCGGCCGTCTCCATCGCGCATTGGGAACGACCATGCGGCGTGGGCGGCATCCCACCCGACACCGAGCGCGACCAAACTCGCGACGGTGAGGCCGAGCGTGGTTGCCAGGTGCGCCAGCCCCGCCGAGTCGAGTGCGTCGCGCAGGCCGGCGTTCAAGGCTGCCATCCGCGCAGGATCGAGTGATGGGCTGCGCTCCCGGCGGACCACCACGCGTCGCGGTTGGAGTCGGCGCCTCGGGTGGCAGGCTCTCGGGAACAGGTCGGGGATCTTCAACCCCACCGACTGGACGATGTCGCTGAGGCAGCAGCCAGCGAAGCAGGTGACCAGGACCGTTCCGTCGGTGGCTTCCCGAATCGACAGGGATGGGTTGTGGTCACCCCGACCTTGGCCGTGGCCCAGGACGCGGCAGTTGGTCATGAAGCCGGTTGGGGTGGCCGTGAGGACACTGCCTCGGGCTGCGAACGCAGCCTCCACCAGCTCCCGTGGTGTGCTCATCACCGACTCTCAGCGGGCGGGTTGGAGAGCGCCTCAATGCGCTCCACCACGGCCTCGCGGGACGCATACCAGCGCCCTCCGAGGCGGACCGCGGGTAGGCGTCCTTCGCGAAGCCAGCGACGGGCGGAGCTAACGCTGATATCCAGCAGCACCGCCACATCTCGGGCCGTGAGGACACGCGGAGGGGGGAGATTCCGGTCCCAGGTTGTTTGGTCCATACCAACGGATGGGGACCGACTCGTCGCGGTGCGAACCGGAATCTCGAAGAAATCTCGGAGATTCCAGGCTGGCCAAGGCGGGGCTTGCTCAGGCGGCGGTGTCTCCACCCAACAGGTCGCGCAGGTCGGGGGAGGCCAATCTGAGAGCACGAGTTCTTAGTCCATCCTCACGCTTGCGAAGCGCCACATCGGACACACCGAGGTGGCGAGCGCGCTCCCGTCGTGACGTGATCTCGCGCATGAGCGCCAAGTCGCGTCGGTCAAGGTCGTCTCGTGCGGCGCGCTCGAGCAACTCGGTAATCGCACGATGCAGGTCGGCCTGCACCGAGCTGATGGCAGGATCGGACACACTCGGTGCGGCCAAGATGTCGGCCAGTGACTCGCCGGGCTCATCGGAATCGAGGCGAGCCGTCACTTGCTCACCCTTCTTCGCTGCCTTGATGTCCGATTGCGCCAGCGCCGTATCGATGAGATCCGGATAACCAATCTCGTATCGACCCTGCCGGTCGATGAAGAATATCGGTGACTTGGTCGAGCGAGTTCCTGCGATCCATTCCGTGTAGTGGATGCCCAGCAGGCTGACGATGGCGCCGTCCGACTCAGTGAGATGGGCCGCCTTCTTCTTGCGCGCCCAACGCTTCAGCCCTTCCCTGATCTTCGACGTCGGCGGGAGTAGGGGCCGAGTGAAGAATTCCGTTAGAGCGTCGTGCCAAGCCGCGATGTCGTCAGGAACCTGCGCATCGGATGCGCGCCCTTCATACGCGGCCAATGACGGCTCCAGGCGCTCGCTCACCCAGGCACGCCAGGCCGCGAAAGCACGACCATGAGACTTGGCGACGCCATCAGCCATCGACTCCAGCGTCGGCCTGAGTTGCTCTTGTTGGCCTCCCGTCGCATCCAGGTAGCCCTGCTCTACACCGATGACGAGGATGCCGCTGCTCATCGCGCCGGGCTCGAAACCGCACTTGCGCACGAGGTTCGGCGCGACGGCCGCGACGATGCTGACGCCCAGGCCAAACATCCTGATGGCGACCTCACCCGTGATCGATCCTCGATGTCGCAGGATGTTCGGTGCCGCGACCGTCGAAGCGACATCTGCGCCCAACCACATCACGTCGGGCAGCGTCATCGGTGGCACCGACAGCCTCTCGATTTGCTTGATCGATGCGCTGACGAGGGCGAGCTGCGGCACGTCCGCAGCGATCTTCTCGGCCATTCGGGCCAGTTGGTCGTCTTGGGAGTGCGCCATCGTCACGTCGCCAATCGCTGTGCCAACGTCCAGGCCAAGTGTCGCACAGCGGAAGCTAGGCCGGGTCACGATCAGCGGTCGTTCCGAAGGGCAACCGCCCGACCGTCTCGACCCAGGCCACCCTACACCGCGCGGTTTCCGATTCCAGACCCTGTGGCGGGCTAGGCGAGCGCGGCACGCACCCGAGCCGTGTCGGCCCGCGCGTAGGAAGTCGTCGAGGCGATCGCCCGGTGCCCCAGCGCGGCCTGCGTGAGCAGCAGATCGCCCGTGCGCCGGTAGACGTCCATCCCCAGCGCGTGGCGAAAGGCGTGAGGGGACAGCGATCGATCGATGCCCGCTTTCTCAGCCCATATCCGCAGGCGAGCCCGGGCGTTCCTACCGCTCATGGGCTGCCCGTCGCGGCCGAGGAAGAGCGGTCCCTCGCGCCGCTTGCCGATGTAGGCACGTAGGTGTCGGCGCAGCGCGTCGTTGATGGGGACGGTCGTGGGCGAGTCGTTCTTGTTGAAGAGCAAAGCGATCTCACGTCGTCGGAAGTCCACGTCGGCCACGGCGAGAGCCAGCGCCGCGCCGATCCGCGCGCCGGTCGCCCGCAGCAGGTGGAAGAGCGCGTGGTCGCGCGCCGCCCTGGGGTCGTCCGACTTCGATAGCGTCGTGAACAGCCGCCGACACTCCGCGTCGGTGATGGCGGTCGGTGGGCGTGACGAGCAGCGGGCGAGCTTCAGCAGCTTCGCGGGACTGCGGCGCACGAGCCCCGCTTCCTCGCAGTAGCCGAAGAAACACCGCAGCGAGGTGCGGAGCTGGTTGGTGCTCGTCGCTCGCTTGATTCCGCCGTCGCGTCGGCTCCGCGCGGCCGGGCTCACCATGAACTCCGCCACCACCTCGTGCGTGATCCTGCCCAGGTCCTGGGTGCGGTGCTCGGCAGCGAGCCAGGCCGCGAACGCGAGCACGTGCCGTCGGCGCTGATCGGCCGTCAACACAGAGCGGCCGTCGGCCTGGAGCTGGAGCAGAAACTTCCCCAACGCTGTCTCGATGCGCATGGTCTCGACCCTTGAAAGGAACACTTGGAAGTACGGTCGAGAGGCGCCAGCGGCCCTCGCCTAGAAGTCCCGCATCAGGCCAGCCATCCGTCCGCTCCGCAAGTCGTTCTCCCCGACCTCCGGGTCCCAGCGCCGAAACCTCGCCAGGCGCGCCGAGAAAGCTGCCTCCGGGGCGCACAGCGGCCCTTCCCTCGTGGGATAGATCCTGGATCGCGCCGCCGTGACGTCGGTTCTGGAGCCACCGATTCAGCGCCTGGACGCTGCACTTCTGGCTCGTCACAAGTCGTGCCGGCCCGCGTGGCGAGACCGCCAAAATCCCGGTTCCGGGCCATCGCCGCCGCGGCGCGCCCTCGCCGCCGCCACGGTCGCCAGGGCCTCTTCAGAGGGACCTATGCGCCCCGTGTACACGGCAGACGCCCACCACGCGCGGCGTTGCCAGGCCGCCAACGCGAGCGCCACGACGCAGTCGTCGTGCAGTCCCGCCGGTGCCGCGGTGCGCACGTTGCCGGCATCCGAGACGGAGAATTCGAAAGCCTCCAGCTCATCGATTCCCTCGGGCCAGAGCGTCACCTTCGGCAGCGTGAGCTTGCCCTGCTCGAACATCAGCGCGAGGTTGTCGATCAGGGCTGACTTGCTCTTCATCGTGAAGGGGTACGGCTCGACCCGGCATCCGGCCCGCCGCATCGACTCGAACACCGGCTCGCCGGCCCCCGTGCTGTCGACCAGGATCAGCGCTCGGTTGTAGCGCTCGGCGCTGGCCTGGATGCGCTGGATCTGCAGCGCCCAATCCAGTCTGTGAAACCGATCCACGAAGACGACGCGCGCCTCGCGGTCCATGATCACCATCACCGTGAAGTCTTCGACCTTCGCCAGATCCAGCCCGACCCAGTAGACCTGCCGCTCGACGGGCTCGGCCCAGCCGGCAGTGGCGCAGTCGCGGACGTTCCTGAACACGGCCCCGCTGCCCTCGACGAACTGCGCCCCGTACTCCTGGGCGAAGACTCGCTCGGGGAGCCGGCCGCGTTCCTCTTCGATGAGCGCCGCGTCGAGGTAGGGGCTGGTCCACGACGGGTGATTCCACGAGGCGTGGTGCGCATCGTCACTCTGCCCACGCCGGAACATC
>JAJDDM010000061.1 GCA_029260315.1 Phycisphaerales bacterium | reverse complement strand
AACGGTGCTGAGCCCGCCGGCCTGCCCCAAGTCCATGTTCGGGACGACACTGCCCGCGGCGCCCATGCCGGCGCTCATCTGAGCACTGGCCGCGCCAACGCACAGAGCCGTACCCGCAACAAACGCGATCTGCTTCTTCATCTTTTTCGCTCCTACTTCTAAGCCTTCTCTCTGACACCTCGGGATACTCCCCGCGATGACCCAACCAGTCCATCAGCAAGCGAGCCCATCTGAGGGCCCGGAACCGATTTCATACGAACTGCAATATACACGCTCGCTTGCGCCGGGCATAGCCCAAAACCGGCGTTCCAGAGATTTTTGTTTGCCTAACCGGAACAAACCCCTCTCGTTCGGCATTCTTGGCGGTTTATGCACCGCACCACCATGTCCGATATTTGGCAGATACCCCACTTTGCCACGACCCGCGGCATCCACCGCAAGCATGACCTATCGGGAGAAGTCTCCATCCGCGCCTCTCTCCGGATCGACACGCAGCATCGCTACAGTCCCGACTCTTGACCGATCATCGTGCGAACTCCATGCTCGGCGTCTCGTGCGTCCTCGCGACTCTCTTGAGCTGGTCCGCGGTGCCGCTGTTCCTGTTCTACTTCGCCCGCCACATCGACGTCTGGACGAGCAACGGCTGACGATACGCCGTCGCGGCTCTGTTCTGGCTGCCGGTCCTGATAACTCGGCGCAGCGCCAGAGCGGGACTCTGACGGGCCGCCCTGGTCCCGAGCGTCTTCAACATCCTCGGGCAGGTCAGCTTCGCGATGGCCCATTACAAGATCGATCCTGCGCTGGTCACCTTCGGCCTGCGATTCCAGATCGTCTGCGTCACGATCGGCGCCGCCCTGCTGTTCCCGAATGAGCGGGCCGCCATCCGTCGGCCGTTCTTTCTCCTGGGTGTCGCCATGGTCCTCGCGGGCACGATGTCCACAATCTGGAGCGACGACACGTTCGGACAGCCGCAGAACACGGTGGGGGTGGCGCTCGCCCTCGCGGCGGGCGCGTTCTTCGCGTGCTACTCGATCAGCGTCCGCAAGTGCCTGGACGGGTATCGCTCGATCCCCGCGTTCGCCGCGATCAGCCAGATCACGGCGATTGTGATGGTGGCGCTGATGCTTATTCTCGGCGAACGCGGCGGGCTTGCGGCCCTGGCCATGAGCGACGCCAACCTCGTGCTGCTCGCGCTCAGCGCCGTGATCGGCATCGCGTTCGGGCATGTGTTGTTTTACATCTCGATGGCGCGACTGGGCGTCGCCGCGGCGAGCGGGATCATCCAGCTCCAGCCGTTCGTCACCGCCATCGGCGCGACCCTGTACTTCCAGGAGCCCCTCACGATCTGGCAGTGGATCGGCGGCGCGGTCGCGGTCGGCGGCGCGATGGTCATTCTCTGGGTGCAGGCGCGGGTCTCGCGGCGCATGCGGGAATCGGATCTCAAGGCTCGAGAAGACGCGCTCGTTGGTGGCCCGCCCGCAGTGGCGGCTCCTGCGACCCGGGGCAGCCCGACCGTTCCGTGTGCGCCGGGCAGCGAACTCTGACCCGGACCTTCGCAGAGCCTCAGTCCCGGCGTCCAAGGACGCCCTCGATCTGTTGGACGCTCGCAACGGACTGACGAAGCGCTCGTGGGTCCATCCGACTGGCAACCCAATGTGTTGGCTAATGAAAACGGCCCGGGCGCTTGCCCGGGCCGGGTGACTCCAGAAATTCGGACGCTCAGTTGAGGCCGATCAGATCGCCGATCACCGGGCCGTACTTGACGATGAGCCCCGCGAAGACGACCGAGACGATCGAGATGAGCTTGATGAGGATGTTGAGGCTCGGGCCCGAAGTGTCCTTGAACGGATCGCCGACCGTGTCGCCGACGACCGTTGCCTTGTGGTCGTCCGATCCCTTGCCGTAGACGATCGTGTCGCCCTTACCTTGCTTGACAAACTCCTCGGCTCGGAGCTTGATCGCATCTCGAACGGCATCGGGGACCTTTTTGCTCGCGGCGCTGTCACTGACCATGTCGTTGGCGGTGATGCGTCCATAGGACTCGAGCAGCTTCTTGGCGTTGTCCCACGCGCCGCCGGCGTTGGCCATGAACACCGCGACCGCGAAGCCGCTGGTCAGCCCGCCGGCGAGCATGCCCATCACGCCCGGCACGCTGAGCACCAGGCCGACGGCGATGGGAATGATGATCGCCAGGATCGCCGGGATCACCATCTCCCTCTGCGCCCCGGCGGTCGAGATGCTCACGCACTTGGCGTAATCGGGATAGTCGACGCCCTCGAAATGTACCTGCTTGGGCCACTGCTCGGGATCGGCGATCTGGTCCTCGCCCATGCCCTGGGCTCGGAAGGCCTCGCGCATCTTGGCGAACTGGCGCCGGCACTCGCCCATCATGGCGTAGGCAGCGCGACCGACGGCGTTCATCGTCAACGCGCAGAACAGGAAGGCCAGCAGCACGCCGATGAAGATGCCGCCCAGGAGGCGCGGATTGGTGATCGTCACGTCGTAAAAGGCGAGCACGTCCTGGAGGCGACCGGACTGGGTGTTGATGACCTCGAAGGTGGTGATCGCGTTGTTGCCGCCGACCTTGCCGGCCAGAATGACACGCCGATTCTCGGGGTTGAACGCGCTCAGCGTGAAGGAGCGGTCGGGCGGTGTTCCCTCGGCGACCTCGCGGTGCTGGAGGCTCACGGAGTAGGCCTTGAACGCTTTGCCGGCTTCGATCTTGCCGAGCTGGTGCGGGCCCATCTGGTCCTTCTCGACGAGCATGCCGCCGACGACCTTGGTCTCGCCGCCGGTCGGCTCGGCGTCCGGATCCGCGGGATCCGCCACGACGGGCGTCTTGTACGCGATCGCGAACTTGCCGTGCCCCTCGTAGATCGCGACGGCGGTGTCCTGAGCGTCGAAGACAAAGCTCGCCTCGTTCTGGGTGTAGTAGGTCTTCGACTGCGTGTTGATCTGCGTCTGGACGATCTGGATGTACGCGGCGAAGAGCGCCAGGGCCGTCAGCGCCGCCGAGCCGATGGCAAAGCCCTTGCCCGTCGCGGCGGTCGTGTTGCCCAGGCTGTCGAGCATGTCTGTCCGCTCGCGGACGTGCGGCGGCTGGCCGGTCATCTCGGCGTTGCCGCCGGCGTTGTCGGCGATCGGGCCGTAGGCGTCGGTCGCCAGCGTGATGCCCAGCGTGCTGAGCATGCCGACCGCGGCGATGCCCACGCCGTACAGACCCCTCAGGAAGCTCTCGTTGCCGCCGGCGAACGTGAACGCCGCGATGATCGCCACGACGATCGTCAGCAGGCTCGCCCACGTCGACTTCATGCCCTCGGCGATGCCCGCGATGATCACCGTCGCCGGGCCGGTCAGGGCCTGCTCGGCGATTCTCTGCGTCGGCTTGTGCTCATAGCTGGTGTAGTGCTCGGTGGCGTGGGCAATCACCAAGCCCGAGACCAGGCCCGCGACGATCGAGCCGCCGAGACCCCACGGAGTCGTGATACCGTCCAACGCGCCGGCGACGCCGGGATTGACCAGCGTGTAGAGCAGACCGAACGCGCCGACCAGGATCAACGCACTGGCGACGTACACGCCGAAGTGCAAACCCTTGAGGAGCTGCGCGAACGACGCGCCCTCCTTGGCCTTGACGGCGAAGATGCCGAGGACCGAGGCGATGATGCCGAAGCCCGCGAGCGCCAACGGCGTCGACGCGAGCTGGATCCCCAACTGCATGTCGCCGCCGGGCACGCTCATCGCCGCCGCGGCACCGAGCGCCATCGTCGCGAGGATCGAGCCGTAATAGCTCTCGTACAAGTCGGCGCCCATGCCCGCGACATCGCCGACGTTGTCGCCCACGTTGTC